>CAMBEL010000062.1 GCA_945865605.1 Bifidobacterium breve
GCATTGACGCCAGATGACGTGGAAGCTCGAATGCGTGCAGGGCTCAAGGTGTTGCGGAGCAGAGAGATCGACCGCGGGGTGAGCCTGGTTGGCCCCCACAGGGATGACTGGCTTCTTGAATTAGATGGCCTCGACGCGCGCAATCATGGGTCGCAGGGCGAACAGCGCACATTGGCACTCGCTATGCGTCTTGCAGGCCACCGCGTAGTGGCCGAGGTTGTCGGTGCAGATCCGGTGTTGCTGCTAGACGATGTGTTCAGTGAGTTGGATCCGCAGCGATCAGAAGCGTTGATCGCCAATCTTCCTAATACGCAAACACTTCTAACAACAGCATCACCATTGCCACCTGGAGTACGTGTCGACGCGCACTTGCGTGTAGAGCGTGGACGGGTAATCGCCGTATGAGCAGCGACAGCATGAGGCCGATCGGTGACGCGTTGGGGGCGGTACGTCGCGACCTGGGTTTGGGAAGGCCAGGCACAATCGACGCGCTGATAGCCGCTTGGCCATCCCTTGTCGGCGACGCGCTGGCTGCGCACAGCAGGCCACGAGCGCTACGCGATGGAGTGCTGGCGATTGTCGTCGATGGGCCAGCTTGGGCCGGCCAACTCAAGTATCTAGACAGCGTGTTGGTGGAACGCATCGCGGCCGAGGTACCCATCGCCGAGGTACACGAAGTGAGGGTCTCTGTGGGGCCCCTAGAGGTGCCCGGGACAGGGCCGACGTTGGCCTGAAATAACCTCCCAACAAAACCGAAATTGTCACACGGTTCTGGTAGGATGGCCCACACAGCAACTACCCCTCTGACCTGCGGTTTTACGCGGAAATCGGCCTCTTGAATACCCAGAAATCGAAGCCGGGTTCCCATAGGCAGACCTTGCGAGATTTCGCCGTTCTATCGACCATCGAAAGGGTGCGCGCGAGTGGCCTACGCGGCTAAAGACATCACCGTTCTCAAGGGCCTAGAACCGGTCCGCGAACGGCCCGGAATGTACATCGGCTCCACCGGTCTAAGCGGTCTCCACCACCTTGTTTACGAGGTCGTAGACAACGCCGTAGACGAGGCGATGGCTGGCTATGCAACGCAAGTTGGCGTGACGCTGCTCGCCGATGGCGGATGCCGAGTTTCAGACGATGGCCGCGGCATCCCCGTAGACCCGCACCCCGAAGACAAGAAAAAGTCCGCCGCAGAAATAGTGCTCACCGTGTTGCATGCAGGCGGAAAATTCGGTGGCGAGGGCTACAAGATTTCAGGCGGTCTTCACGGCGTGGGTGTCTCGGTTGTAAACGCACTCTCTACGCGACTCGATCTAGAGATCCACCGAGACGGCGGCAAGTGGGAGATGAGCTTTGCCAACGGCGGTAAGCCCACAGGCAAGCTCACCAAGACGGGTGATTCAAAGCGCACAGGTACCACGGTCACGTTCTGGCCAGACCCCACCATCCTCGAAGAACTCGAGTTCCGCGCCCAAACGCTTATTGAGCGGCTTCGTGAGATGGCCTTCCTCAATAAGGGTCTAGAGATTCGGTTTACAGACCAGCGCACCGACCCCGTCTCGGAGACCACCTTCAAGTTCGCCGGCGGCATCGTGGATTTTGTGCGGCACCTCAATGCCTCGAAGGAGCCGATCTTCAAGCGCGTCATCTCATTCGAAGATAAGGACGACGATTCCGAGATCGACATTGCGATGCAGTGGAACACGGGATACCACGAAGGCATTCACAGTTTCGCCAACAACATCGCCACCACAGAAGGCGGCATGCACGAAGAGGGCTTCAAGAAAGCGCTCACCAACGCGGTCAACAAGTACTCGCGCGGCAAGGCGTTGCTCAAGGAGAAAGACGCCAACCTGCTCGGCGAAGACATTCGTGAGGGGCTCACGGCGATCATCTCCGTGAAGTTGCGTAACCCGCAGTTCGAAGGACAGACCAAGTCCAAACTCGGCAACACCCACATGCGGTCGATGGTTGAGAAGGCCACAAACGAAAAACTTGGTGAGTGGCTAGAAGAACATCCTGCCGAATCCAAACAGATCGCCGCCAAGGCAATGCAGGCCGCGACGGCACGCCTTGCAGCGCGCCAAGCGCGTGACCTAACCCGACGCAAGTCGCTACTGGACTCGGCTTCCATGCCAGGCAAGTTGGCCGACTGTCAAACGCGCGATCCTGAGCGGTCCGAACTGTTCATTGTCGAGGGCGACAGTGCCGGTGGCCCCGCCAAGCAAGCACGTGACCGCGAGTATCAAGCGATTTTGCCGATCCGCGGCAAGATTCTCAACGTTGAGCGCGTGCGGCTAGATCGCATGCTCAAGAACGAAGAGATTCAAGCGCTGATTACGGCGATCGGCGCGGGCATCGGTGAAGAGTTTGACCTTGCAAAAGCCCGCTACCACAAAGTGATCATTCTCACGGACGCGGATGTTGATGGAGCGCACATCAGAACCTTGCTGCTCACGTTCCTTTACCGCCACCTTCCAGAGATGGTGATGCGCGGGTTCGTGTACGTCGCTCAACCGCCACTGTTTTCGGTGGCGGTCGGCAAGGAGAAGGTGTACCTCAAAGACGAACCAGCACGCTTGGCTTTTGTCGAAGCGAACCCAGATCGAAAGAGTGAGTTTCAGCGGTTCAAGGGACTCGGCGAGATGGACTACATGGAACTTTGGGAAACCACCATGAATCCCGGAACGCGTTCGTTGTTGCAGGTGTCGGTTGGAGATGCCGCAATTGCAGACGACATTTTCTCGCGCTTGATGGGCGACAACGTCGAAACCCGCCGCGAGTTCATTCAGGCCAATGCCACAGACGTTCGTTTTCTCGATATTTAGTCACCTAACAGGAGGTACGGCGTGCCAGAAGGCACCCAGCCCACTCTCGAACCAAACGTAGAACCAATCGAGATTCAAGAAGAGGTAGAGCGCAGCTTTCTTGAGTATGCGATGTCGGTTATCACTTCACGCGCGCTGCCCGACGCGCGCGATGGATTGAAGCCGGTACACCGCAGGATCATTTACGGCATGCATGACCGCGGGTTACGTCCAGACCGGCAACGCGCAAAGTCGGCACAGGTGGTTGGTCATGTGATGGGTAACTTCCACCCGCACGGCGACCAGTCGATTTATGACGCGCTCGCTCGCATGGCGCAAGACTTCTCGCTGCGCCATCCTTTGGTAGACGGTAAGGGCAACTTCGGTAGCCCCGACCCCAACGACCGTCCGGGAGCTATGCGTTACTGCGTAACCGGCGATACGCGTATAGCAACCGAATACGGCACACCCCTCATCCGAGAAATCGCTGAAGTACTGCCGAACTCGACCGTTGAGATTGATCTGAAGGTTGCGGATCGCGAGGGTGCACCCGTAAGGGCGACCGCGTTGTTCCACTCGGGCGAGCACCCAACCCTCCGCGTCCGTACTCGGGAGGGATACGAAATCACCGGTACACAAAATCACCCGGTGCTCTGTCTAGAAAACATCGCCGGCGTGCCGATGCTTCAGTGGCGCCTGCTCGAAGAAATGGTTCCCGGCACAGTCGTTGTTATTTCACGAGCGGCCCGCAGCGACAATCTCACGGCCACAAACTCCGAGGTCCAGCTTGCTTTGGCGGCGGGTCAGCGATGGGAGCAGACGTGCGTTCCGGAGTTTGTTTGGCAGGCCCCGCTCGGCGCCAAGCAAGCTTTTCTACAAGGGCTGTTCGAGGGAGACGGCTCGTGTTCGGCACTCGGACGGAACACGATTCAAATTTCGTACTCAACGTTTAGCGATCAGCTTGCCCATGATGTGCAAGTTCTTCTCCTTGAGTTCGGAGTGATCTCACGTCAAGTGCGCCATGCCAACGGTGAGACAAAGGTTGTAATTGGCAACAGACGCGACGCGGCACGGTTTTCGCAAGACATTGGATTTTGGGGCGCTAAGCAGTCCAAACTAACGGCGATTCTCGATACTTTGCCCGCGGGACCGAGTCAACGGACCACCGACAGAGTCCCATTTATGGCCGCCTACGTGCGTCTCGAAAGTGGAACACGCGGGCCCGACAAGAAGTGGCTTGAAAAGCACGACATCTCCGCGCTTGATCGGTGGGGACGCGACTTCGGTCGCGAGATCTTTGCGCACATACCAAATGACGAAGTGAAGCGTGTGATTACGCCGCTGGTGACCAACGCTTGGTATTACGCCGAGGTCCAGTCAATAGAAGAAGCGGGCATGCAGCCAGTTTATTCGATACGCGTCGACTCAGATGATCACGCGTTTCTCGCGAACGGTTTTGTAAATCACAACACCGAGTGTCGCTTGGCTCCGATTGCTATGCAGATACTCGAAGGCATCGATGAAAACACCGTCGATTTCACAGACACCTACGACGGCAAGACCCAAGAGCCCGTTGTACTTCCGTCGCGGTTTCCAAACTTGCTCGTCAACGGCGGCGGCGGCATTGCAGTCGGTATGGCAACCAACATTCCGCCACACAACTTGGGCGAAGTGGTCGACGCGACCGTCCACCTGATCGATAACCCAGACGCCACGATCGAAGACCTCATGGGCATTGTGCAAGGACCCGACTTTCCGAGTGGTGCGCTCATTCTTGGGCGATCGGGCATTCAGGATGCAGCACGCACCGGTCGTGGCTCCATAAAGATGCGAGCAATCGCGGAGATCGAAGAATTCAAGAACGGTCAACGCATCGTGGTTACCGAAGTTCCGTACCAGACCTCAGTAGAGGTAATCGGCTCCAAGATCGCTGAGTTGGTAGGCGACCGCAAGATCGAAGGCATCCGTGACGTCCGCAACGAAACTTCGCGTGGGGAGTACCGGCTGGTTGTCGATCTAAAACGTGATGCCAACGCGCAAGTGGTTCTCAACCAGCTCTATAAGCACACAACCATGCAAACCAGTTTCGGCGTAATCATGCTGGCCCTCGTTGATGGTGCCCCAAAGGTGCTCAATCTCAAACAGGCGCTGCAGCACTACATCGCGCATCAGGTCGATGTCATCACGCGTCGCACTCAGTTTCGCTTGGACAAGGCGGCTGCGAGGTCGCACATCCTCGAAGGTCTGCTCCGCGCCCTCGAATCCATTCACGACATCATCGCGTTGATTGAAAATTCCGAAAGCGCGGACGCGGCTCGCACACAACTTATGGCGAAGCCATACGAGTTCTCTGAGATTCAGGCGAACCACATTCTTGACATGCAACTTCGGCGTCTTGCGCACCTAGAACACCAGAAGATGCGCGACGAGTTCGCCGAACTCGCGAACGAAATGAAAGATCTCAACGCGATCCTCGGCAGCCGTGAAAAGCTTGAAGGTGTAATCAAGACTGAGATCGGCGAAGTGCGCGAGAAGTTCGCCAACGAACGCCGCACGCAGATCACGTTCGACTCGGGCGACATAGACGTTCTCGACCTCATCGAAGACGAAGAGGTCGTGATGGTGCTCTCCAAGAAGGGCTACGTGAAGACCGTCGCCTCGGACGCATTCCGCAAGCAAGGCCGCGGCGGTAGGGGAGTAAGGGGCTCAAGTCTCAAAGACGAGGACTATGTAGAGCACCTACTCACCACGACAGCACATTCGTACCTGCTGTTCTTCTCGAACCGCGGCAGGGTCTACCGATTGCGCGCGCACGAGATTCCGATGAAGGAGCGCACCGCGCGTGGCACGGCTCTCGTCAACCTCATTGCCCTCGCACCCGAAGAACACATCCAGGCAGTCATCGACACGCGCACTTACGAAGATGGCGCGTACTTGTTCTTCGCTACCAAGCGCGGCCAAGTCAAGAAGACCAAAATGGGCGAGTATGACTCGTCACTACGTACCGGACTCATCGCCATCAACCTCAAGCCCGGCGACGAACTGGTGCGAGTGATCCAAACTATCGGCGATGGCGACATTTTCATGGTGAGTCGCAACGGCATGACCATCCGCTTCACCGAAACCGACGTGCGATCAATGGGTAGAGCGGCAGCAGGCGTGCGCGGCATGAAACTCAAAAATGCCGACGATGCCGTCGTGTCAGTTGATGTCGCAAAAGACGACTCCGTGATGCTCTTCGTGAGCGAGAGTGGTCATGGCAAGCGCACGAAACTGGACAGGTTCAATAGCCAAAGGCGCGGTGGCCAGGGAGTGCGCGGCATGAAGATCACAGCGAGCCGCCAGGGAGTGGTTGCCGCGTTTACCGTGCAACCCGACGACGAGGTACTCGTGTTCTCATCGGCAGGCAACATCATCCGCACGGGCGTGAAAGACATCTCGAGTCAAGGTCGCGTTGCAACCGGAGTAAAGGTCGCAGCACTCGCTGCAGGCGATAGCGTCGTGGCAGTAGCTCCGGTCCTCGAGGCCGACGAGGGAGAGGACGCCTAGCGCGATGGAAGAACCCATGGGCGAGACGCCAGCCCCGGAATCTCCCGCGCCGGTAAAGCGGAGGCGTGGCGCGACAGGCGAGGAGCCGGTGGCTTTTCGAGCGGTTCGTCAGTCTCGCGTTCGCATCAACAAGTTCGATCTCGCGTCAGTACTCAAGTTGTCGCTGTGTTTTTACGTTGCATCGGTGGTGGTGATCGTTGCTGCGGGCATTGCTCTCTGGGTGATTGCCGATCTGATCGGAGTCATTGGCGACGTCGAGAGTTTCTTAGGGAAACTGCTCGGTTCAAAGAACTATCGCCTAGAGCCGATCCTTGCGCTCGAAGGATCGGTATTGATCGGCTTGGTGATTGCCGCGCTCGGCACCGTCGTGACCGTTGTCGGCTTCGCCCTCTACAACCTGTTCGCCGAAGTGCTCGGTGGCGTCGAAGCCACCCTCGTGGAATCGCCGCCTAAGTTTTGACGGCGCACTGGCCAGGCTGCGGACCCGGTGCTGCCATGGACCGGCCGTTAGGAGAGGGTGCTGGTACCCTGCCGGGTCGCACCGGGGCTATAGCTCAGTCGGTTAGAGCGCATCCCTGATAAGGATGAGGTCGTAAGTTCGATTCTTACTAGCCCCACTGTTAGACCGAGTCGGATAATGGTTGGGCGTTTCGTAGATATGATCCGCACATGCGCGCGTTTCGTAGGGCCATCATCGTTTTGTTTGTTGCTGCAGTCGCTGGACTCCTGATTCGACTGCGCGGCAAGGGCGGAGTGCCGCCAACAACTGGCGGTTGGCGAGAACTTACTGGGCCCGACCTTCGGTGAGCATCCGATGACAGGCGTGACAGCGTTCCTGGTCGGTGCTGGCGCAGTAGCGAGCCGGGCAGCACGTCAGTTAGTAGAAACGCAAGGCGTCGAAAGCGTCTTGATCGCGAGCCGACGAGCGGAGCAAGGCGAAACACTCGCTGCAGCGATGGGTCCGCTGGCAACCGCAATTCAGTGGTCGCCCGACCAACCGTTGCCCGACGGAGTCGATGTCATCGCATGCGCGGTTCCGGGAGACGCTGAATCCTCTGTTGCGTCCGCCGCCGTCCGCGCGGGCATTCCATTTGTTTCGACTGGCGATGACCCGGCAGGCATTGCGTCGCTTCAAGCTCTAAACATTGCCACTCGCGACGCTGGAGTACCGGTGGTGGTAGGAGCCGGTCTCGCACCCGGTCTATCCGATGTGCTCGCTCGCCATGCAGCCGACGCGCTTGATTCGGTAGATGAGATCAACATCGCGCGCTTTGGTGTGGCGGGAAACGTGTGTCGCGCCACCTACAAGAGCGCGCGCAAAGAGCGCGCAATGGCGGTGGCCGGAGGAGTTCTTGTATCGGTGAAACGATCCGGCCATGAGTTGGTGTGGTTCCCGGACCCAGTCGGCGCGCGCGAGACAACGTTCGTTGCAACTGGGGTCGGCTTGTTGCGTGCGGCTTTCCCTGGAGCCGACATAGTGAGAGCGAGTTCCGCAGACCTCGAAACAAGCTCTAAATTCACATGGCCGCGCAAGGCAGCATCCGACGGATGGGGCGCGCTGCGCGTCGAAGTGTGGGGAATGCGCGGCGTGAGGCGTGAGGTTGTTGTCTACGGCGTGATTGAACGGACTGCGATGGCAGCGGGGACCGTATTGGCAGTGACCGCAGCTGCTCTCGGCGGTGCGTTACCGGGACTGGTGGCGACAAGTACCGGCACGCACGGCCTTGGAGAAATAGTCAGCGCGCGAGCCTTCTTGGCTGAACTCGCGGAGCGGGGAGTGAAGTCTGCGGTCTTCGAAGGCGTGCCAGTCGCCTAGCCACGACTGCCGCCACGACACCGCTAGCGTGCAACGCCATGACCCAAGCCGAAGACAACAAAGAACTAATCAAGAACTTTTGGGCCACGCTGGGTCGGCGTGACTTCGCTGCAGTCGCCGCGTTCTTCGCGCCCGATGGCCACTACACCGACGTACCCGCACCCGAAGAAGGTGCGCGCGGTCCGGCTGCCATCGAAGCGCGCCTACGGCTCGGCCTTGAACCGTTAGAGCGTTACGTGCTTAACGATGGTCTGATGATCGCCGAAGGCGACATGGTGATAACCGAGCACACAGAAGATTGGTATTGGTCGAGCGGTGAACACGTGACGCTTCCATTCGTGTCAGTGCACGAGATTCGCGACGGCTTGGTGATCCGGTGGTGGGACTACTGGGATCTCGGCACGCTCATGAATGCGGCACCGGCATCGTGGGTAGAACACATAATGGTTGGGTATCAGTAGGCCGCTTCCGAACGCGGTACCGTCGCGGGGCCGCGGGGACGTAGCTCAGTTGGCTAGAGCACCTGCTTTGCATGCAGGAAGTCGTGGGTTCGAGTCCCATCGTCTCCACTTATCCCAGCCCCAGCAACTCCGAGCGTCGGCTGGTGATAGGCGTTATGGTGCGTGCGACCGCCGCAGCAGGCGGCGCATCAAAACGGGGAGAGTGCGGAATGAATTGCACTGCGTGTGGAACACCGAGTTCGCCAGGCCAGGCATTCTGTGGTTAATGCGGCGCAGCCGTTGAAGTGCCTACTCCGCAGGGAACAGCAACGCAGCCTGCTCCCGCGCTTCCACCAATGCAGAATACGGGCCTCGCTTATCAAGCACCAACAGGTACGCCTGCTACTCGGTACTGCAACGGATGTGGCAACGGCTTAGTAGCTACCGCGGCCGTATGCCCTAGCTCCGGCACTGCGACCGGTATGGGCCTAGGTGGACCAGTACCCAAATCAAAAACTGCGGCGGTAGTCCTGGCGGTGCTTTTTAGTTTTTGGACATGGTGCTACACCTACAAACGCGATTCGGCGAAGTTCTGGATCGCGCTTGGGGTCTCTATTGTGCTCGCTATCGTCACCTTCGGTTTCGGGATTATAGTTGTCGGCCCAGCCTTCTGGATCTGGGCGATCGTTGACGCAAGCGTGAAGCCCGGGTCGTACTACACGAACTTTCCAAACGGCTAAGTCGTTACCTACGACGGCACATCAGTTCGAGCACGATTGAATTGCCCCCCAGGGTCATGCAGCCAGCCCATGCAACATGAATTCGGTCCCATCGGGCCGGTAGATGTGGAGCACGCCGTTACGCAGGGTTGCGTTCCATCCGCCTTCATGTAACAAGTGATGGTGATGACTACATAACAACACCAGATTGTCTAGAGATGTATCGCCGCCGTGTGACCAGTGGATGACATGGTGTGCTTGGCATCTAGATGGGAGTCGGTCACACCCTTGGAATCTGCATCCTCGGTCGCGCGCGACCACGGCTTTTCGAAGCGGTGGTGGAACAGTGCGTCTAGACCTCCCAACATCTAATGGGATTCCATCAGGATCAGTAATGATTCGAGAGATTCCAGCATCACAAGCAATACGACGAGCAGTTTCAGCACTTATTGGCCCAGTGCGCTCGAGTTCACACCTGCCCGCCTCACTTGCACCTCCAACCCGGCTGGCTTTTGCCATTTCCAGAAGCGTCGGATAATCAATGATCACTGAAACATGGGGTTGTTCAATACCCATGACATGACCTGGTGTTGCCATATCTAGAGCACTCCGACACAGAGTTACTAGACCATCAGCACGACGTTGCCCGTGGGTGCGCTCATCTTGTGGGGTTGGCATGTCCGTGTAGGCCTCTAAGGCACACATCAACATCTCCCCACCCTCAGCATCGAGGGAGAAGTCGCCTACTACTGCGCCACGAAATGTCCTAGACACACTGAGAGTGCGCTTCTCAAACACATTGCCAGGACTAGTGATCTCACGAATTCTCGCCAGTCCGGCTTTGAGGGCGCGAATCTCATTGCGCTTTGCGTGTTCTACCAATGCTGGCTCCACTGCTCTCACTGCATCTTCAAAACCTTCTACGTGGGCCTCGGTGATCCAGCGCCCATGATCAGCTGAGATCTCACCGGACTTCCATGCGGCATCAGTGACACACATGACCTCTAGGGCCTCGCCAACATGGATTGCCTTGGTGGCGCTTCCATGGCTCATACCGGCCCTGTTACGCAGCCATGCAGCAGTTGAAGATGCGCCATCAACCGAACCCAGACCACGCCGGTGGGCAAGGACAACACGGGACGCAAACCCTGCTTCGAGGCGGTCCATCTGGCGCCGCATTCCGAGCAATTCATCGGCTAATTCCACATCGGACAAGCCTGAAACGTCGACCGCCAAGAACCTGTTAGCCACACGCCCCAAAGCTCCAACCAGATTCCGGCCGCCAAACTCATCGGATTCGCCAGCGCCATCGCACCCGTTTATGACCGAAGAACTCATGAACACATCATAAAACAGGGGTGAGACACTATTCATTATGAATC
>CAMBEL010000063.1 GCA_945865605.1 Bifidobacterium breve
GGAAGGAGTACCTCGTCTCCTTCATCGAGAAGTACTTGGAACGCGTTGAACACCGCGTGTTTCCCGCCATTGGTCACAAGCACCTGGGATGCATCGCAGGCGTACCCTGAGTCGCGTGCTGTCTTTACCGCGATCGCTTCGCGGAGAGCAGGAAGACCCGCCGTGGGCGAGTACTTGTGATTTGCAGGGTCGTAACAAGCCTTCGCAGCCGCCTCGACAATGTGGGCCGGGGTTGGAAAGTCTGGCTCTCCTGCGCCAAATCCAATCACAGGGTGGCCGGCGGCCTTGAGTGCT
This sequence comes from Bifidobacterium breve, assembly GCA_945865605.1. GTDB lineage: Bacteria > Actinomycetota > Acidimicrobiia > IMCC26256 > JAENVU01 > SHUZ01. Next base: position 295 of record CAMBEL010000063.1, read on the forward strand.
TTGGCCTTGGCATCGACAGCCAAAGTCGCTGATTCGGAGACGGACGCAATGCGCAGAGAAACACGATTAGGTGAGTTCACCCGCCCATCGTGCCACGCCAAGCCAACTGACTACGCAACGATTAGGCGACCCATAACCAGGGCATTTGGACGGAGTCCCTCAATGCGCTGCACTGGACCACCCGCCGGAACCTAGCCTAGCCATGTATGAAGTCGGTCGGTCGCGCCTCGCGCATCCTCACGGTCATTGCGGCCGTTGCTGCAACCATCGGTATTCCCGCTTCACCGTCGACCGCTTTTCCCGCTCTACCTACAAGTCAGGAACCGACGGCTTACCTGGTGGCAGACGCAGGAACGGGTGCTGTGCTCGCTGCGAAAAACGAACACGTTGCAATGTTGCCTGCCAGCACGATCAAGATACTCACGGCCCTTGCGGTACTCGAACGCTTGCCAATCGCTACCGATGTACCCGTTAGTGCGCTAGCTGCAGCACAACCAGCGATGAAGATAAGCATGACCGAGGGCAGTGTTTGGCCTCTAGATCAGGCGTTGCATTCGATGCTCATCGTCTCAGCGAACGACGCAGCGTATGCGCTAGCCGAGCGCGCTTCGGGGAGCATCGACAAGTTCGCCGTCGATGCTCAAGCGACCGCTATTTCCCTGGGAATGAAGGACACAACCTTCAAAGACCCAGCAGGGCTCGACGATAGGCAGTCTTTCGGCGGCGGAAGCCGCACAAGTGCGTACGACCTTGCAGTCGCCGCTCGCAACGCTCTCGCCGTGCCGGAGATTTCAACCGTCGTATCCAAGTTGAGATACGAGTTCACGGACCCAAACGGGGTCGGACGCGAGCTGCTCAATCACAACAAGGGTTTCTTGAGCGCTTATCCAGGCGCGACGGGCATGAAGACCGGCTTCACCCAAGCTGCTGGGCGCACTCTAATTACCACTGCTACGCGTAACGGTCGCACCTTGATCGCTGTCGTAATGGGTACCTGGGACGACTCGGGTTGGGCCAGTTTCCTCCTCGACCAAGGGTTCGCCACGGCAAATCCCGCCACAGGCACACGCTTGCCGGATGTGAAGATTTCTACCGCCGACTCGCGCCTCGGTGCGTTGTCCGGACTCCCCGCCGCGTTCGGAATCACAGCACCAGTGCAGCCCGCTCGCACTGTTCGCGTGACGCCCACAACGCTGGCGAAAGCGAACCGTTCTGAAACTTCCCGCAGCAACAATCGATCGACATCTGTGGCAAAGAACAGCGCAGCCGCCAAATCAGTTGCAACTCAACCTTCCGAAAACGCTGGCGGTCGAATAAATATTCGCAACATTTTCCTAATCGTCCTCGTTGTACTCATAGCGCTATTTTTCATGCGCCGACGCGCGGTGAAGAAACAACGCGCGCGACGCCTTGCGCGTCAACGCGCTTTGGCATTGGCTAGACGGCGGCGCATGATTGACGTCGTCGAAAAACCCGATGTGACTTCGACAATGCGTGCATTACCAACTTCAGATCGACATCCGGCAACTTCGCGCCGGAGTACCGGCAAAGACCGCCAACGGTCTACCGCGGGTCGCTGAGAACTACGACGCCGTTGCGGCTTCGTCTTCCGACGGAACCCATGCGCGTAGATCGGCAAGACGTGAGTCATTGGAGAACACCTCAACGATCGGTCCTTCGATCGCCAGTCTTCGTTGGATCACTCGGACCTCATTTTCCTGGTTCCAGAGTGTAAGCATCACTGCGACTCCCACTTCGCCAGCCCTGGCAGTACGGCCTGATCGATGGAGGTACGCCTTGTGATCTTCTGGTGGGTCGTAGTGGATTACAACATCTACGCCATCGACGTGAATACCCCTAGCCGCAACGTCGGTGGCGACCAACACATGCAGTTTGCCGTCCGAAAAGTCAGCGAGAGCTCGCTCACGAGCCGATTGACGCAAGTCGCCGTGAATAGCACCAGCGCGTACCCGCTCGCGAAGTAGTTGCTCTACAAGGCGGTCGGCTCCACGTTTTGTACGACAAAAGACGAGTGTCCGTTCAACGCCATTAGCAATCGACGCAACCACTTTGACCTTGTCCATCTGATGCACAAGAAAGAAGCGGTGATGCATCTCGTCGACGGTCTCTTCCGTCGACTCGACTTCGTGAGAAATCGGATCCTTCAGATAGCGGGCAACCAACCGGTCTACGCCTCGGTCGAGAGTCGCTGAGAACAACATCGTCTGATGTTCGCCAGTTACACGATGAAGGATCTTCTGCACCCGCGGCAAGAAGCCCATGTCGGCCATGCGGTCCGCTTCGTCGAGCACAAGCATCTGCACGCTCGCCACGGAAAGTTCACCGCGCTCCATGAGATCGATGAGGCGGCCCGGCGTTCCAATCACCAGATCAACACCCTTAGCTAACGCTTCTACCTGCGGGTCCATACTGACCCCGCCGTAAAACGCACGAACGCGAACGCCCTTCACCTTGCCCAACGGCGCCAGTACGTCCTTCACCTGATTGGCGAGTTCACGCGTCGGTACAAGCACTAGTGCATGCGGATGCCGCGGCGAGGCCTTGGTGATTCGATCGATGATCGGGAGACCAAACGCAAGCGTCTTGCCTGAACCCGTCTTGGCCTTGCCAAGAACGTCGCGACCCGCCAAGGCATCTTCGATCGTCAGGGCTTGAATTGCGAACGGCTCGTCTATCCCCACTTCGGATAGGGCCGCGGATAACTCGTCGGACACGCCGAGCGAGCGAAAAGATGTTGTCATGACCTGGGTTGCTTCCTGGTTGCCGGTTCGGGAGGGGTCGCCCTCCTGGATCGGTACCGGCCGATTGATCGTGGTGACCTTCGGAAGCGGACCTTGCGTGAGGTGGACCCGCAAGCGCCACGAGCCCAAATGGGGCCTGAGCTACTTGCAGATTTCATTGTAGGCCCTGAGAGTTTGCTGAGGCTGCACGCTGCTACGGGGACCTTCCGTGGCACGATCGTATGGTGCGGGTGCTTGTAATAGAGGACGAAACACAGCTAGCAGCGGCTCTTGCAGATGGATTGCGATCCGAAGGCTTCGACGTAGATGTGGTTCACGACGGCCTAGAAGGCCTGTGGCAAGCACGCGAAACCAATTACGCGGCGATAGTGCTCGACATTCTCTTGCCGGGAATGAATGGCTACAAGGTATGCCGCACTCTGCGGGCCGAGGGCGTTTGGACACCGATCCTGATGTTGACCGCAAAAGACGGCGAGGAGGACGAAGCTGAAGCGCTCGACACGGGTGCCGACGATTTCCTTTCAAAACCATTTTCTTTCTTGGTCCTTGTTGCGCGCCTGCGGGCACTCCTCCGACGCGGCGCTACACCGAGACCAGCGGTACTCACGGTTGGGACACTCACGCTCGACCCCGCAACGCGCGGATGTGCGCGGTCTGAAACGCCGATAAGTCTCACCGCGCGCGAGTTCGCTCTACTTGAGGTTCTGATGCGCCGCTCAGATGCCGTGATTGGAAAACGCGAACTCATCAACGAAGTGTGGGGGCCTGACTTCTCAGGGGATCCGAACATCGTCGAGGTCTACGTGGGATACCTACGCAAGAAGATCGACGCGCCGTTTGACCAGCACACCATACAAACTGTTCGAGGCGTGGGATACAGATTGCAGCCTGATGAGCAGTAGCGGCACATTTCGCGCTTCATCGGTCCGCGCACGCATCAGCATTGCAGCGGCAGTCGTCTTCGCGATTGCACTCAGTCTCACGTCTTGGCTCCTAGTAAGCACTGTGAGCAACTCGCTGCGCGACGGAGTACGCGACGAAGGCGAAGTGGCAATCGCAGAATACGAGCGGCGTCTTAGGAACGGAACCCTCCCGCACGATCTCCCGCAACCCACCGTGCGCAGTGTCACCTACCTGCAGGTTTTAGACGCTAATGGCAACGTGATTGGCGGTAGCCCTGGTTATGGCAACCACACTGGGCCCCCAGACGTTCGCGCATCCGAAGGCGAGCCCGAGCGTCGAGTCGACGGCAACGTGATGTACACCTACACGCGCGTCACGACGTCTACCGGCAGGCCATTGGTGCTTGTTGCGTCGAGCAATCTCGACCAGGTTCGCCGATCAATCGATGCGTTAAGCGCGACTCTTTGGCTTGTGATGCCGTTGCTGGTGCTGGTTGTAGGCGGCGTTGCATGGGTGATGACGGGTCGTGCACTGCGGCCGGTCGAAGCGATAAGGGCAGAGGTCGAATTGATTACCGCGACCAGTCTGGAGCGACGGGTTCCCGAACCCGGATCAGATGATGAAATCGGTGCTCTCGCACACACAATGAACCAGATGTTGGATCGCCTCGAAGACGCAGCACGAAGACAACGACTCTTTCTATCTGACGCGTCTCACGAGTTGCGTTCACCGGTCGCTTCCATCCGCACAACGGGTGAAGTTGCGCTCGCACATCCCGCAACTGCTGATTGGCCCCGAGTTGTTGAGCAGATGCTCAGCGAAGACGAACGCATGGGAAAGATCGTGGCTGACCTTTTGTTGGTAGCCAGAGACGACGAAGGCATAGCTCAAGCCTCAAACTCCGAAGTCGATCTCGACGATCTCGTGTTCGAAGAAGCGGCGCGCATAACGCGGTTAATAGTTAAAACCGATCAGGTATCTGCCGGAAGGGTTCTAGGTAGCCGCGAACAACTCGGGCGCATGGTGAGCAATCTCCTCGACAACGCGTCGCGTCATGCGAACACAATTGTCGCTGTGTCGCTACAAACAGTCAACAGTCGGACCGTGTTGACAATCGATGACGATGGCCCTGGAATCGATCCTCACGACCGTGAACGAGTCTTCGAAAGGTTCACGCGTCTAGACGAAGGCCGTGCACGCGACGGCGGAGGTATCGGGCTAGGTCTTGCGATGGTCCGTTCCATCGTCGAACGCCACGGCGGTACCGTCGCCATCGATAGCGCGCCAGCGCCCCTCGGCGGCGCACGCATCGTCGTTGACCTACCGAGCTACCAGGGCATCGCCTGACCACCATTGGGGCGCAGAATCTGACCCGTCATGTACGCGGCAGCATCTGAGACCAGGTAGAGGATCGTGTCAGCAACATCTTGCGCTTCGCCTACCCGACCCAAAGGCGTCATACGGCCAAACCGCTTGCGATAACCCTCGAGTTTTTCGGGATCGACATTCCCATCTTCGTCGACAAAGTTGTGTTTAGAGAAGTTCGTTTCAATTACACCTGGAGCGATCGCATTCACGCGGATCCCGAACGGACCAGCCTCCCAAGCGAGCGTCTTAGTGAGCATGGCCACCGCTGCCTTTGTCATCCCATAACAGGCGAGCGTCGGCGCCGGTGTGTCAATCGCGCCCGATGAGATATTGACAATGTTGCCCGTGGCGCGTGGACTCATGACCCGCATCGCTGCCTGACATCCGTAGAACACACTCTTGAGATTGATCGCGAGGATCCGCTCAAACTCTTCGTCTGTGCACTCGGCTACCAATTTGTTGTGCGGTACCCCTGCAATATTGGCAACGATGTCGACTTGTCCGAACTCCGACATCGCACCATCGATCAATGCATCGACCTGAGCGCGCACCGTTACGTCGGTAGGCACCGCGCGAGCAGTACCTCCCGCCGCTTCAACTTCGTCCGCCGTGAGACTCGCAGCCGCACCGTCGATGTCGCCACCGACTACCACCGCACCGGCAGCGGCGAGGGTCAATGCTGTCGCCTTTCCGATTCCACTGCCGGCACCGGTTAGCACTGCTACCCGTCCTGACAAGTCTTGGCTCGCTATCAGAGATCTCGACGCGTTCATTATTTGACTCCCAATCGTCGCCTAGGTCGGATCCTGACACTACGCAGCGGCGGCGTTACATTGCACTTCGTATTGGCGCGCGGCGAGAGAGGACCATTGCCCGAACTCACTGTCGCGACCTTCAACACCCACTGGGGCATCGACATGAAGGCGCGTCCATTTGACGTAGTCGGCACCTGTTTGGACCTCGAGGCGGACGTCCTCGTGCTTCAGGAGGTATGGCGGCCGCATGGCGGAACGGGTTACGTAGACCAGATCGCGCAGGCGACTGGAGCTGAAATCCACGAGGTGTCGTTCATGTCTGACACCAATCAAGCGAAACCACGCGATCTTGTCTTGCCGGAAGGCCCCGAGGGCACCGTTGGGCTGGCCGTCGTGACCCGACTCGAGGTAAGGGGCGCCCTTGCCGTGCCTCTCCCTCACGCTCGAGGAGACGTCATCGATAAGCGTCATGGACTACTAGTAACGGTCATCGTTGACGGTGTTGCAATCACGGTTGCGGGCGTACACGCGTCACATCGACCGTGGGGTTCCATCCCACAACTCCGATGCCTGGACCGAGCACTCAAGGACGTTGGCACTCCAAGCATGATCGTTGGCGATTGCAACATGTGGGGACCGATGATCACATGGGCTCTACCGGGTCGAAGCCGTGCCGTCAGAGGGCGAACCTGGCCAGCGTGGCGACCGCATAGCCAAATTGATCACGTCTGGATCGATAACCAACTGCAGGCGATCGACTCGAAGATCGGACCAGCTGCTGGTTCGGATCATCTCCCAGTGCGCGTGCGGTTGCGCATCAACTAGCCACCGAGACGTGTGCCGCGCATACCCTTGCGGGGTGGGCCTGCTCAGTAAAGACACCATCGAAGCGTTCCAACGCGATGGCTACGTTGTAATAGACGGCCTACTTACAACCGATGAGTTGGACCACTTCGGTAACGCTGTGGACATGGCGGTTGCCAAGCGCGCCATCGACGACGGCCGATCCCTACAGGAACGCAGCCGCTACGAGCAATCCTTTAGACAGTGCATCAACCTGTGGGAAGACCACGCTCAGGTGCGACCATTGACATTCCATCCGCGCGTAGCTCAGGCGGCGGCAGAACTTCTCGGCGCGGACGCAGTCCGTCTTTGGCACGACCAGGCTCTTTACAAAGAAGCACATGGGCGCGCTACCGATGCGCACCAGGACTACCCGTACTGGCCAATTGCCGAGACAGATACCGTGACTGCATGGATACCGTTCGATGGCTCGCAACTCGCCAACGGAGCAATGGGGTACATGCCCGGATCACACGTATCGGGACTCGTAGAGAGGGTCGACATCTTTGGCACGGAAGAACCTGCCGATCTAACTTCGCACCCCGTGCTAAAAGGCGTCAAGCCCGTGTTCGTCGAAGTGCCATCCGGTTCCGTCGCCTTCCATCACGGACTCACCGTGCACCTCGCTAAAGAGAACACGACGAACGAAACGCGCAGGGTGCACACGATCATTTATCTGCGAGATGGTTGCACCCGTGGAACATCCGCGTTTCACATCTCCGTGGACCGCCCTGGCATCAAGGTTGGGGATCAAATTGCGAGCGACCTAACTCCAATCGCATGGCCTAGGCCTGGCAACGACCTTCCTGCAACGCCAACTCCACTACCTGCAATGCTCGCGAACCTCGCTCCTCCCGGCGTGCTTCCCGACATGGGCTTCGACGTCGAATAAGAAAAATGGTGACGCGACGGGATGTCACCCATCCAACGGGAGCGGCTGCCTCTTGTAGATAAAGATGCCGTCGATCGTGCGTACATACTTGTATCGCTCGTCGACGATGGCCTTAAGTTCGGGGAACTGCGCGATCGGGTAATACTCCGAGCCGCGGAATCCAGCCGGAGCCGTATCGAGGATGTAGAGCGGCGGATGGTTAGCCATATCGGCCATAAACATTTCCCAGGCACCGGGGGTAGGAATATCGGTCGAGAGATCTCCTTCGGGACGACTCCCCCAATCGCCTAACAGGAATCCACTCGACAAAAAGCGTGAAGCTGGTCGCTTGCCCGACTTCCAATAGATCTCGGGCATGTGACCCCACACGAAAATTCGGTCGTCAACAGCGGCGTGTTCATCGAGATAGTCGCTCACTTCTTCATAACGGGGCTCGTCTCCCCAAGGCCGAGCTACATATCCGAGTACCGAGAACCCGACTGCGATCAATGCGGCGGCTGCGACCGTCGTCCGCAAGGTTTTCCACGGTGAACGCGCGAGCACGCCAGTGCATAGGAGTACTAGCGGCGGCAATAATTGGAGGTAGTAGTGGCCGAAGAAGCGGAACCCGACGGCAACCGAAACTGCAGCGGATGCCAACCACAACCAGAGAACTGTTTCGGGATATTGGCGGCGCTCTTTCCAGGCTCGCGGAAGAGTCCAAGCAATCGGCAAGTTGCACGCGAGAAACGCAAGCGTCATGACGGCGAATAGACCTAGGACGTACAGAGACGCCGACCCAATGCCCAGGTAGGAGCCGTTCCCGAGGACTGCCCAAAACAAAAGGTCACCAGGGTCAATTAATAACGCGACCACCGCTAGTGGCAGCGCGAATCCGGCGAGGGCTTCGGCAATTTGTCGCGTCCGCCCGCAGGAAATTGCATCATCTTCTGTGGCCTGCCACGCCAAATAGATAACGGGCAACAGAGTCGCGGCACCCGTCTGTTTCGCCAACGTCGCGATCGCAATAGCTACCCCTGCCGCGAACATGCGGCGTCGCGCGGCGAGCAACACGGCAGCGGTCATCGGAGGCAACATGAAGATCTCAAAATTCGCGGCTTGACCATCCTGCGGTGCGAAAGCTACCGATGCAAATACGAATAACAGGCCAGCTGTCCACGCCGCGTACTCTCCATAACGCCGCCGCGCTTCTGCCGCGAGCAGCATCGCTGTCAGAACAACCGCAGCCATTGCAAGCAGTCGAACGGACCAAAGCGCCGTGGTGCCAGTGACAGCGAATACCCCTGCGTAGAGGTACGGAACAAGTGGAGGCTTCCGATCGGTCGCCTCCTCATACAGACGACCGCCCTCATTGATCACTTCGGCTTGGGTCGCAAGAAAGGTTTCGTCAGAATTAAATACCTCGACGAAGAATCCGGGCATCCGGAGCAGGACCGTCGCCAATATAAGGATCCCCAACAGAGCCCAAAAACGCTTAGATCTTGTGTTTGGTAATGAGGGAGCGCCGATTCGATCTTGTTCAGCGCAAGATTCGCCGCCGCTCGCCTCAGTCTGATTCGCGAGATCCATGGCCAAGGAACTGCCTTGCTTGTTGGGGGTCACCATTGTGGCCCTATTACCTATCAGAACGCTGCACCATGCCCCCTCGTTCCCGAGTGGCATTATCAAAGGCACATGAACCGGTATTGGAGAGCGACCTTTGGCATGACCTCAGGCATAATCGCGATCGCACTTCTCGTTGCTGGCGATACGCCGGCAGTCGCGACCGCGGCCAAGGTGAACCCGGCCAGAAGCGTTCTGATTGTCTCATTGCCCGCGGTCTCATGGATCGAAGTGAGGGATGCCAATCTCCCGACGCTGCACCGGCTCTTGGCCGACTCCGCGATTGGCGCCCTCTCTACTCGTTCAGTTCGACAAGATACCAATCCCGCGAACGGCTATACCGCTTTGGGCGCTGGAAGCAGGTCGGTTGCGTCCACCGAGCTGGCTGGCCAAAACCTCGCCCCGGGCGAACACTACGGAGATAGCACCGCAGCCGAAGTCTTCAAGAGAAGAACCGGAGTTGCCGCCGATGGTCAAATCGGCGCGCTGGGTTTTCCCGCAATCGTCGATGAGAACAGCGCTCAAACATTTGGGGCTGAACCCGGGGCCCTAGGTCGCGCGCTACGCGAAGCCAACATCGCTCGATCGGTGATTGCGAATGCAGACACCGACGAACTAACTGCGCCGGAATTGCAACTACATCGCGAGGCGGCGCTCGCGCTGATCGACAACACCGGACGCGTTCCGGGAACCGTTACGCGCCAGTTGCTGCTCAAGGATGTCACCGCTCCCTTCGGTGTGCGCCTCGACCCAGACCAAGTGATCGACGCCTTCCCGAAAGACTTCGAAACACGGCGTTCAGTAGTGCTAGTCGAGGCATCTGACCTTGCACGCGCCGATGCTTACCGCCCGCTGGTAACTCCAGAACAAAGGGTGCTTGCACGCTCAAAAGCGCTTTCGGCCGCCGACGCGCTTCTCGCTAGTTTGCTGGAGCGCGTAGATCTCGAGCAAGACGCGGTTCTTATTGTTGGGCCCTACCACTCTGGACGACAACGCGAACTCGCAATTGTTGCCCTTCACTCCCCTGGGGTCACCCCTGGTTACCTTGAATCAAGCACCACCCGCCGCGCGGGCTTCCTGCAGATCGTCGACATAGCCCCAACGGTCCTAGATGTTCTCGGGATAGATCGACCGACCGAGATGGAGGGGAGACCAGCGGAGGTCGTTTCAACTAACACGGACTC
>CAMBEL010000064.1 GCA_945865605.1 Bifidobacterium breve
TCGCCGTCCTCGGCGCCTCACTCACTTGCGTCGCAACCACGGCGTGGACTTATTTAATGAATGGATGTTCGGAGGGGTCGGCCTCTTCCTATTGATCTTCCCTTTCCTTTTCGTGCTTGCGGTGATCGGTTGGATCTGGGGAATGATCGAAGAAAAGTTCAAACTCGGAGTTGTCGCCCGAAGGACCAGGACCCACCAAGTTCGAGTTAGCCCTTTGCCGGCCAACCTTTTCAATCCCGTTGGCAACTTCGGTCTAGTGCCGTCAGAATGACGTGCCCGCAGTGCTTCGAAAGGCTCACAGTGCGCAATATCGGTTCATCGGTCTATTGGTTAGAAACGTCTAACCATGATCCACGACCCTCACTCGCCCATGCGATCGAGGTGGACGTCGCAATAGTCGGCGCAGGATTTACGGGACTGTGGACCGCCTACCAACTTCTCAGCGCGCAACCCGGTTTGCGCGTTGCGCTTCTCGAAGGCGAGGAAGTTGGCTTCGGCGCAAGCGGGCGTAACGGCGGCTTCGCAATGACACTGCTCGACATGAGCCTCACTCACTTACGTCGCAATCACGGCGACAGCGGTGCGCGCGCAGCACACCTTGCGGTGGTCGACTCCATAGACGAGATGGGCACCACCATCGCATCACACAACATCGATTGCGAATGGGTACACGGCGGCCTGTTGGTCGTCGGCACTAACCGCGCGCAGATGCAACGCGTAGATAGCGACTACCAGACCGCGCAAGCACTCGATCTCGAAGGCTTCGAACTGCTTTCCGCGGCGGAAACTCGCGCCCAAGTCGACTCCCCCACCTACCTCGGCGCCCTCGCCGAAGAGCATTGCGCTGTCGTGCACCCAGCCAAACTTGCCAACGGCCTCGCAGCAGTTGTCGAACAACTCGGCGCGACCATCTACGAACACACGCCGATGAGCGGCATCTCCGAACACGGCGGTCGCCTGCATGTCGCAACCCACGGCGGAATGGTCAGCGCCGAACAAGTGGTGCTCGCCACTAACGCTTGGGCATCCACTACACCATGGTTCAAATCCAAAGTTGTACCGCTCTATACCTACATCGCACTCACCGAACCTCTCTCCGACGAACAGTGGGAACAAATCGGCTGGCAACAGCGCCAGGGCATCGAAGACAAACGCAACTTCGTGCACTACTACCGCCGCACTGACGACGGACGCATCCTGTGGGGAGGCAGCGACGGCATCATCTACCCCGGCAGCAAGATCAAACCGCGTTACGACCGTGGCGACACAGTCTTCAAGCGCCTCGACAAAACGTTCCGGCACACCTTCCCGCAACTCGACAACGTTCGCTTCTCACACACGTGGGGAGGACCCGTCGCAATAACCGCGTCATTCATGCCAATGTTTGGAACATTGCTCGAAGGTCGCTTGCACTACGGCCTTGGCTACAACGGACACGGTGTCGCGCCGAGCCACACCGGCGGCAAGATCCTGCGCGACAAGGTGCTCGGAAAAACAAGCGAACTCACCGACCTCTGCTTTGTTGACTCGCGCGAAGCCTCGTTTCCACCGGACCCGTTGCGGTGGATCACCGCCGAACTAACCCGCCGATCCCTGCTTCGCCAAGACGCATCGATGGACGCGGGCAAACTCACCGGCGCGATGGACCCGCTACTGCTTCGCCTAATGAAAAAGTTCTCCTGAGAGACGTACTGGGAGTGCGCCTCTAACCGAGGCGATACTTGCGAACGGCCATCGCGGTGAAAACTACGACAATCACCAGCCACCAAATCACGAAATGCAGGAATGCTTCACTTAGGTGTATCTGATTCACTTGATAAAGAACCTCGTCGCCGAGTGCGAGGCCTCGCGCCGTGTCGATCGCTGCCGTCACCGGGCTCCAACGCGCGAACGGCTGCATCCATTCCGGAAGTTCCGAGATCGGTGCGAATGCAGAACTCGTGAACACCAGCGGAAGCATCGGAATAAACATCGCAGCCTGCACGGTCTCTGGGTCGCGCACCGTCAACCCCATCCATGCTGAAAACGTTGTGAGCGCCAGACCGAAAAGCACCACGACCACAACCATCGCAAGTGCTGGTCCTAATCCGGTTGTGAAGCGAAAACCCATCACCATTGATGCGATTACCAACAAGATTGCCTGGATTCCAAGCCGCAAACTGTCACTAGATGTGCGGCCAACCAAGAACGCCGAGCGCGCGATCGGTAACGAACGGAACCGATCGATCATTCCCGTATCCAAGTCACGCGCAATTCCGATACCCGAGCCCATACCGGCGAACGTCATTGTTTGAATCAACACGGCTGGAACTACATATTGCTCATAACTGATGTCGCCTCCGACCGTTGCGACCGAGCCAAATACAAAAACGAACAGCGCCAACTGCATGAACGGTTGAATTGTGGAGAACACAATGAACATGGGCATGCGGATTGACTTGCGCAAGTTGCGTTGCGCAAGCAGACCTATATCGGCAAGCACGCGGAGGGGTGGCAGTGCTGCTCGTTCTTCGGGCGTTCCTATTCGTGCGGGTGCAACAGGTGTCATGTCATCGCACTCCACTTGTAGGAATGCGACCTCTTCGTTTCTTGGCACCGACCCGCGCCTCGGCTGCGTGGCCCGTCAGATGCAGAAATACATCGTCGAGCGAGGGGCGCCGCAGGCTGAGATCATCAATACGAATACCCGCTGCGTCGAGTGACCTAACCGCAGTAACCAGCGCAGCGCTGCCTCCGCCGTCACCACCGACGGGAACCACAACTGAACCGAGATCCCGATCAACGGCAACATCTGCTTCGGCCGCTTTGAACTCGCGTATGAGAGATGCGACCGCTTCGTCCAATTGCTCACGGTCATGCACTCGAAGATCGATTACGTCACCGCCAATACGATCCTTCAGTTGGTCGGCAGTCCCCTCTTCGATGATGCGACCGTTGTCAATCACGCTGATCGTGTCAGCAAGTTGGTCCGCTTCTTCGAGATACTGCGTGGTGAGCACAATCGTTGTGCCCGCTTCCTTCAGTTCGACAATCACATCCCAAAGATCAAGGCGGCTACGCGGATCAAGCCCGGTGGTCGGTTCGTCGAGGAACAGCACCTCTGGAGCGAACATCAGGCTGCCCCCGAGGTCTAGACGTCGACGCATGCCACCCGAGTACGTGCGCAATCTGCGATCTGCGGCATCGGTTAGTTCGAAAACTTCGAGCAACGCCGCCGCGCGCTCCTGCGCTGCCTTCTTCTTCATGCGACACAACCGGCCAACGAGCACCAGGTTCTCTCTGCCCGTTAGGTCTTCATCGACCGCCGCGTACTGACCGGTTACGCCGATCGCACCGCGTACCAACTGAGGCTGCTTGGCAACGTCATATCCCGCAACGGTGGCGTGTCCGGCATCCGCTCGCAACAAGGTTGTGAGAATCCGAATCGTTGTCGTCTTGCCTGCACCGTTCGGCCCCAGCATCGCGACCAGCGCGCCCTCCGGGACGGCGAAGTCCACACCAATGAGCGCGTCGAATTCATCGAACCGCTTGGAAAGGCCTTCAGCTAATACTCCGCCAGTCATTAGCGCTCAACCTACATCCGCAAATACTCAAACAAAGCACGGGCAACGCTATTTGGGCTTGTCGGCGGTGCGATCTGCGCGTTGCGTGGCGCTTAAGACGATCGCGCGATGCTGCCCACACACAATGCCGAGGAGGCAACGCCCAAATGACTCCAGAAGAAGTCGTAAACGAGTTCATCGCCCGCATCGAACGCGCCGATCTGGATGGCGCTTGCGAACTGGTAACCGACGACGTTGAGTACGACAACGTCCCCATGGGCAAGGTCTATGGCCCCGACGGAATCAAGAGCGTGCTCGACCAACTATCCGGAACAATCGACAACGTCGAGTGGGTCGTGCACCGACAGTGCACGGTGGGCAATGTTGTAATGAACGAACGAACCGACCGGTTCGGCAAAGACGGACATTGGATCGACCTGCCCGTAGCTGGATTCTTCGAACTTCGCGACGGACGCATCTCACTGTGGCGCGATTACTTCGACATGGGAACGCTCATGGACGGCATCGCAGAACTATCTACATAGCAACTGATCTCTCAATCTGATCTGAACGTGCGCGTCACGTCACAACGCAAACCCAACCCGAGGAGCACTAGTGCCTGAAGCCGTAATCGTTTCCACCGCTCGCAGCCCGATTGGCCGCGCTAACAAGGGGTCACTCGTAGACGCACGACCCGACGATCTTGCCGCAACGATCATCGCGGCTGCAATGGCCAAGGTGCCTTCTCTCGATCCGTCTGAGGTCGAAGACGTAATCACCGGATGCGCGCAACCTGCTGGTGAGCAGGGTTACAACCTTGCGCGCGTAGTCGCGCTGTTATCAGGACTCGGAACGGCACCAGGAACAACCGTGAACCGGTATTGCGCATCTTCATTGCAGACGATTCGGATGGCCGCGCATGCAATCAAGGCGGGCGAAGGCGACGTGTTCGTTGCTGCTGGCGTGGAATGTGTGAGCCGGTTCGACAAAGGCCGCGCAGATGGCGGTCCTGGCACAACCAACTCACGGTTCTCCGATGCCCGGTCGCGCAGCAAATCCCGTGAGCAGGCCGGTGTTGATGTGTGGACACCGCTAGACGCACTCCCCGACATCTACATCTCGATGGGTCAAACCGCGGAGAATGTCGCGACCCTCGAGGGGGTGACGCGCGAGGAGATGGACGAGTTTGCTGCGCTGTCACAGAACCGCGCAGTGCGATCGCAAGAGAATGGATTCTTCGAACGCGAGATCACGCCGATCACCCTCGAAGACGGCACTGTCGTTAGCAAAGATGACGGTCCACGCCCAGACACAACTGCAGAGAAACTCGCGCAGTTGAAGCCGGTCTTCCGTCCCGATGGTTCCGTTACCGCCGGTAACGCATGCCCGCTAAACGATGGCGCTGCGGCCGTCGTCGTGATGAGCGATGTGCGCGCCGAAACACTTGGTATCAAGCCGCTCGCACGCATCGTCTCGACAGGTGTTTCGGCACTCGACCCCGAGATCATGGGACTCGGTCCTATCGAAGCATGCCGCCAGGCATTGCGACGTGCGGGTCTAACGATCGATGACATCGACCTCGTCGAAATCAACGAAGCGTTCGCCGCGCAGGTCATCCCGTCGGCAAAGCATCTCGGTATTCCGTGGGAGAAGCTCAACGTAAACGGCGGTGGCCTCGCGCTTGGTCACCCATTCGGCATGACCGGCGCACGCATCATGACGACGCTCCTGAACGGGTTGGAAGATACGGGAGGCCGCTACGGACTCGAGTCCATGTGTGTAGGCGGAGGCCAAGGAATGGCAATGATCGTCGAACGCCTCACCTAACCAGACGCCGACCCAGACACCCCCCGCCCCCCCCAGGGCGAACTCGGCACGTTTCGGGCCCTTATAGGGCCTCGAACGTGCCGAGTTCACGCAGGACGCGCTTGAGGACCTTCCCCATCTGGTCGCGGGGCAGCGCGACTACAAACTCGACACGCCGCGGACTCTTGTACGCAACAAGATGCTCGCGCGCGTATGCGATCACTTCGTCACTATTCAACTCGCCGTGTGCGACTACTACCGCCGTAACAATCTCACCGTACTCGTCATCGGGCATACCGATCACGGCGACTTCATCGATGTTGGGATGCTCGACGAGAACCGCTTCAACTTCTGCCGGATAAACATTCGCTCCGCCGGTGATCACCATGTCTTTGCGGCGGTCCACGATGAACAAATAGCCGTCATCGTTTACGTATCCGAGATCACCGAGAGTCGCGAGATCCCCGCGGTAGACAGCCTCGGTATGTTCCGCTGGACCGGCGTAACGGAACCCCAGCCCCCACTCCGAGCCGATGTAAACGAGACCAACATCACCTGTCGGCAACTCATTCCCCTCATCATCCATGATCGCGATTGCCGACCCGGGCGCCGGACGACCGACACTACCGGGGTGCGTGAGCCACTCTTCCGAACTGATGATCGTTCCCATGGTCTCCGTTCCACCGTAGGCCTCCCACACCGCGTCTACGGGGAAAAAATCGATCACTTGTCGCTTTAGACTCGGCGCACACGGCGCGGACCCATGCATGATGCGCTTGATGCTCGAGACGTCAGCCGCGGCACGCACGTCATCGGAGAGTTGCATTACGCGATAGAGATGCACGGGTGCTGTAATCGCATAGGTAACGCGCTCGGTCTCGATAGCTTGCAGCCACTCCCCTGCATCGAAGTGGTCCAGGATCACTGTTGTGTGCCCCAACAACAGCGCAGTGTGCGGCCCGCTAAAACCTGCAATGTGATACATCGGCGACCCGGTCACATTGACTTCATCGGGACCATCAAGCCCGTACGCGGTGTAGTAACCCACGAGGCCTTGGATCGAGAGATGCGGCGCAACCTCCGGCCGCAAGACAGCCTTTGGAACGCCAGTAGTCCCACTCGTATACGCGCGCAACGCGATGTAATCGGGTGCGGCCCCTGGCAATGCATCACCAGAGCGAGTCGAGGCTTCTGCAATAAACGAATCGAGACCCGCTTCATTTAGCAAGTACTCAACCTCGCCATCGGTGCAGAAGTAATTCAATTCGTCGGGAGTGGTGCCGTAGGGAATAGGCACGACCTGCGCACCGAGGCGCGCCGCGGCAAACGCCGCGACTATCCATTCGGGACGGTTGCGCAATGCAATCCCAAGCCTCCCTCCAGGACCAACCTTCTCTTCAGCGAGGAAGCGAGCGGCGCGGTTTATGTCTTGATCGAGTTCGCCGTATGTGATGCGTCGATCGCCAAAAACAATCGCAACCTTGTCGGGCCGCGCAACGGCGTAAAAAGCAACCCCGTGCTCAATCGCCACGTCGTCGGTCACGCCACCCCCATCCTCCGTTTGTCGCGTACCGCACAGTGGCGGTGCATTTTCCGACAAACGCTCGATGAGGTTGGGGCGCTCGATTGGGCCGACGCGTCATGCGCCGTAGACCGGTGTCGGCTTGGGCGCAGTCGCCAACAACTCACGCACTACCGTCCCCAATTCCGACGGTTCCCACTTAGCGCCCTTGTCTGCACTCGGGCCATGTTGCCAACCATCGGCCACCGACACAAGGCCCCCTTCAACTTCAAACACCCGCCCCGTTACATCCTTCGATTCCGCGCTCGCCAACCACACCACTAGCGGCGAAACATTTGCTGGGGACATCGCATCGAATGCGCCGTCGACAGGCGCGGCCATAGTGTCAGCGAATACTGCCTCTGTCATGCGCGTGCGCGCTGCGGGCGCAATCGCATTTGCCGTAACTCCGTACCGACCAAGTTCTGCCGATTCCACCATCGTTAGCGCGGCGATTCCTGCCTTCGCTGCGCTGTAGGTCCCCTGTCCAACGCTACCCATCAAACCGGCGCCAGAAGATGTGTTGATCACGCGGCCATCCACCATTTCACCGGACTTCTGTTGCTCCCGCCAGTACGCCGCAGCAAAACGCGTCGGCGCGAAGTGCCCCTTGAGGTGCACTCGAATGACCGCGTCCCATTCGTCTTCAGTTGTAGACACAATCATCCGGTCGCGCAAAAATCCAGCGTTGTTCACCAACACGTCAAGCCTTCCGAAGGAAGAAATCGCAGTTTGAATCAGCCGTTGCGCTCCATCCCAGTCTGCGACGTCGTCCCCGTTAGCAACGGCCTCACCCCCGCCAGCCCGAATCTCAGCAACCACTTCGCCCGCCGGACCAGATGAACCGCCCGACCCATCCAACTCCGCGCCGAGGTCATTCACAACAACCAACGCCCCGTCACGTGCCAACGCCAGTGCGTGCTCACGGCCGATCCCGCGTCCGGCACCCGTAACAATCACAACCCGTGCATCACATATCCCCATCAGACGGGCAACGTAGCCGACCTGGAACGAATATCAGACCGCAAGATCGGTGCCGGGGTTTCCCAGTTCATCGGTCGGGGCTATTGCGCCATCAAGTTCGGACCCGCGTCCCCAATACCACGCGAGCGTCGCCAACACGGCGACACAGCCCCCCGCGACACTCCACATAACCTTGGCCCCACCAATCCCATACAGCGGCGCCGCTCCAAAACCCGAAATCGCGGCCATGCCCGCCGCTACCGCTCCATATAGTCCCTGACCAGCAGCAACCAACCCGGGCGGCGAGGAATGAGCAACGGCCGCCTGTCCTGCTGGAGTCGTGAAAGCATCGGTGAACGCGTGCAATAGCGCGATCACCGCGGCCAATGCGACCGATCCAACCCATCCATACGCCACGATGAGCGGAACTGTTAGGGCCAGTGCAAGCACGCCGCTTTTCACCGGTCCCGAACGATCGGCGATGCGACCACCGAACGGACTCAATGCAACAAGCGGCAACGCGAACAGGGCGAGAGTGATCGCGATCACTGCAGTATTCGCACCCATATCGGTTAGGTAGCGCGCCCAGACTGCGTCGAAGACACCGATCGATAAATACAACGCGGCACCGATCGCCAGACCCGAACGAACACCGCGCCTCACGATCAACGTGCGCACTGCGCGGCGCGGAGGATCCACTGCTACCGGCGGCTCCGAGATGCGTGCCAAGCCCGGAGCCGTGAGAACGAGCGCTAAAGCCATTACGAGGAACGGCGCGTGCAGGCCAAATAAAGCGGCGAGTAGAGCGGCGATCGGCGCGCCGGATACAAACCCGCCCACTTCGACACTCGCGAGTCGTCCCAGTTCTTCACCTGAGCGCGTACCGGCTTTAGAGATGACAACACGGCGGACCGCGGGCATGAACATTCCTGAACCGAACCCCATCAAAACTCGCGCCGCGACGAAGAGCCACATCCCTGAGACCAACGCGAACATCAACATCCCAGCGGCGGCCGTCGCCAGTCCCAGGCGAAGCATCAGCCGGGTATGCCCGCGGTCGCTATATCGAGCAAGCCAAAGTTGAGCGACCAGGCCAGCGAGAGAACTGGCGCCAGCTATCAGCCCAAGCGCGTACATGGGCAACCCGTACGCGTCCTGCAGTTCGGCGAGGAGCCCAAAGATTGCGCCATAGGCCATCGACTCGATCGCGGTCGCTGCGTACAGCAATACCGGAACGCCAGCGGACTCCTTTGTGGAACTCACTTGGCGATCTTCTCACGCCACTACCGCTACGGTGCCTGTTGTGCGCTTCGGAGTGACAATGTTCGTGACCGACCAAACAATGGGTCCGGTGGAGTTCGCGCGCGCGGTCGAAGATCGTGGACTGCATTCGATTTATCTGCCCGAGCACACGCATATCCCAGTTTCACGGCGTACCCCTCCTCCAACTGGCGAACGCGATCTTGTAGACGAGTACAAGCGAACTCTCGATCCACTCGTTGCTCTCGCAGCGGCGGCGAGCGTTACGAACCACGTGTTACTAGGAACGGGCGTCTGTCTCGTCGCCCAACGTGATCCGATTGTGACGGCGAAGGCCGTTGCGACTCTCGATGTGATCTCTAGTGGTCGGTTTGTATTCGGGGTCGGCTTCGGTTGGAACGAAGACGAAATTGCGGACCACGGCGTGGCCATGACAGACCGTCGAGCGATTGCGCGTGAACACATGCTTGCGATGCGCAGCCTCTGGACCGATGACGTAGCGGAGTTCCACGGTGAACATGTCGAGTTGACGCCATCGTGGTCATGGCCGAAGCCAGCCAAGCCTTCGGGCCCACCGGTTTTAATCGGCGGTGCTGCGGGCCCCAAGCTCTTCGCGCAGATTGCCGAGTACGCGGATGGCTGGATCCCGATAGGTGGATCTGGAATTCGAGCCGCTCTCGGAGATCTACACGAGGCGTGCGAAGCCGTGGGGCGCGATGCCTCGGCACTTCGCATTGTGCCGTTCGGAACGATTCCCGATCCAGGAAAACTCGACTACTACGCCTCGTTAGGCATTGAAGAAGTCGTATTGCGAGTACCGGGCGGACAAGCCGAGACGGTGTTGCCGCTCCTA
>CAMBEL010000065.1 GCA_945865605.1 Bifidobacterium breve
CATGGCCCAAGTTGAGGGTCATTCACGCCTACGGCTGGCGGGCGGCCGAAGCATTCGGATTGCGTTCCGGCTTTTGCATCTACAACAACTGGCTCATATTCCAATGCGCCAACAATCGACTGATCCGTTACTTCGTAAATGTTCCAACCGGTAGGTGCTGTCCCATCGTTGTCTGGAACCTTGGCAACCACGCGCAAGTCGGGATGGGCGTCGGCTTTTGCCTTCGCTTCGTCCGAGTGAGCCATGTAATAGCGCGCTCCCAGGATTTGCAGGTAACGCACACCGAGATCGAAATCGCCGATACCTCTGTAGTCGAGGCCGCGCACGGGATTGGATGAATTGCCAGTGCCCGACAATGCTGCGACTGCCATGAACACGTACGGAGTGCTCGCGGCTGACTCGTAGTAAAGGCCCTCAAGGGAACCGATTCGACCTTCGGTCCAGTACGGCAGGAGCATCAGGGCGAGTGGAGTTCCGTAGGCATCTAGAGCCGCACCTCCTTCCCACATAGCCAACCCTGGCGGCAGATCGCGCATCGTTTCAATGAGCGCGAGATATTCAGGATAAGCCTTCGGCTTGCCGTGTTCGAGAGACGTGTCCTCGTACCCTGAATAGTTCCACTCTGCCCAAAAATCCAAGAACCCACGGGAGCTCCGAACCACGCCCAGAGAGCCGACGACGACGACCGTGGCAAGCGAGATTGCAGCGGCAGTACGAACGATTCGGAATCGTTTGCGTTCGTCTTGCAATTCAGAATTCACGAGGTCGGAATTTGCTATTGACCGACCGACCCACGCGCGTGCGAACACATTCGATAACGCGCGAACTGCTTCTGCGATGGCGATTCCAGCAAGCAAGAACATTCCCAAATACCAAAACGGCAGGAAACGCAGGTTCCACGCATGAAGCTCGGGCCACCACCGAAAGACCGCGGCAAAGATCAACGTAATCACCGTTATTGCCAGGATGGCCTTGTCCCGACGAACTGCACCGATCACGATGGCACAAAGCCCAAGGCCGAATACCCACGAAAGTTGAATGGGCAACAGGTAGTCGACGTACCACGTCAGTCGTTCATAACGCATGCTTGCGGTGTAGCCAAAACTCGCTAAAAGCGGGAACGTCCAGAACGCAGTCAGAGCCGCTCCCACAACTCCAATTGCGACTGCGATCCAAAATGTCATGAGCGGTCGCATGAACAACCAAATAACGATGGCGGCTACGACGACAAAGATTCCGACAACTACGTGGCTGAGAACTGTTGCCGCTAACAACAACGCCGCCAGCCACGAACGCCTACCGGTTCGCAAAGAAAACGCGAGCGCGCCCAGGAATCCAAACGCGAGAGCGAGGGCGATCGAGAACGAATACTCCCCCGCCAAGGCGCTTACCAGCGTTCCCCCCATAATGCGCTGGTTGAACTGGATAGTCGCCTCGTGGGATCCAGCGTCCGCGCCAATGCCGCGAAAGAAGAGGAACGCTGTCGCCGCAATGGCCATCAGTTCCGGACCAGGCCGTCTCACGCGTAGTCCTATGCCGAATGCAAAAACCGTTGCCGGAAGTGCAATTGATCCGAGCGCCGATACGACCTTGAATGCAACGTTGTATGGCAGCACTAGGTCCAACACGACAACTAGTAGCGCCGGTAGAGGGAAGTAGAACTGTCCCGCCGGGAACCCACCAAACCAGTCCTTTGACCAACCCTCTAAGCGCCAGTGAGGAAGTAAGTGATCGCGCAGAAAAGCAGGAAACCAGACGTGCGCCCCCATGTCGCCGCCACTCGCCGTTGTGTTCGCGAATAACAAGCCGCGATTCGGTGAGAGAAGGGAGAACTCGGGGTTGAGTTGAACGAAGACCAGTACGCAGCACGCTGCCACCACGAGGGCGCTAAATGCCTTCCAGGCACCCCTAAGGCCACTGTCGTTCGGAGGAAGTTCTAGATCTAACGCATCTGGAAACTCAACCTGCGCGAAAGGAGTATCGGTTGCGAGACCGTCGGCCATTTGTTCAGCATGACAGCCGCGCAGTTAAGAACTGAGTCGCACAGTCAATTTTTCATTGACGACCACGCCCGGTCGAGTTAACGAACCACTCTCGCGAGTTCCAACACCCGGCCAAGCGAAGTCGGTCCTGAATCTGTTGACCAGTGACTTGCTTCGCACCTTCCGCACCGGTGGAACAACAAGTCCTCTCCGGCGACATTCATCCGGATTTCAACCATTCCATCGTTCACACATTTATTGCACCGCATAACTACCCCCCATTGCTTATGTGGCCGAGTGTCGGCCCGTGCCATTTAGATCGGCCGCTTAGGGCAATTTTCTGAAGGATGACTAGAGGAGGACAAGGGATGATATCTAGGATGAGCACGAAAAGACTGTTGATTTACTGGTCTTATGGCTCCCGCTAAGTAGCCACAAGAAGCACGGCGCTCAACAGATTGAATCCGGCATGCAGGCAAATGGGCTGCGAGAGTTCCCCTGTGCGTGTCGCTCTTATGCCGGCCACCAATCCAAGCAGGCCGAGAGGAACCAATAAATAAGCCGTGGCTGGATCCAACAAGTGCACTCCAGCGAAAGCCGCCGAAGAAAGGGCCACAGCCACGGGCGCCGACCAGATCCTCCCAAGCGAGCGGAGCAAAAGACCCCGGAACAACAACTCTTCGGCCAAGGGGGCGATCACTGTTACGCCGATGATGAGTACGACAAGTTCGGGACCGGTAGCTCGATCCAGTATCTGTACAGCCTTTTGCTCCGCAAGGCCGTTACCCGATCGATCGAGTACCTCGATTAGGGCGATCCCTGCGGCGCCAACGATCACTCCTCCAGCCAGCCACGGCCAGTCGCGAAAACGCACTATGAGCCCGAAATCGCATCGAAGCGAGTCACGGCCACGCATTCGACTCACGGCAAACAGCGCCACGACGATCACGATGTTTTGGATTAACAATCCAATGACGAGATCGACAGCATCTAGCGGAGCATCCGACTCCCGACCGCGAAGACCAATAACAAGCGACGATGCAATGGCCGCGATTACAAGCGCGCCCAGCCAAACAACGACGAAGTCGGCAATTCCCCAGCGGATTTTCGCCTTGCCCGTGAGGCGAGCAGAACTCGGCTTAGGCGGCACAGTGCTCCAGGCTATGCGCCCTAACCAGTACGCCGCGACTCCTGTCACCAGCCGCGACGGGAGCGATGCCAATCCCGCCACCTACAATGGTTTCGGTCCTACAGATCATCTTGACTTGAACGCATTGGGTTCACACCCTTCAGGAGCCGAGTGAGCATCAACCCCCCCGAAAGTCCTCCAGAGCCCAGCAAAGTCCCTCACAAGGCTAAAAACGATGAGCCGCGAGCGGGCGGCCCTCGACCTTGGCCGCGCTGGTTGCCATTGGCGGTCGTCGGAATCGTCGTAGCTGTCTTCTTGGTAACGAGCATGAGGGCCAGCAACGAGAACTCAACGAACATCACGTTTAGCAACTTCGTCGATGAAGTAGCGGACGGGACTGTCAAAAGCGTTGAGTACAACCCGACCACTGGACAGATCGCGGGAACGTTCAAGAAAGACCGACCTGGAACCAAAGGGTTCACTTCATCAGGGCCGAACAACGACCTCCAGGAGGCCCAACTCGCGCAACTCGAAACACAGGGAGTTGACGTCACCTATGTACGTGAAAAAGCGAATCCCCTGCTGGGTGCACTTCTTTGGGTGCTCCCGCTCGCGCTGATAATCGGATTCTTCATTTGGATGAACAAGCGCGCGCAAGGACAGATGGGCGCTGTCATGAACATCGGGCGCAGTCGCGCCAAGGTTTACAACGCGGAAAAGCCAGAGACTTCATTTAGTGATGTGGCTGGCTACGAGCCCGTCAAGCAGGAGATCACCGAGGTAGTCGACTTCCTGAAGAACCCTGGCAAGTTCAAAGAGATCGGCGCGCGCATCCCGCGCGGCGTATTGCTGGTCGGTCCCCCTGGCACAGGCAAGACATTGATTGCACGCGCGGTTGCCGGTGAAGCCGGTGTGCCGTTCATCGCGATTACGGGTTCCGATTTCATGGAGATGTTCGTAGGTGTCGGGGCTGCAAGGGTGCGAGACCTTTTTCAAACTGCTCGCAAACAGGCACCCGCAATCATTTTCGTCGACGAGATCGATTCGATTGGACGCAAGCGTGGCGCAGGTCTAGGCGGTGGACACGATGAGCGCGAACAAACGCTGAATCAGATGCTCGCCGAAATGGACGGATTCGAAACCAGCGAAGGAATCGTGATGATCGCTGCGACCAACCGGCCGGATGTCCTCGATCCCGCATTGCTCCGGCCAGGTCGTTTCGACCGACAGATCATGGTCCCGCTACCGACCCTCGACGAGCGGATCGACATACTCAAGGTCCACTTCCGCGACAAGAAAATTGCAGGCGACGTCCAAATCGAGATTGTCGGGCGCGGTACCCCGGGAATGTCCGGAGCTGACCTGGCGAATCTCGTGAACGAGGCCGCACTGTTCGCCGTGAGGCGCGGCGAGAGTTCCGTGCACAAAGAAGATTTTGAGGACGCGCGTGATCGCGTGCTTATGGGGCTAAAGCGGCCGACAGTCGTTATGAATGACGAAGAAAAGGAACACACCGCGTTCCACGAAGCGGGGCACGCCATCTCTGCTTATCTACTTGAGCATGCAGATCCGGTTCACAAAGTGACAATTCTTCCGACCGGTATGGCGCTAGGCATGACCCAACAGTTGCCCGAAGAAGAACGGTATTCGCACGACAGATTCTTCCTCAACGACATGCTCTGCGTTTTGCTCGGCGGCCGAGTTGCCGAAGATCTCGTATTCGGCAGCCAGTCCACCGGAGCCAGCAACGACCTCGTACGGGGCACAGAAATCGCTCGCAGGATGGTGCGTGAGTGGGGCATGTCTGACCGCGTAGGCCCGATGGCATGGGGAGCGCAAGGAGCAGTCTTCTTAGGTGAGGACCTCGTGCACACGCGTGATTACTCAGACGTAACCGCTCACGTGATCGACCAGGAAGTCGAACACATCTTGCGGTCACAAGAAATTCGAACGCGCGAACTACTTACGAAAAACCGTCTTGGTCTCGATGCCGTAGCGCAGGCGCTACTCGAACACGAATCGCTCGATGGGCTCGAAGTCGAGCGGTTGGTTGATGGCGCAATTGGTTACCACGCTGGGGGCGCACGCCACGTGACATTGGCCGATGGAACGGACGAAGTTGTTGACGAAGAAGGTCGAGAAATCGCGCCGGTATCTGACTGAGTGAAGTTTCAGTCGATTCTCCCGAGTTCGGATCCTGCAGAAGAGTTCCCGTCGCGACTAGAGGCCACTGCGGCCCACAGGTCCGTCGCACTAACAGGACCAACGAAAGCACGATTGACTACCCCCTGGTGGTCGGCAATTACCACTAGCGGCACACCGGAAATCGCGTACCTTTCGTGAAGAACACGATCTACCGAATATTCAGCGTCATAAACCTGGACTTGGTCGCTGGCTAAGACCTCAACTTTTTGACGCATCACTTCACATGAGTCACAAGTGCGCGACGAAAACAACACAACGAGCCACGGCAAGTCTGTTCCCGGGAAATCTGAGCGAGTCAACTGCCGGGGAATCGGGTACACGTCTCGAACTGGCTCAGCAGATGAACGTTTCTTGTGTTCAAGTAACAATGCGACAGCGATGGCGGCGGCAAAGACGATCGCTCCGATGATTGCTTGAATGGCCACGAATCTGCAGGGTAGATGCGCAGCGGCCGCCGCTACGACCCGGGTACTGCTGCAGCCAAAGACTCGCCTGGAATACTTTGCGCTTCCCGCTCAACAATCAACTCGCCGTCGCCGGATACGACCAAGGCGGTCGCACCTACAACATTCGCGAGATCGAGAACACGCCTCTTGCCCGGCCCCAGTTTGAACTTCCGAACGAAGTCAACAGGAACCTTGATCGTGCCGCGGCCAACAACGCGAACTCGTACCTGCGTCGGTTTTTTACCGGCGTTGAGTACATAGACAATTTCGCTAGAGGTGGCGGAGATGCGAGCAGGACTGACCACCCAACGTCGGGCTCCGCGATCGCTACCGACCGAACTTGCAATTGCCCATTCATTGGACGGTTTCGGCGCAACCAAGGCAACTGTGGTCTCAGCAATCACTGCACTGTTCGCTCGCACCTTCAGGGAGAAACCGATATCCGGCGGTAGCACCGACAGGTCTACCGGCACTACAGAACCAACCGGGATCAGCAAGTCGATCGGGGCGACACTCGCGTCGCCGTAAAGGCGCGGCGATACGCGAACGAGCGCTGGCTTCGCGCCAGGGTTGGCGACTGAAAGCGTCTGCAACCTTCCGGAAGTGATCAGCCCGGTAGCAATTTCCCAACGTCGCGCGGGCGCTTCGATACCTAAAGTCATTGCGAGGCCCTTGCGACCGTCGGTGCCATCCAGCGCGAGGGTCTGTTCGCCGACCACCCGTCCACGCCGCACAGATACAACGGCCGAGACAAGGTTGTCGCGTCGGGCGAAGTCGTGCACCGGAACAGTGACGCGTGTCCGACGGGCGATTATGAGCCCCTGCAACCCCTCAGGCGCTTCAGGGCCTTTGTCTGTAAGGAAATGCACATCCACGATGGCATCGTCATCGAACGCATTGAAAAGGGCGAGCCATAGCGACGCTCCCTTGGCTGTCGTTGCACCGCCGAAAAAAAGCCGTGATGTGGGCTCTCGAGCGCATGGACCGACGGCGGCATCACCATTGCCTGTTATCCCATGCGAAACAACTGCTTGTCCTCCGAGCACCTCGACAAGTACGCCAGGTTCGGGCGTGGCGAGCACGTCACCGACACGCACCGCGCGCAGCGATTTTCGGGGCACATCAAAAGAGTGCGACTTCGGAGTTTGTTCGGCACCCGCGAATACGGTCAGCACTGCACGTGTGGTCTCGTTACCGATGTTGGCCACGTAAATGGTTTCATCGGCGCGTCCGTCGAGAGTCGACGTCCCCTCTGCGCAATACCAAGCCGCGAGCTCATCCTTTTCTGGAATACGCGGTCCAAAGTTCGCCGGGTAGACCGAAAACGGTTTAGGCGCTGTGAAATTGAGCACACTGCCAATTACGAGCAGAGTAATTACAACAGCCGCGAGCAGAACGCGCGAACGAGGTGATCCGGTCACGGGGAAGGCACCTCTAATTCGGATCGATGGTTTCGTTTCCTGGCTCCGAGCCGCCTTAAGGACGGCTTACCCAACCACATCCAAATGGCCGTGAAGAAGATCGCAATCTGGAGTAGGACCATCAAATAGCGCGTCCACTGCAAACTGTAAGAAAACGAGATCGTTCCGGCATCCGGGTGCGCAAACCCGTTCGCCCATGCGAATGATTTGGTATGAGCGAGGTCTCCATCCTTTGTGTTCGCATGCCAGGCACCATCGAATGCTTGGCTCCAAAGCACCTCTCCAGCAGGAACAGGCGCACCGGGTGTCACAGGGACGGCAGACAGCACATCGAGTGCTGTTAACGGATCCACCGCGCGTTGATGCACCGTCTCGTCGGGCAACAATGCAGCACCTGGAAGAAAGGCGCGATTTTCATAAAGCGTGATCCCTGCCGGAGCTTCAAGGCGAACGAGGTCGATCTGCTCTTCTAAACCCGCTCGTAGCTCATGAGGAACCAAAGCGGTCGGAACATCCCCTGGATCCGGACGTTCGGGCATCGCCACATATCGCACTGCCATCGGGGCCAGGAAGCGACCGACACGATGACTAGTCCGATTGCGAAGCATGTCGACTGCCGTACCAACGAGTTCGCTTGCTCCACCCGGTGGTGGAGGAAGGGAGGATCGTGCATCTCCCGGGCCATTAAAGGTGACGCCGTATGCAATATCCCCTCGGGGTAAAGGATCAACCGGGATGACCGACGCGTCCCCAACCCACAACACGCGGAACGTGCCATTGGCTTCTTGTGCGCGCATCCACGAGAGCTCTTCGGTCCAATCATGTTCCGGCTGGTGCCACCGTCCACCCGCGGAATCACCAATGAACAAGAGCCCGCTCCCAGCCAAAGCGATCACCCCGACAAGGGTTGCGAATTGACGCCGCCCAAAGTGAGCGCTCCGCACATCATGAACGAATGCTTCTGCCCCAACCCCAATTGCGAGTGCAACCGCTAGGGCTGCGGGCACCAGCATTCCCTCGATCGCAGGCATTGGAAAACCGGCAGCGAATCGACTCACCAAGAATGGAACAGCGAACGACATGATGGCCAACATCCAAAGGCGTGCTACCCATGACAGCCGCGCGGCATCGGCAAACAGAATTACGAGGCCAGCCGCGAATACAAACGACCAACCCAGCAATCCGGTGCCGTTGGACCCTGTAGCGAAACGCAACAGTTCAGGGAAGTTGGCCGAAGTCTCGAAGGCGAACCCTGCCGCCGCTAAACGGTCGCCAGCAGCCAGAAATGCGAATGGCCAAGGCAAGACCAAGGCAATCGCTACACCGATCGTGCACAACGCTGCAGAAGCGAGTGCAAGCAATCTCGCACCCGAGTCACGTGCCAACGGTGCGCCTAGCGCGAAAGCAACCAGGACCAGAACGGGAAACAAGATCGCAGGCGGCCATGCCGCTGTCGTCAACGCAACCAGGGCAGCCGTCCCGATGAGCGTGCGCACCCGATTGCGGCCATTGTCATCCGGAAAGTAACCCGCCAGTGCGAGCAATCCGGTGAGAAGAAAAGGGGCTACCGCGTAGAACACGATCGGCCCGAATCGCCCCGCGGCAATGGCATTGCGCGCGACTGGAATTACTCCGTAGACAAGCGCCGCCGTAATAGCTGGCCAACCAGATCCCGCTATACGTCTTGCAAGCCTCCAGGTGCCAAGCACCCCTACGGGAATCGCAGCCACAACCAGAAGTGTTCTTGCCAGTGACGTCGCTCCAAGTAGTGCCGTCCCCAAGGTAGCGAAGCCAGCCAAAAGAGGGGGGGGTGGGGCAGGCGATCCCAAACCAGAATTGCGCCAGGCAGACGTGAACGTACCAACTAGTTCGCTAACTGATGACCACGTCGGTAGTTGGCCAACTGCCGCAACCCGCGAAAACAAAAAGCCACGTGAACCGAACAATAAAAAGAAAGCGAAGACCCCTAGAAGCAACGCCTCTGGACTCCGAGCGCCGCTAGACGCCGTGTCGGTGACACCTCTGCTGCGTTCAGAAATTTTCCGCATTCGGTCTTCTGCATGAAGCGACGCCACAAAGAAGTGGCGCAGGCGCGAACTGCCGTGGAACTGCAACGCCTTCAACTCGGCATCCGGAACTGTGCGCTGCGCCTGTGTAAGCCTGCGCGCAGCGCGAAGGTCCCCGAGATTGCGCAGATTCCAAGTCCATGCGCGCACAAGACCACGCGCCCTGTCTCGACGGCGTGAGATCAGGAACGCGATTGCTTCAATTGCGTTCAACAAAAACGTGACTGGCGCAAGGTACGACAACGACACCGTCGAGTAGTTCTTTAGTAGCGACCTGAGTCTTCCGCGCTGCAAGGTGTCGACAGATGCCCGCTCGGCCTCATCCCGAAGAGGACCAGCCTTCAAATGCTTGGCACGCGCGTTCGGGGCAACCATCGTTCGCGCGCCCGCGATCCCTGCTCGCCAGCACAGATCTAGATCC
>CAMBEL010000066.1 GCA_945865605.1 Bifidobacterium breve
AGGAACCGTTCTGGTTGGTGCTCGGTCAAAGTAAGAACGCGGGATGGCGGGCCCGTGTTGCCGATCAGGATTTGGGGCCGTCCACGATCGCCGACGGTTACGGCAATGGGTGGCTGGTCACGCCGACCGGTGCGGCCAACTCTGGAACGGCCAACTCTGGAACGGCCAACTCTGGAACGCAGGAGATCGCGCTCGAATGGGAACCGCAGAACACGGTCAATCGTGCGCTTGCCATATCGACGGTTGCCATCCTGTTGTGTCTCGGCGTGGCGCTTGTTGCAGCAGCACGGCGCCGTCGTGACGAATCCACTGGCACGGAAGTCTGTGACTCTGAGTTACCGACGCTTGCGTCGCCGTTGGTGGCTAGGGGGAGTCGTCCGGGCAAAGCCGGAGTGGTCTCTACGACCTTGATCGCCGTGCTGGTTGGAGGACTCGTCGTTGCTCCATGGGTGGGGCCATTGTTGGGAGCGGTCGTGCTGGTGGTTCTCCTACGGCCTCAACGGCGCTGGATCATCAGCCTGTTCCCTCCGGTCGCACTAGCTGCTTGTGGCGCATTCATCGCAGCGAAGCAGGTCTACGCAAGGTATCCCGCAACATTTGAGTGGCCAACATTCTTCTCGGAGGTACGCACTCTTGGCTGGTTGGTGGTCGTGGTGCTGGCGGCCGATGCAATCGTCGAAATAGCACGTAACTCCAAGACGACCGAAGATGCGCCGGACGCGTAACGTTTCGCGAATGGCCGACAATCCCAAATCGTTCTTCCTTTCTCCCGAGATTCATGAGTACCTCGTCGCACACGGCACCCCACCGGACGCGGTGCAGCAATCTTTGATTGCAGAGACAGCGGCACTCGGCGGTATCTCGATGATGCAGATCGCGCCGGAGCAAGGAGCGTTCATAACAATGCTTACGCGCTTGATCGGTGCGCGCTTGGCTGTCGAGGTCGGCACGTTCACCGGTTACTCCGCGCTTTGTATCGCACGTGGCCTTGGCGATGACGGACGACTCGTCTGCTGCGATGTCAGCGAGGAATGGACTTCGGTAGGGCGTAAGCATTGGGAACAAGCTGGAGTGGCCGACAGGATCGACCTGCGCATCGCGCCGGCGATCGATACCCTGCGCACGCTTCCCCAAGAGCAGTCGATCGACCTGGCATTCATTGATGCAGACAAGCCAAATTACCTTGCCTACTACGAAGAGATCGTTGCTCGTCTCCGCCCGAACGGAGTGATTCTCGTAGACAACGTGTTGTGGAGCGGCAACATCGTCGATGCCGACTCGACCGATGAGAACACCATCGCTCTGAGGGCGTTCAACGATGTCGTAGCTGCCGATGACCGGGTGGAAGCGTCGATGATCCCGTTAGGTGACGGTCTAACGCTGCTACGGAAACGTTGATCCGCCGCGCTTAGAACTTTCCTGTTCGGCCGTATCGGTAGTAGCCCTGGAATGTTGTGTTGACTTCTTCGGGGATCGGCACAATCTCGCCGAGCAAGCGTGCTCCCCAGATGATTTCTGCTGTGCGTTCAACTAGGTGCGCAACGTGCAGCACCTGCTTGGGGTCTTTGCCGACTGCAAATAATCCGTGGTTCGCCATGAGCACGGCGCTGCGATCTCCAACATGACTCGCTACTTCGTGTGCGAGTTCATCTGTGCCAGTTGTGCGGTATTCGGTGCATCGCACGTCACCGCCGACAAACACTACGAATTCTTCGATGACCGCAGGGATTCCTTGGCGGCAGAGCGCAAACATCGTGGCGTGTTTCGCGTGGCAGTGCATTGTCGAGTTGATCTCTGGATGTAGGCGCAGCGCTTCTAGGTGAAGTGCCTTCTCTGTGGTCGGCGACCGGTGTCCCTCAATGACGTTCCCATCGAGATCACATACAACGAGATCATCGAGGGTCATGTCTAGGTAGTCCAGGCTGCTCGGCGTAACCACTGCGTTGCCGTCGGGGAGGCGAGCGGCGAGATTGCCAGCCGTTCCTTCTACGAGTCCGCTGCGCAACATTTCCTGCGCTGCCCACAGCACTTGTTCCTTGACCTCTTGTGCGGTGACCGGTGCTTTGCTCATGGAAGAACCTCCGGATTCACGAGGTTGTCGGGACAGCCGCCGTTGAAAAGACTGACAAGGCCGTCCGCTATCAATTTCGAGTGGCGCGTTTCGGTGTTGTAGGTGGCGCCACCAATATGCGGAGTGAGGACGACGTTGTCCATCGAACAGAGCGGGTGGTCGGCAGGCAAGCTTTCGCCGATGAAGTGATCGAGGCCCGCACCACCGATTTGGCCCGACTGCAACGCAATGACGAGAGCATCGATGTCGTGGAGGTGTGCGCGCGCAGTGTTGAGGAAGATTGCGCCCTCCCGCATCGCAGCGAATTGTTTGGCCGAGATCATTCCTTCGGTTTCTGGTGTCACGGCTGCGTGCATCGAAATGATGTCGGATTCTTCGAGAAGCGCGTCGAGGGAAACGTGTGTTGCTTCGAGCGAATATGGGTCGTATGAGATCACGCGCATTCCAAGACCTTCGAGACGCCAACGCAACGCAGTGCCGACAGCACCAAGGCCGACGAGACCCGCAGTGCGACCTGCAATTTCCCACGCACTAAAACGTTGGTAGGGGATCGTGTCGTCGCGATAGATATGTCCTGCCCGCACATCGCGGTCCGCAGCCACAATCCCGCGGCTTACTGCCAATAGCATTCCAACTGTGATTTCTGCAACTGCATCTGCGTTGCGGCCCGGTGCCCGTAAAACCGGAATGCCTTTCGCCGTAGCGGCAGCAATATCGACATTCTTGGGGTCGCCGCGGCAACTTCCGATCGCAATGAGGGGAAGATCAAGGACGGCACCCTTCACGCTGTCGGCTTCGACGATGAGGAGGGTGGCGCCTTCTGCTTCGATGCGTTCAGCCAACTGCTTGGAGTTGTAGAGGCGCAAGGGTCGTTGGTCTACCCAGGGGTCAACGATGACCTCAGAACACAGACCCTGAAGGGTTTCTAAACCCTCACCACGAAAAGCGGCAGTCACTAGGGCTCGGGGTTTGGTGGGTTGAGGTGCCGGCTCATTCATCGCGGGCAGTCTCGCACGAACGTGACGCCTACGTCAGGTACGAAGAAGCCAAAACTTTCACGATTACTAGCTCTGATGGCGCCGTCGCCGCCGATGGTGGTCAGCGGCGGTCTCGGTGGCTGGTACCGTCCGGCTCCGATGCAAACCCTTGTGACCGGCGGCGCCGGGTTCATTGGCTCCCACCTGGTCGATGCCCTTGTGGAGCGCGGCGACACCGTGCGGGTCTTGGATGATCTGTCTACGGGCTTGGCTAGCAATATCAATTCGGCCGCCGAACTCGTCGAAGGTTCCATCGCCGATGAGGAGTGCGTTGCCCGAGCGGTGGAAGGTTGCGAAGTTGTATTCCACGAGGGCGCACTAGGAGCCGTCGCGCGTTCGGTCGCTGATCCGCGTACTAGCGACCGAGTGAATGTGCACGGCACGCTCACCGTTCTAACGGTCGCCCGTGATGCAGGAGTGCGCAGGCTTGTATTCGCTTCGTCGAGCAGTGTGTATGGCGGAGCAGAGCAAGTGCCGACTCCTGAGACAGCGCCTACGCGACCGCGCTCTCCATACGCGGTGAGCAAACTTGCGGGGGAGTGGTACACGCGCGTGTTTGCCGAACTCTTCGAAATGGAGACCGTTGCGCTGCGCTACTTCAACGTGTTCGGCCCTCGACAAAGGCCAGACTCGACCTATGCAGCTGTGATTCCATTATTTGCAGCCGCATTAATTGGTGGTGAACGCCCCACGGTGCACGGTGATGGCACCCAAAGCCGCGACTTCACTTACGTGTCCGACGTGGTGGCAGCCAATCTTCTAGCGGCGAGTGGCCCAGAAAAAACAAGCGGGCAGGTGTTCAATGTCGCTCCCGGCGAGGGTGCCTCTCTGCTCGACCTGCTCTCATCGCTCGGCCGCATTATTGGAATTACTCCCGACCCAGAGTTCGTAGATCCCCGCGCAGGTGACATACGCACAAGTTGCGCCGACGCTACGAAGATGCGCGCAGCATTCGGATGGGCGCCAGAGGTGGACTTCGAGACCGGGTTACAGCAATACATCAACTGGATGCGCAACTAGCACTGACCCCGATCCCTCAAACGCCTAGAGCGTTTGTCGTTTAGCGCCCCGTGGCGGTGCATTATCCGACAAACGGGCGTGTGGTGTTGGCGCGGGGTTTAGGTGATTAGTTGTTTGATGCGTTTGGCCGCATCGGGTGGGCTCGACGTTGCATCGATAACTAGCTCGGGGGTCTCGGGTGCTTGGTATGGGTCGTCGATGCCCGTGAACCCTGTGATCTCGCCTGCGCGCGCCTTTTTATACAGGCCTTTCGGGTCACGTTCTTCGCATACCTCGATCGGCGCATCGATGAATACCTCGACAAACCGCAGACCCATCTCGGCGTGGCGCGCCCGTACGCGATCGCG
Source organism: Bifidobacterium breve (assembly GCA_945865605.1). GTDB lineage: Bacteria > Actinomycetota > Acidimicrobiia > IMCC26256 > JAENVU01 > SHUZ01. Next base: position 4,476 of record CAMBEL010000066.1, read on the forward strand.
GTCTGCGCTGTACGGCGAAATGAGCGGCACGATCGCCACGATTCCTGCATCTGCGAAGAGCAACGCGACCTCACCGGCGCGACGCACATTTTCGGTGCGGCTGGTCGCATCAAATCCGAGATCACCGTTGATGCCGTGCCGGAGATTGTCGCCGTCGAGCATGTAGGCGGGGATCTTGGCTGTAGTTAGCAGGTGTTCTAGCTCGACGGCAATTGTGGACTTGCCGGATCCCGATAGACCCGTCAGCCAGACTGTCGTGCCAGCGTGACCCGTAGCGGCAACCCGTTCCTCGCGTGTTACGGCGGAAGAGTGATATGTGACGTTGGTGCTGCGCTGCGGCTTGTCCACGGGCAATGTTCCGGGCTTCAGTCGCCGGTTCCGAGGATCATGCCAGCGCCGACGGTTTCGTTAGTTCCCTCGTCGATCAGGATGAAGGAACCCGTTGTGCGGTTGCGGCGGTACTCGTCGACGAATAGTGGCGCAGTGACGCGCAGCGACACGCGCCCCATGTCGTTCATGCTGAGCGACCCCGTCGTCTCGTCGCGGCGGAGACTGTTCACGTCGAGGCGGTAGTGAAGATTGCGGACGACAGCGCGCACTGAACGTGTTGTGTGCTTCAGCGCGTACTTGGCGTTCTCTTGGAGTGGCTTTTCGCTGAACCAACACATCATCGCGTCGAGTTCTTGCGTGACGGTCGGTGCATTCTGTGGACGGCAGATCATGTCGCCACGCGAGATGTCGATGTCGTCTTCCAGGCGAATGGTGACGGAGTCTGGTGACATAGCTTCGTGGACCGTTCCTCCGTAAAGATCGATCGCAGAGATCGTGGACGTGAGGCCAGACGGCAGCACAAGCACTTCGTCGCCTGGACGGAAGATTCCGCCGGCGACCTGGCCTGCGTACCCGCGGTAGTCATGCCACTTGTCGCTCATCGGCCGTACTACCCACTGCACGGGGAAGCGCGAGTCGATCAAGTTGCGATCGGAGCCGATGTAAAGGTGCTCGAGGTGGTGAAGCAGTGTTGGGCCGCCGTACCAACTGAGATTCGGTGAGTGCTGCGTGACATTGTCCCCGTGCAACGCAGACACAGGGATGAACGCCAGGTCGGTGATGTCGAGTTTGCTTGCCCATTCGCTGAAGTCGGCGCATGTGCGGTCGAAAACAGCTTCGTCGTAGTCGACGAGGTCCATCTTGTTCACGCACAACACGAGGTGGCGCACTTGCAGCAGTGATGCGATGACGGCATGGCGACGAGATTGTTCGACAACACCGTTGCGCGCATCCACAAGAATCAGAGCGAGATCGGCGGTGGATGCGCCGGTAACCATGTTGCGCGTGTACTGCACATGGCCAGGAGTGTCGGCGATGATGAACTTGCGACTTGGGGTCGCGAAGTAACGGTAAGCGACGTCGATCGTGATGCCTTGTTCGCGTTCCGCTCGAAGCCCGTCGGTGAGCAACGCGAGGTTGGTGTAGTCGAAGCCCTTCTCGCGCGAGGTGCGCTCTACGGCTTCCAATTGGTCTTCAAAAATCTGCTTGGAGTCAAGGAGCAGACGGCCTATGAGCGTGCTCTTGCCGTCATCAACAGAACCGGCGGTAGCGAACCGAAGAAGTTCCACTAGAAGTAGCCCTCTTTCTTGCGATCTTCCATGGCTGCGTCGGCAAACTTGTCGTCTGCGCGCGTGGCGCCACGTTCGGTGATGCGTGATGCGGCGACTTCAATGATGACCTCTTCGGGATTGGTTGCAGGCGATTCGACCGCGCCGGTGCATGTGGCATCGCCCACCGTACGGAACCGAACGGTCATCTCGATTACCTCTTCGTTCTCCAAGACCGTTACGTATGGAGTGAGAGCAAGGAGCATGCCGTCGCGCAGGAACACTTCGCGGCGATGTGCGTAATAAATGGACGGCAACTCGATTGCTTCACGGGCGATGTATTGCCATACGTCCATTTCGGTCCAGTTGGAGATGGGGAACACACGAATGTGCTCGCCTTTTTTGTGGCGGCCGTTATACAGGTTCCAAAGTTCAGGGCGCTGGTTCTTGGGATCCCATTGCCCGAACTCATCTCGAAACGAATACACGCGTTCTTTTGCGCGCGCCTTGTCTTCGTCGCGGCGACCGCCTCCGAAAACGGCATCGAATCCGTTGGACTCGATCGCGTCGAGAAGCGTCACGCTTTGCAGCCGGTTACGGATCGCCTTGGGGCCCTTGTCTTCTGTGACTCGGCCAGCATCGATGGATTCCTGCACCGAGGCAATAACGATTTCCAGACCGAGTTCAGCCACACGCCTGTCCCGGAAGTCGAGCACCTCTTCGAAGTTGTGGCCTGTATCTACGTGCATCAATGGGAAAGGAATGCGGGCTGGCCAGAAAGCCTTCTCTGCAACCTTCAACATGACGGCCGAGTCTTTGCCGCCGGAAAAGAGCAGCACCGGCCGCTCAAATTCGGCGGCCACCTCTCTCATTATGTGTATTGACTCGGACTCGAGCTCGTCGAGGTGCGAGACAGCTACGTCGGTCATTCCGGCGTCCTTCGGCAGTGGAATAAGCAGGTCATCCTAGACCCGCAATCCGGGGAGATCGGCGCTTTGGTGTTCATGAATTGGCGACGCGAATGATCAAATCGGCATGTTCTGATCTGCAAATGAGGAGGTCGGGCAGCGCGCGTTCTGCTGCGTTATAGACCAGCGGGGACCCATCGAGCCGACTCACATGCAGCCCCGCAGCCGCGGCAACCGCTACGGGTGCCGCGGAGTCCCACTGGTATTGACCACCTGCATGCGCATAGATGTCGACCTCTCCACGCAAGATCGCCATCGCTTTTGCTCCGGCACTGCCCATCGGCACCAAATCGGCATCTAGTTCGACGCGCAGGGCCTCTGTGATTTCTGGGGGACGCGTGCGGCTCACCACCAAGCGCACCGGACCTGCAGCTCTCTCGGGGAGAACGGGAGCGGGGTGGGTGACGTACACCGTGTTCAGCGCAGGTAGAGCGACTGCTCCGACGGATGCAACACCGTTGATTGCAAGTGCAACATGTACCGCCCAGTCGTCGCGACCGTCTTCGCCGAACTCGCGCGTTCCATCGAGCGGATCAATAATCCAAACGCGTTTGTGGTCGAGGCGGTCGAGGTTGTCTGCTGATTCTTCGGAAAGCACGGCATCGTCGGGACGATCCGTCGCGAGCCTGTCGAGGATTACGACATTCGCTTCGGCATCGCCGGCTGTGCGTCGTTCGGTTGGGTCCGCTATCTCTGAACGCAAGCGCAACAACAACTTGCCTGCTTCTTGCGCGAGTTCAGCGGCAAACGCTGCATCATCAGCGGGGCTGTATGAACTCGCCAGCGCATTCATCGCCGCCTCCTTTGTTGGGAGTCTGGGTCCGCAGCACGGCGCTCCACGGACTTGGGGAGTTTGCCCGCTGCAAGATCTGCAAGCGTCACATGTTCAAGCACATCACGCAGGCTCGAACGGACGGCGAGCCATACGTCGGCCAAGCGCGTTGCGGCACCACCGTATGAGAGTTCTTCTGGAGCTACTCCGTGTACCGCCGCAAGTGGTCCGTCGACGGCGCGAATCACGTCGGCCACGGTGATGTCAGATGCAGGGAGAGCGAGCAGATATCCACCACGGTTACCTCGGCGAGAAGCGACGATGCCTGCCGTTCTCAAGGCCCCGAGAATTGTCTCGCAAAACTGAAGGGGGGCGTCCTGGGCGTTTGCGAGGTCTTCGCAGCGAATGGCTTCGCCCGCTGGGGCAACAGCTAGTTCGCACGCGAGCCGCACCGCGTAGTCCGCCTTGGCCGAGATCCGCATGTAAGAAGGCAACCTACAACGTGGTGGCTGGCCCCAAACCCCACATCGCCATTTGTCGGATAATGCACCGCCATGGTGGGCTTGTTCAAGTGATCGATGCAATATTCCTGGTCAGGGTGCGGTGTGACTGGGAGGTTCCTTTGTTGGGGTTGGGTCGGGAGGGGGTGTCATGGCCCGCGCGTCACGGCAGCGCATCATGGCGGCGGTCTTGGCACCGGCATAAGCGTCATCTCTGAACCAGTACCTATAAGCCGCGCATTGTCTCTGTGCTTTTGTCTGTGATGGTGGTGACACAGGCGGTGCAGGTTCGCAAGTGTTGTTGGCCCACCATGAGCAACCGGATCGTTGTGGTCAATTTCTAAGTGTCTGGTGACATGACAGCCTCTAATCACACATTCACGGTCGCGGGTCTCAATGGCAGTGCGTAAGCGCTGTGGGATGACCCGGCCCATGTGAGTTACAGAGACAATGTCAGTGCCATCAGTAATAAGTGCTTTGAGGAAAGCATCTTGGGCTAACTCGCGCGCCACCCCTACAGGGATAGGCCCCACACCTGCAATCTCACAGAACTCTGTCGGCACTGCGCCTGGTTGGCTGTGACCACGTTTGAATGCTTCATGGGAAACATGAACAACAACAGTTGCTGGCGGGCTCTTAGAGGCTCCACATGTGCCGCCGCCCACGCCTTGGGTCGCAGCCATTGCTACTAGGGCATCAAAAGCAGTCGTGTCTGGCGATAGGTGCTCACCGGCCTTGTGGTTCTTATCAAACAACTCCCGCTCATA
>CAMBEL010000067.1 GCA_945865605.1 Bifidobacterium breve
AGGGGGCATGGATTGGAAGCGGTATCTGCTCGGGCTCGAAGAAGCCAATACAACGCGCCTGGTCGCGAGGTAAAAATCGTAGGGTTTGACCGCAGCCCCATCCCTCGGGGACTATTCGCTGTCCGTTAAGTGGGGAGTCCAAACCTGTGGCACATGACCCTGTAGTTGCCGAAACCGTCCGATCGGCTGACCATCTAGAGCCTCGCTTCGTTTTCGAAGATCAAGAGGCCGCAGCTGATGCCAAGCTCGCTGCGCGCGGTGGGAAGCGGCCGAACGTCATGGTCGTCATGTTTGATGACGTCGGTTGGGCCGACTTTGGCTGCTTCGGTGGAGGGGTCGCCGTTGGCGCACCGACGCCGAACATCGACCGACTCGCACGTGACGGACTTCTGCTTACTAGTTGTTACTCGGAACCAAGTTGCACGCCGAGCCGCGCTTCGCTGATGACGGGTCGGCTGCCAATGCGACACGGGATTATGAGGCCCCCGATGTATGGCGAAGCGGGAGGGTTGCAGGGCGAGGTAACGATCGCCGAGTTGCTTTCGGATTCTGGCTACGTGACGCAGGCGGTCGGGAAATGGCACATGGGAGAGAACCGCGAGAGCCAACCTCAACACGTTGGCTTCGATGATTTTTACGGGTTCCTTTCTGTCTCCGACATGTACACCGAATGGCGCGATCCATATTTCTTCCCCGAAATTGTGTACTCGGAAGAACGTACGAAGTGGTTGGAGAACGCTCCTTTCAACAAGTGCTTCGTTCATGCGACTCGAGGTGGCGATGTCGAAAATGTCGAGGAAGTAACAATCCCGGTGCTCTCCGAACTCGACGATAAGTGGTGCACCTATTCGCAGGAGTTCATCGGTCGCATGGCGGAACAGGAGAATCCTTGGTTCCTGTATCACTGCACGCGCGGCGCGCACTTCGACAATTACCCACATCCCAAGTTTCTCGGGTCCTCGCCCGCCAAGCACCCATACAAGGACACGATTGTCGAGCTCGACGACATCGTTGGCAGGTTGGTGCAGACGCTCGAAGAAACCGGTCAACTCGATGACACGCTCATCTTCATCACATCGGACAATGGACCCGAGATGGAAACATGGCCCGACAGCGCGTGGTCACCTTTCCGTTCTGCGAAAGGATCAACTTGGGAAGGCGGACAGCGCGTTCCCGCCGTTGCTTACTGGCGCGGGACGATTGAACCGGGTCAGGCGTCGGACGGCATCTTCTCGTTGATGGATCTATTCCCAACCTTGCTTCGCCTCGCAGGCGCGTCAGACTCCATTCCGTCCGATCGCTACATCGACGCTGTTGACCAAACTTCATTTCTATTGTCGCAACAAGGCAATTCGAATCGAAAATTCCAGTACTACTGGCTCGGGTCAACTTTTTCGGCCTTGAGGGTAGGCGAGTGGAAGTTCATGGTCGCTTCTACATCTGACGACGACCGTGACGTCCAGAACCCTGGTGGATTTACTGGCGTGACCCAGAACTACACGTATTCGCGGCTGTACAACCTTTATCTAGACCCGCGCGAGCAACATTCGTACATGATCCGCAAGCTTGCATATCTCGAGATGTTCCTGAGTGGGATTGGTGGACACCTAAAAACGTTTTCGAAGTTCCCTGCCAAGGTCGTGCTCGGCGGCGTCGGTTAGTGCTTCGAGGTCTCCGAAGGTGGGCACCGTTTTTGGATGGTCTTGCGCTCGTGTTGTTCGTTTTTCTCGGGCGCGAGAACCACGGACTCACCGGTGGGATGCTCTGGATGTTGAAGGTGGTCGCGCCGCTTGCTGTTGGCTTCGTAGCAATGGCCCTCGCCACACGTTTGTACACGAGTGCGACGCGGATGTGGCTGCGGCTCGCCGTAACGATCCCGCTTGCGGTGCTTATCGGCGGCGTCTTGCGATGGATATTCCGCGGCATGCCTGCCATATCAGTTTTTACTGTGATCGCGACAGGGTTCCTCGCCGTGACGATGTTCGGCTGGCGCGGTGCAGCGCTTCTGATTGCAAAATTGCGGGCGGGAAGAACTGCGTCCGTTCATCAGTGAATGGGTGATCGGTTGAAGTCCGAACGCGTTCCGTATCTGACTTCGCGGCTCCAGGGTTTCGGGGAGAGCATCTTCGCCGAAATGTCTGCGCTCGCAATTTCCACCAACTCGATCAACCTGGGTCAGGGGTTCCCTGACACCGATGGGCCACTGGAGATTTCCGACGCCGCCATCGCGGCCATTCGTCAGGGACATAATCAATATCCACCAGGAGTCGGGATCCCGGCCCTTCGCGCGCAGATCGCAGCACATCAACGCCATTTTTATGACTTGTCCTATGACCCCGATACTGAGGTGCTTGTCACCGCAGGAGCGACCGAAGCAATTGCTGCTTCCTTGCTTTCTTTGGTTGAGGTTGGCGACGAAGTGGTGATGTTCGAACCGTATTTCGACGCGTATGCAGGGTGCGCGGCGATGTCGGGTGCGACTCGCAAGGTTGTCACGCTGAATCCCCCGGATTACAGGTTCAATTTCGACGCGTTGAGGGAGGCCGTCACCGACAAGACGAGAATCCTGCTTCTCAACTCACCCCACAATCCAACGGGCAAGGTATTCACCCGTGATGAACTCGAGTCCATCGCCGAAATTTGTGTAGAGCGCGACCTGATTGTCATTTCAGATGAGGTCTACGAGCACCTCACCTTCGATGGTAATCAGCACATTCCGATTGCCACGCTCCCAGGGATGCGCGACCGGACGATAACGATCTCAAGCGCGGGCAAGACGTTTTCCTTTACCGGATGGAAGATCGGATGGGCGTGCGCTCCGGCACCGTTGCTCAACGCGGTACGTAATGCCAAGCAGTTCCTCACCTACGTGAATGGCGCGCCATTTCAGCACGCGATTGCATTTGCCCTCTCGTTGCCCGATCACTATTACGTAAAACTTGCTAGCGATATGCAAAACCGCCGCGACCAACTTTGCGAGGGCTTGGAGCGTGTCGGATTCGAAGTCTTTTCGCCAAGCGGTACGTACTTCGTAACCGCAGACATCTCGGTATTAGGAGAGGCGGACGGGCTTGAATTTTGCCGGAGACTTCCCGCACGTTGTGGCGTGGTTGCCGTGCCAAATATCGCGTTCTATGACAACGAAGCAGCAGGGCACTCGCTGGTTAGGTTTGCATTTTGTAAGAAGCCAGAGGTCCTCGATGAGGCCATCGGTAGGCTCATGATGCTCAAGCGGTCCTAGGCGTTTTCGGACTTGGCCGAAGGGTCGACACCGAGGAACCGATCGGTCTGCGTTTGGTGCTCGTAAACGAACCGCGCGAGCCAGAAGCGCAGGAACCCGGCTAGCGAGTACCTCAAAAACAATGCGGAACCCACGACCGCGACCGTGAGTGCTCCCAGAGCCATGACGATCGCGTCACGTTGTTCGAGATCATTGCCGCTGTAGGACGCGAAATATGCGCCAACGGCAAGTAAGGGAGCGACGATCATGAGCGCGATTCCAAGGCGCAGCCAGACGCGGTCGCGTCCAAGCGAGGGCTCCTTGATGCTCATTGCTTTGATCTCGTTCCTGAATCTGCTTGCGCGGTCGGTGCTATCAGTCATGGTCGTTTTACGCCCCTAGGTAAGCTTTGGATAAATCTTCTGCCAACTCATGCGGTTGGCCAGCACGCACGATACGGCCTTGAACGAGGATTGCAGCGTAATCAGCTACACCGAGCACCGTGCTCGCGAATTGTTCCACTACAAGTATCGAAACTCCTTCGCTGGCGACCTGAGCGACGATCTCATATAACTCTTCGACGATGATCGGAGCAAGCCCCATCGATAATTCGTCTAGGAGTAGCAATGCCGGATCGGTCGCAAGCCCACGCGCCATCGCGAGCATCTGTTGCTCCCCGCCCGAAAGTGTGCCAGCCGTCTGGCCGATCCGTTCCTTGAGTCGCGGGAAGCGGGTGAACGATCGTTCTTCGACGTCGGACAGTTTCGTGCCAGTGAAGGTCATCATGCGCAGGTTTTCACGCACGGTCAGGTTGGGAAAAATGCCTCGCCCTTCAGGTATTAGGCACATTCCACGACGAGCTAGTTCTTCAGGGGGTACGCCGTTAACTCGACGCCCAGCGACGAGGACGTCCCCTGACGCGGGCCCGTGTAATCCTGCGGCTACTCGTAGCAACGTTGACTTTCCCGCGCCGTTGGGACCGAGAAGAGCGATGACGTTGCCCTCTGGCACGACCAGATCGATGTTGAAGAGGACATCGATTCGGTCATAGGCCGCAGAAATTCCGCGCAGTTCTAGCGAGTTCATGGTGTCGTCGATCCTAGGTATGCGGCGAGTACGGCTGGATCCTGTTGGATCTGTTCGGGTGTGCCGACCGCAATGATCCGACCGAAGTCCAAAACGTTGACCGTGTGACACACATCCATCACAAGGCGTACGTCGTGTTCGACCAAGACCACCGCCATGCCTTCAGCCGCCAATTCGTCTAGCAGTACGGCGAACTGCGCGGTCTCGGTCTCATCTTGACCCGACGCGGGTTCGTCTAACAGTAGGACCTGAGGTTTGGTCGCGAGACAGCGTCCAAGTTCTACGAGCCGGCACTGCCCGGTCGGGAGTGAATCAACACGCGCATCGGCCACATCTCTGAGTCCAATGCGATCGATAATTTTCTCAACGGCATCTGCAGGGTTGTCCTTGTCACGCGACCAACCTTTGCGGATGTCGGCCGCCACCCTGATGTTTTCGCGAACACTAAGGAGAGAGAACAATTCAAGGCGTTGGAACGTCCTGGCTAGTCCGAGTCGCGCTCTGCGGGTGGGACCAAGCTTGGTCATATTTCGATCGTTCATCGTCACGATGCCAGCGTTGGGTGCCAACAAGCCAGTAATCACGTTGAAGAGCGTGGTCTTGCCCGCCCCGTTAGGGCCGATCAACCCCGTCACGCAACCAGGGTTAGCCGCGAGGGTTACATCGTCGAGCGCGATGTTGCCGCCGAAGCGCACCGTCACGCCCTGCACGCTAAGCCTGGCCTTGTCGTCAGCGGACGTCATGAAACTCCATCTCGTTTAATCCGAGATAACGATCGAGTTGCTCCAAGTCGGCCTTGGTCCAAGGGCGATCGATACCTCTCCACTCGAGTGGAATGTCGCGATTTTCTTCGTCGTTGCCCGCGGCCGCCTCAACGGCGCGCGGCTTGGACAGCCCGGCTGCAATGGTGGCAAGTACGGGGAAGACGATCAGAAGTACGACGAAGGCCCAGTTGTCGATGACGTTTGTGAGTCGCAGCACATAAGCGCCAGCCACAGCTACGCACATGGCGGCGAGAACCGCCCGTGCCGCGAGCAACGGCAGGAAGCCTTCGCGGACGTCATGCACTGCACCATTCGGATTGCGGCCTAGCCCAATGCCTGCACCGCCCGGTAGAAGCCCAACCCAGCGCACGCTGGACGGCCAGAGCGTCGTGAGCAGGGGGAGGAAGGCGTACAGAGATAGCGCGGCGAACAGCGCGCCACCTACGGCGCCGATTCCACCTACAACAGTGATAGCGAACAATTGCAGACTTTGTACGAGTTCGAAGTTGCCGGGCTGGATGCTCGTTAGTTGTGTGGCGTAAAGCGCTCCACCAAGACCTGCGATACCTGCTGAAAGAGCAAACACACTGAGCTTCGTCCAGATCAGATTTAGGCCGAGCGTCGCGCATGCCGCTTCACTGTCTTTCATAGCCAACAGCCTGCGGCCTAGGCGCCCGCGCCGGATCCAGATGACCAATAAAGCGACCAAGGCGAATGTGACTGCAGAAATGATCATCTGAGTACCTGGGTCATCGAACCTTCTTCCGAAGAGTTCGATCGCATCAACCGATACAGATCCACCAGCGAACAGATTGATGTCAAAGAGTCCGAAAACAGATAGCGCGGGCAGGTTGAACAGCCATCGATCGAGGATCACTGCGAAGGCTGCTGTGCCAAGCGCTAGGTAAATACCCGAAAGGCGCAATGCCGGCAGCGCGACAACGGCACCGACCGCAGCCGCGATGAGCACTGCCCACACGAGCGCGATTGGATCGCCTCCGGCACCAAGGTGCGCCATGACAATCGCGCCGATGCCAGCGAAACTCAATTGACACAACGAGATCTGTCCTGCGAAACCGACGAGCGGGACAAGCGACAATGCGACTATTCCGATTGGGAAAACGCGTCCGTATGTAATTAGGTCTGGATCACTGAGAGTCGTCGCAAGCATCACGGCTCCGATTACTACTGTGATCGCGAAACCGATCGCTCCCGCCAAGGTCGGCGTTGGAAAGTACTCGCGCGACCGAGTCATGCGGCCACGCAATCGCGGATTCGGTAACACGAGGAGCACGATGAACAAGATGATTGCTGGACTCGCTATACGCATGCCCGTGAGGTATTGATTCTGCGGTAAGTAGCCAGCCAGGTATCCCTCTACCAAGCCGATAACAATGGCTCCGAGAAACGTCAGTGGCAGGCTTCGCAGCCGTCCGAACACGGCGGCCGCGTACGCAGAAACGATGAGCAGCGAGAGAGAGGCGGCTTCGAGTCCGGGACCCGGAGCAATCAGGATTCCACCGAGGGCTGCTAGCGATGTTCCCATGGCCCAGGCGAGCATCGATACGCGGTTTGGCTTCGCGCCGTTCAGAGTTGTAAGGGAACGGTCGTCGACGGCTGCACGCATTGCTATCCCGATCCGCGCTCGCGTCAGGACGAGACGCAAGCCGATTGCTACCGCAATCGCAACACCAATGGTTATCGCCTGGTGCCAAGTAATCGTCGTGGCTCCGAGGTTGATCGGCTTGTTACCGGCAAGGAATCCGGGTAGAGGCCTGCTGATTCCAGGAGCCCAAATGAGTTGTGCGAGGGCGATCATGAATAGAAGTAGTGAGATCGACACCACGAGTTTGACGGTGTCGGTCGTGCCTTCTAGTCCGCGCATGATCACCGTCTCCAACAACACGCCGAAAAGGGGTCCAAAAACTAGAAGGACTACGACGAGTGCCAGCGGAGTTGGCCAACCCCAGACGAAGCGAAACTGCCAGTAGGTAAATGCCGCGAGCATCCCTGCGGCACCGTGGGCGAAGTTAAATATTCCGGTCGTTGTGTATGTGAGAACGAGGCCACTAGCAATAATCGCGTAAATGGCCGCGAGCGTCAGACCAACGATCGTGAATGTCAGGAATTTGTCCACGCCGCTTGTCTACTTGAGGTCGGAGAGTTTCTTACCAACGTCCTTAAGGGTTACTCCAGGCGGATAATCACCCTTCAACTTGTAGACATTGTCTGGGTTGCAATTGAAGATGCCGTCATTGGGCTTGATATCGGTAACGAGTTCGAAGCCCTTCGGTGTGGCCCTTTCAATTGCAAAGCACGGCGATGCCGCTGACGTTCCTGGATCGGACTTCGAGTGCAGCCCCCCACCCGTCCACTCGTGGATTTTCTTGGCGTTGCTGTACACGCATTTACGCGTTAGATCGTTGCCACATTCCTTAGCTGCTTCCGCGAACAGAAGCCATGCAGACCATGCTTGCAGCCCGAGGTAGGTGCGGTTCTTGCCCTCCGGCAAGTACTCCTTGAACGCGGCGAGGTATTGGCCGGTCGCGTTGTCGTCCGTTGCATCTTCAAATGGTTCGAAGCCGCTTCGGATGTAGACGGGAGTCGAGAGCGAGCTTCCTGCTAGATCAATAAGTTTCTGGTCATAGTGATTCGCATCCGCGCGCGCCCAGTCCAACTTGTATCCGATATTCGTGATCGCCTTCATCAGCGCCGCAAGGTTTTCCGGCTCGCCCACCCAGAGAAGTCCCTTTACGCCTTTGTCTTTGATGCCTTGCGCGTATGGAGTCCAGTCCGTAACTCCAGCTGGTGGGTATAAGTCGTCGTAGACGATGTCCCAACCGAGGGACTTCGCTCCTTCTGCGGTCTGAGCGCCGACGAGTTTCGTTGTAGCGAGGTCACCCGTGAGAACGCCAACGGCCTTTGTCGACGCGGGGTATTCCTTACCGAGGTAAACAAGATCGCCGACGGGAAACGTAACGTTCGAGTTAGGAACTGGCTGCACAAGAAGGTCGGAACCGCGGACCTCGGGGCTTACTGCATACCCAGCGATGTCCGGCAGCATGCACGCCAGTCGCGTGGTCACGCCGTCCTGGTCGAACACGGAGCCACCTCCGACCAACATGAAGTCCTGTGAACAAGCTTCAGTCATCTTGGCCTTTACGTTGAACAGGGCTCCGTCGAGTTCATCAACAACTATTTCGCGCCCGTTGATTCCTCCGCGTGCGTTGCACCATGCAGCGAATACTTCAGCAGTGTCGAACAACTCCTGATTGAGGCCTTGGCGGCCAACGAACCCTGGGTCCGAAAACGTACCGACACGAATCTCGCTCGGTGACACTCCTTGGGCGGGGGAACCGGAAGGGTCTCCGTCCTGACAGACCTCGACGAGATCGCCGAAGTTTGCACTCTTGGCGCCGCTGCCAGTGGTGCTCGTCGTATCCGAAGGGTCTCCCGAACTATCGCTTCGGCCACAGCCTGCACCGATGAGTGCGACCACTAATAACACGGCAGTCCAGTTAAGACGTTTCAAGTTTCCCCCTAGATAATCCCGACCATTCGTCAGGCAAGTTTGCAGAGCCTGCCCGACAACATAGGTGAACGCAAGCCGCCCTGCCGCGGCTGGAGAGGCGGGCGAGTGGGAGTTCGGCAAAACCTGGCTTGTTGGGTCCGTAATCGAG
>CAMBEL010000068.1 GCA_945865605.1 Bifidobacterium breve
TGGTGGGGCGATTGTTAGTGCCTTTCTCGTATCATTGCTTCCTGTGGCGCACAGCATGGTGCCGGATTCCGGTCTCTTGGTCCCTCCCGACCCCTCCGGACCCATATCCCCCTCGGGTAAGCCCGTCCCGGAACTGCGCGAACGCCTGCGTCGCGTACCTGCCCTGCGGAACGCACTCAGCGTCATCCTTCTCTACGCCATAACAATCGGCATCATCGCGACCGCTGTTTGGTTGAACCAACCCGTCGTGTGGCTCGTCGCGTTTCTTGCGATGGGGCCGATGATCTGCCGGTTTAACATCCTCATGCATGAAGCCGCTCACCGTCTTCTATTCGCGAACAAGCGCGCCAACGACTTCGTCGGAAAATGGTTCCTCGGTTATCCCGCCATGGTCCCGATCGATCTATACCGACGCGGACACATGGCGCATCACCGCGAAGAGTTTGGACCTAACGAGCCCGACATTCCGCTATACCGCGGCTACCCGATCCAGCGCGACTCGATGCGACGCAAACTCACTCGTGACGCGTTGGGGAAAACGGGGTGGAAGCAAACACACGGCCTCTTCCGCGCGTTGCGCAGCGATAATCCCAATGTGCGTCGCCAAGCAATCGCAATCTTTCTTGTACAAGCAGTCCTACTCCTACTGTTCGCGCTCGCCGGTCACCCATGGCTCTACCTTCTGCTGTGGCAACTTCCAATGCACACGGTGTGGCGTGTGATGAATCGCTTGCGCGGCATCGCTGAACACGGTGGAATGAAAGCATCGAGCGACCGACGCGAGACGACACACTCTGTCCTTCAATCTTGGCCTGCCAGACTGACGATCGTTCCGTACAACACGGGTTGGCATCTCGCTCATCATGTAGACGCCGGCATCGGTTACCGGTCGCTACCTGCCCTTCACCGCGAGTTGATCTCCGCCGGTTACATCCAACCGGGTCTCGAGTACTCGAACTACAGAACGCTATGGAAAACGCTCTCTTCTGGCTAGTTGTAAACGGAGCTAGCCCGATTCGGGCTCCGGGTCGGCTTCGGTCTCCATTTCTGCGAGCGCTTCTTCGGCCAATAGCTCTTTCGCTCTTTCGAGGTCGTCGTCGAACACCAACACCCGGTATCCATCGACGAGCGCGAAGTGCGGTGCCCATCCATCGGCATCACCGAACTTGCCCGATGCCTGTATCCCATTCTCTTCGAGGAGGCGCATCGCCGATTGCGCTTCGTACCGAGTAGCAAAATTGCCCGCCTGGACGATACGCCCGTCGGGGCGCGGCTCGCGTTCCACGTCCTAAGTCTGACATCCAACGCCGTCTTGGTCTCTGTCGAACCCATGCGGGTCCGGCGCGAGCACGGTAAATCTCTTATAAGCGACCTCGCCGCAGTCAAGATCGGGCGGGTACGGCGCAATGCACACGCCTGGGTATGCAGCATCACATCCGGTTACCGCACCAGGCGTAGTGGCAGGGCCAGCTATAACCGCAGGAACACCAAAACCGCTACAAGCACTCCATAATCCACGGCCTGCTTCCCTTGCTTCGCGCGCCAAGGCGACGAACTCGTCGGCATGACGAACGTTCGGTGGATACGTGTATGACTGCGCATAGCCGTCTCGAACAAGCGCAGCATTCACAAACTCCCCATCAGACAAGCGGTAAACGTATGCGAGCGTTCTGTCGTACCGATCGAAATGCTCGACGTCAAAAACGAGTCGAACGCCCGACCCGACGGACATGAGAGCACGCGCGTGCGCTGACGCTTCCTTTCCGTAGCACTGCACCGGTTTTCGCGGATCACGCGTCTCGGGAGTATCAATGCCGATGAGACGCACTCGTGTGCCACCCGCCACGACGATTGTGTCGCCATCCGTTACCGACACGACGGTCGTATCGTCTCCGAGAGGCATTCCCTCTGGCAGCGTTGTAGTAGTCGCTACAGAAGTAGCAGTGCTCGCTGTAGGCGCAACAGTCACTTCACTCGTCGAACTAGGTCGGTCGCTTGAAGTCTTGAACGTTGAACCATTTAGGTTCTCATTGCCGCCACCACATCCAACGATGATGAATGGCGCCATCCAGAGCACCAGCCTTGCTCTCCCTCGCACGCCAACAAGGATGCCACTATTCGTAGGGGCGATACCGTGACTGTCCTGTGAACCGATCCCTAGCGCCACTTCGTCACCGCAAATTCGCGATGTTGTGGACGGCCGCCTTCATCTCCAATATCGGCACATGGATGGAAACCGTCGGAGTGGGGATTCTCGTGACGGCCCAGACCGGAGACCCAGGCTGGACTGGACTAGTCGCGGCTGCAGGCTTCTTGCCCGGCGGCCTCTTAGGGCCACTTGGAGGCGTACTCGCAGATCGCCTCCCGCGACGGCTGTTGCTCCTGACCACAACAACAATTCAGGTTTTGCTCGCCGCCCTTCTGACTTACCTGGCCGCAACCGGAACACCGTCTCCGATCACCGTCACGCTCATCGTCTTTGCTGGCGGCTGCGCTCAAGCAATCGGTTTCCCCACCTATCAAACCCTGCTGCCAGATCTCGTCCCTCCGGAAGATCTCGTAGGCGCGGTTGCACTGTCGTCTGCACAGTGGAACCTCGGACGGGTAATCGGACCTGCCCTCGCTGGCATCGTCATCGGACTCGGGGGATATGCATTGGCCTTCGGCTTGAACGCAATCAGTTTTTTCACGGTGATCATAGTCATCATCTTGTTGCGTCTCCCCCCGCCCGCGCACCACGGCGGCGTTTCGATGTTCGAGTCGTTCCGTCAAGGTGTCTCGTATACAAAAAATGATCCGGCGTTGCGGATTGTCGTCGCATACATGGTATTGAACACATTCCTTGCCGCGCCTTTTATCGCGCTCATCCCAGCTATGTCTCAACTCGTATTTGACACCGGAGCTGGCGGAACCGCGGCACTCGTAACCGCTCAGGGCATTGGCGCAGTAGCGATGGGCTTCGCCTTGGCTTCACTCGCAGCGCGCTTCGGGAGCGGTCGCGTGCTCTTCGCTGTTCTTTGGGGCCTCCCCCCAGCGCTGTTTTTTTACGCGATCGCACCGACCATCCAAGTGTCATTTATCGCGATTCTGTTAGTCGGCTTTCTGTATCTAGGAGCGCTATCCAGCTTCATGAGCATCGCCCAACTTCGAGTGCCGGCCGCGTTACGAGGCAGAGTCCTCTCGCTACTGATCCTCGTGCTCGGCACCCTCTATCCCCTCGGGAGCGTTATTCAGGGGCAGATCGCTGATGTCATCGGCCTACGCGCAACGACAGCTGGAGCCGCGATTCTGATGCTCGCCATCCTCGCCATCGCCCGTATCGCGTATCCGCGATTCACCGATGAACTCAGAGCACCACCCACTGCGTTCCACGGCGAGGCTGCCGGAGTGGTCGAAGCGCCCTAGTCTCCGAACCTCACATAACACTCTGAACCGGAGGAACGATGGCGGCCGTAGAAACCGAACAACGCGGTGGCGTAGGAATCATCACTCTCAATCGCCCCGAGGCGCGCAATGCAGTGAACGGCGACCTTGCACAGGGCGTTGAATCTGCTCTCGACACATTCGAAGCCGATGCGACTGTGCAGGCGGTCATCGTGACTGGAGCTGGTCCAACCTTCTGCGCAGGTGCCGACCTCAAGTTGATCGCACAAGGTCGCGGCGCAGAGATGGCGACCGAACGCGGCAACTTTGCAGGAATTATCCGGCGTGAATTCCCCAAACCTCTAATCGCCGCAATCAATGGTCCAGCCCTCGCTGGTGGCTTCGAAATAATGCTCGCATGCGACCTCGTCGTCGCGGCTGATCATGCGACCTTCGGTCTCCCTGAAGCCAAGCGCGGACTATTCGCGGCCGCTGGTGGACTAATCCGTCTCCCGCGACGCATCCCCCTTGCGGTCGCGACAGAAATCGCGATTACCGGAGAACCAATAGACGCGAATCGCGCGTACGAACTCGGCCTTGTGAACCGCGTCGTGCCCGCAGAGAGCGTCATGGACGAGGCATGCGCACTCGCCGATCGCATCGCAGCGAATGGGCCACTAGCAGTTCGCAATTCGCTGAAGATGGTGCGCGAAGCGGGAGGACTCACCGAAGAAGATGCCTGGACGCGCAACTACTCGCTAGCGATGGATGTATTCGCTTCTCCCGACGCAATTGAAGGTGCCACAGCATTCGCCGAAAAGCGCGCACCCCGCTGGACTGGCCAATAGTTACCAGTAAAACGGATCTGTTAGCCAGCGAGATCGGCGTGAGCCGTAACCACAGTGTCGATAATCGCGCGCGCAGCGAACGCAGCGAACACCGATAACCCAGCGGCGATCGCCGTCGCGGCCGCCAGGGCGATCGTCCCTAGGAACGCACTGGCGACGATCGACATCCCCGCGACCAACGCACCGATACATAGGAGCCACCATCGAAGGATGGTCGATCTGCCGGGATGGCCTGGGGGCAAAAGATCGCACGCGGACTGATAGGGCCACCAGAGATTTACAACTGGGATAAAGAATGACCCTACAACCAACCGGGGTCGACGACGCGCCGGAAGCCCCGCTCCCGCAGCAAATACCGCGGAGCGGTGGAACCACATAAGAAACAGGATTGCCGCCGCGATGAATGCGAAGAACGCGAGTTGGCCGATTGTGGAGGCGAGTTCGTTCGCTCCATCCGGAACGCGGCCATCTGCCTTGACGATCGCATCCCAATTATCAGCAATCCAGATCGCTTGAAAGGCATTACCGACCGCGTAGATGGCGAGCGCGGGTCCTGCCCACAACATCGCAATACGTGCCCACCGCGAAGCGTCGCGCTCGAGTTCTGGACTGGGAACTCCGATGGCTTTACTGACCTGCCCAGTCCAGTTGTCGCCGTCCCAGAATCTAAGTGGTGCTACGCCCCATGGATCGGCGAACCAACCTGACGGCTTTCCAATGACGGATGCTGACGATGCCTCATCGGCGATCGGTGGCGCGACCGAGGTCGGGAAAACCGGATCGGCTGCCGTTCCCATAGCTTCAGGTGGTTCGCCAGTAGAACCTTGGAGGCGAACTGAGCGCGCCCAAGCCGCTCCATCGTAGTAGCGCTCTCCCTCAGTTCCCCACGGGTCTGGGTACCAACCCGCCTCGCGCGTCTCGCCGCTCACTACCGCTCCTATTGTCGGGGTGCCATGCTCGCGCAGATGGGCCGCAGTCTTTCGCTCGGAGTCCGTCGACTAGTCCGGAGAACTACTTGAACCTGAGTGAACTAGCCACACCTGCACTGGTCATTGATGCCGACATCCTTGGATCCAACCTGGCCACGATGGCCAAATCCTTGCCGGGTTCACGATGTCGACCACATGTGAAGGCGCACAAGACGACGTCCCTTGCACGGCGACAGTACGAACACGGCCACACAGGGTTCACGTGCGCGACTCCGCGCGAAGTCGTTGGCATGGCCCTAGCGGGTCTCGGTGATGACCTGCTTCTCGCTAACGAAACGGTGGATGTTGGGCGGCTTCGCTCTATGGCCGCCTGCGAAGCACGCGTAACTGTTGCCGTTGACTCTGACGAAACTGTTGACACTGCTGCAGCAAACGGCATCCGCGAAGTGTTGATCGACGTTAACGTAGGACTACCTAGATGTGGCTGCCTTCCCGAAGAGGCTGGAGCACTTGCAGATCTCGCGAGAGCGCGCGGGCTCGACGTTCGGGGCGTTGCGGGTTACGAAGGTCACGTGTATCAATACGCTGACCGTTCAGAACGAACGCGCGCGACAGAGCAAGCGATGTCTCTGTTGCTCGCTGCCCACAGAGACGTGGGTGGTGATGTGATCTCGGCAGGCGCGACGGGCACATACGACATCAACACTTGGGCGACGGAGATACAAGCTGGCTCGTACGCGTTGATGGACACGGCCTTCGCTCCCCTCGTTCCAGAGTTCAAACAAGCACTTTGGTTAGAAGCCACGGTGATCAGCACGTCATCTCGTCACGCTGTTGCGGACTGTGGGCTCAAGGCTCTCGGAATGGACCACGGGAACCCGTCAATGGATGCCGGAGAAGTCTGGTTGGTGTCAGACGAACATGTGACGTTCCGGCCGCACTCAAGTTTGCGGGTTGGCGATCACGTTCGCGTATGGCCGGCGCATATCGATCCAACCGTCGCTTGCCACGAACGTATATATGTCGCTCGGAGTGAAGAAATCACCGATGTCTGGGATGTGGACCTACGGGGCTGGTGACCTCGAAGCGCGCCGATCCAGAAATGCAGAGACCATACGCGTGGCGCACTCGACCCGCCTACCTATCGCGGCGTACGGTTGGTCATGACCGATATCTCATCCCTGGATGCCACCGCCCAAGCCGACCTCGTCCGCAATGGTCAAGCGAGCCCGACAGAGTTAGTTGACGAGGCGATCCACAAGATCGAAAAACTCAATCCAGAACTGAACGCCGTCATTCACCCTCTGTTCGAAAGTGCGCGGAAGCGAGCGGCGAAGCCCCTGTCGGGTCCATTCGCTGGAGTGCCGCTGGTGGTGAAGGATCTAGATGGTGAACTCGCCGGCGCACCGCTGCACCTCGGTAACAAGCTACTGAAGGAATTACGTCACACAGGTACAACAGATTCATTTCTGTTCGCCAAACTCCAAGCAGCGGGATTCGTCATCGTAGGAAAGACAAACACCCCCGAGTTCGGACTGCAGCCGACTACAGAGCCGCACGCGTACGGACCTGCTCGCAATCCATGGAACACCGATCACAGCACCGGTGGTTCAAGCGGTGGATCCGCAGCAGCGGTAGCGAGTGGAATGGTTCCAGTCGGGCACGCGGGTGATGGCGGAGGGTCAATTCGCATCCCAGCCAGCGCGTGCGGTCTTGTGGGACTCAAGCCAAGCCGCGGCCGTACTTCGCTTGGCCCCCAAGATGGGGAGTCCTGGAATGGCCTTGTAGCGAGACATGTTGTCACCCGCTCCGTGCGCGATTCTGCGGCAGTGCTCGACGCTGTCTGGGGCGAGATGCCAGGTGATCCCTATTCGGCGCCGCCACCAGCGCGCTCGTACCTCGAGGAGGTAACCACTTCAAACACAGGCCTTCGAATCGGTATCCGTACGACTGCTCCCGGTGCGATGTCAGAAGTGGACCCGGAATGCGCGCATGCTGCCGAAGATGCGGCGGCCAAACTCGAAGCGCTTGGCCACGTCGTCGAAATCGCATCGCCAGATGCGCTCGAGGATGGCGAATTGCTGGGCATGTTCCTCAATGTGATCGCGGTGAATACGCTCGTCGAAATCGAGGGGTTGTCACGGATAGCGGGGCGACCAATCACCGAATCTGACGTCGAACCTGGCACGTGGGCGTTGGCCGAGATTGCGAAGTCGATCACAGCATTGACGTTCGCCGAAACACTTAACGCGATCGGTACGTGGACCCGCCGGGTCTTGTCGTTCTGGCACGATGAGAAATTTGACCTGCTGCTGACTCCGACGATGGCGGAGCTTCCAGCCCCCATTGGCTTCCTGAACGCTCCCGACGGCGATCCATTCCTTTCGACCGTGCGGCAGACCCCATTCGCGACGTTCACCGCACCGTTCAATGTCACGGGCCAGCCAGCGATCTCGTTGCCCTTACATCAAAGTGCGTCAGGCTTGCCGATAGGTATCCAACTTGTCGGGGCGGCCAATCGCGAAGACTTGCTCATCAGCGTTGCGGCCCAACTTGAGTTGGCACATCCGTGGGCCGCTGGTCGTCCAAAAGTATCGGCGTAACGATGACCGACGATCTGGGATTACTAGATGCGACCGCACAAGCCGAATTGGTGCGCAGTGGAGAATTGTCCCCGACAGAATTGGTCGCCGCGGCGATCGCTCGTGCAGAGAAGATCCAGCCACAGATAAACGCGTTGACTACGGAACGTTTCGATCGCGCTTGCGACGAGGCCGCGAGTCCGGAACTACCAGATGGCCCGTTCCGAGGAGTGCCTTTCCTGTTCAAAGATCTTGCATGCGGTTACGAAGGTGAGCCCTGTTATGACGGAATGAGCGTCCTCAAAGATGTCGACTTTCGTCTGCCACAGGACACGGTTCTCGCATCCCGCTTCCGCGCCGCCGGTCTCGTGACCATCGGACGTACAAACACGCCGGAACTTGGCATCATGCCAACTACAGAACCGCTCTCATACGGCCCGACCCGCAACCCGTGGGATCGGACCCGAACGCCTGGCGGCTCTAGCGGTGGTTCGGCTGCAGCGGTCGCGGCCGGGATCACGCCCTTCGCGCATGCCTCCGACGGAGGAGGTTCGATACGTATACCCGCAGCGTGCTGCGGACTCGTTGGACTAAAAACCTCGCGTGGCCGCATTTCGGTCGCGCCTAGTGGCGACCTGGCTCGACCCCTTTCGGTGCAGTTCGCAGTCACCCGCTCGGTGCGCGACTGCGCGGCGTTGCTCGATGCGGTTGCGGGCTCAGAACCCAGCGACATGGTGCATGCCCCTGCCCCACTCAGGCCGTACCGAGAAGAAGTAGGAGCGAACCCAGGTCGCCTGCGAATTGGACTGTGTACGACGATCCCGACAACCGGTGAACCCGTGGATGCCGAATGTGTCGCCGCGATAGAACTAGGGGCCAAACTCTTGGAGCAGGCTGGACATACCGTTGAGTTCGCACATCCATCGGTGCTGGAGGATGGTGGAATCTCGGGAACCTTCCTCACCATGTGGAATGGAATGGCAGCATCAAATGTCGCGCGTGCGGGTCACCTAT
>CAMBEL010000069.1 GCA_945865605.1 Bifidobacterium breve
AGGAGCAACCGCTCCACGGTTACGAACTCAAGAAGCGCGTCGGCGAAACGCTCGGCGCATTCTGGGGTGTTTCTTTCGGCTCGCTATACCCAGCGCTTCGACGGAATGAAAAGGCTGGCGACATCGAGGTTGTAGGGACTGGCGAGACCGGAATGGACGGTGGGGTAGTTCCATCAACCGGTTCCCTTGCGGGCGAGGCTGCTGCTGCGCGACTGCGGGTGGTACCGGGTGGGTCCGGCCGTCGCGGTCGCAAGGCCTACCGCATCACAGCCTCTGGCGAAGCACACTTCGCCGAACTGCTGGCTGCGGACGACTCGCCAGACGACGAACGCCTCTTCTCGTTACGACTCGCCTTCTGTCGCCACCTAGACCCCGAAGCACGCATCGCTCTCCTGGAGCGTCGGCGCGCCGAGCTGGCCGACCGCCTCGCAAAAGCCCGCCGCAATCGCGGCACCACGATCGATCGCTACACACGGTCCCTCATGGAGCACCGAAAGTCTTCTACCGAACATGACCTCGAGTGGGTCGAAGAACTTATCCAGGCAGAGCGCGCTGCGCTTGACGCCTCGACACAAGAAGGAGCATCCGCATGAGCGGTTCCAAGATCAGAGTGGCCATCGCAGGAGTCGGCAACTGTTCAAGCAGCCTGACCCAGGGCCTTGAGTACTACAAGGATGCCGATCCCACTGAGACCGTGCCAGGCCTAATGCATGTGGAGCTCGGCGGCTACCACGTACGCGACGTTGAGATTGTTGCCGCGTTCGATGTGGATGCCACCAAGGTCGGCATTCCGCTCTCAAAGGCTATTTTCGCAGGTCAGAACAACACGGTGAAGTTCTCTGACGTGCCCGACTCCGCTGTTCTTGTGCAGCGCGGCCCCACGCTCGACGGGCTCGGCAAGTACTACAAGCTCACAATCGAAGAGAGCCCGGCTGAGCCGGTAGACGTTGCCCAGGCACTGCGTGATTCTCAGGCCGATGTGCTTGTCAGTTACCTACCCGTGGGTTCCGAAGAAGCGCAGAAGCATTATGCGCAGGCGTGTCTTGATGCGGGTGTGGGCTTCGTAAACGCCATCCCCGTGTTCATCGCATCGGATCCAGAGTGGGCTGCCAAATTCACTGCGGCGAACGTGCCGATTGTTGGCGACGATATCAAGAGCCAGGTTGGCGCGACGATCGTTCACCGTATTCTTGCTCGCTTGTTTGAGGACCGCGGCATGGTTCTAGATCGCACATACCAACTCAATGTCGGCGGCAACATGGACTTCAAAAACATGCTCGAACGCGAGCGCCTTGAGTCCAAGAAGATCTCCAAGACTCAGGCCGTCACCAGCCAAATCGATAATGGGATCGCTGCCGACGATGTACACATCGGGCCTTCGGACCATGTGGCTTGGCTCGAAGACCGCAAGTGGGCTTACATCCGCCTCGAGGGTCGTAACTTTGGCGACGTGCCGCTCAACATCGAACTGAAGCTTGAGGTCTGGGACTCACCTAACTCTGCTGGCGTGATCATCGATGCGTTGCGGTGCGTGAAGATCGCACAAGACCGTGGCATCGGCGGACCATTGCTCGGGCCATCTGCATACTTCATGAAGTCGCCGCCGGTGCAATACCGCGACGATGAAGCACACCAGATGATCGAAGACTTCTCCGCCGGCGCCTAACCCGTCCTCACCCCGAAACGCCGAGCGTTTGTCGCGGAATGCACCGCCACGGTGCGCTACATGACGAACGGCGCATGGGGTCGGGTGGCCTTTGCCGCTCAACGGGTGTAGAAAACTGCGATGCCTGACGATGTTTCTCGCGCGGTCCTTCGACGCATGCTTGGCCACGTTGCTGGCAAACGGGTTATAGAACTCGGTTGCGGCTCCGGTGATGTAGCCATTGGCCTCGCCCTAGACGGCGCGACCGTCATTGCCGTCGACACATCGTCGAGCAACATCGATGCCGCACGCGCTGCCGCTCAGGCTGCCGAGGTTCGCCTCGAATTTCAGCAGGCCGACCTTGCCGACCTTGCGTTCCTTCGAGCAGACTCCGTCGACCTTGCATTCTCCGACGGTGCTCTCGCATCCGGGGCATACCTAGACCGCGTGTTCCGCCAGGTGCACCGCGTATTGCGTACCGGCGGCGTGTTCGCGTTCTCGCTGCCGCACCCAATGACGCTTTGCGCACCATCCGAGACAACTCCCGAAGGAGCGTTGCCGCTCACACGACCTGCCCTCGTGCGCTCATACTTTGACGAATCGCCTATCGAAATTGGTGAGGGAACCTCGATGCGGGTTGTCTACCCGCACAGAACCTCTGACATTCTTGCAAGCCTTCTGCGCGCTGGCTACAAGATCGACGTACTCGCAGAACCGGAACCAGCACGCGGCGCCGCGGGTCGCTCACTCACACCCGACAACATCATTTGGCGCGCCAAGAAAGAAGGCGTTTAGCACAACGGTTCGATGCCGCGTGCACGGGCCCACGCGCCCAAACGTTCGTACGCGTCCGCCTCTTCAATCGGGCCCTCATCTAGGCGCGCCTCTAACAAGAACGTCAGCGCTTCACCCACGACCCTGCTGGGCTCGACTCCCAAAAACTCCATTACCTGTTGCCCGTCTAACGGTGGGCGAATCGCATCTAGTTCCTCTTGAGACGCAAGAACCTTGATGCGTTCCTCGAGTTCGTCCATGCGGTCTGCAAGCACTTGCGCCTTGCGTGCGTTACGCGTTGTGCAGTCACAGCGTTGTAATTCATTGAGTGTTTCGAGTAGCGGGCCGGCATCACGCACGTAGCGACGTACCGCAGAATCAGTCCATCCCATCGCATATGTATGGATACGCAAGTGCAAGTAAACAAGTTGCGTTACATCCTCAACGACGGCCGTCGGGTACTTAAGCGCAAGCATGCGTGCGCGCGTCATGCGCGCACCCACCACCTCATGGTGATGGAACGTCGCGCGGCCCTGTTCGAACGACCGAGTCTTTGGCTTGCCTATGTCGTGCATCAGCGCGGCAAGCCTCAACACAAGTTTCGGACTTGTCTTGGCTACAACAGCGATCGTATGTGCGAGTACGTCTTTGTGGTTGTGAACCGGGTCCTGCTCAAGTTGCATCGAGTTGAGTTCTGGCAAGAACCCGTTCGAAAGCCCTGTTTTTGCAAGGAACCAAAGCCCGAGCGACGGGTCTTCAACCACCAACAACTTCGAAAGTTCGTCACGAACACGTTCGGCACTCACGATCTCTAGGCGGTCTCGCATTTCGTGCACCGCAGCGACGAGTTCATCATCGGGCACAAGGCCGAACCCAGCGATGAAACGCGCAGCGCGCATCATTCGCAAAGGGTCATCCGCAAAGCTCACTTCGGGTGCCACGGGCGTGCGCAGTCGGCGCGCCGCAAGATCTACTGCTCCGTCGAACGGATCAACGAGTAAAGGCTCAGGCAACGAAAGCGCCATCGCATTCACGGTGAAGTCGCGGCGTGAAAGATCGGTCGCGATGTCGTTGCCGAACTCGACCGTTGGCTTGCGGCTATCTGAGTGATACACGTCGGCGCGGTAAGTCGTTACTTCGCAAGGCACACCACTCACCGAAGCCCCGACCGTTCCAAACCGCGCTCCCTGTAACCACACATGATCGGCGATCGGACGTAACAGCGACTCGATCACATCGGGAAGCGCGTTACTTGCAAAATCGAACTCCGCGGGATCGCGACCGATAATCGCGTCGCGCACACTCCCGCCTACAAGAAAGCACTCGTGTCCTGCGTCGGTTAGGGCAGATGCCACGCGCTGCACCGGCGAACCGGCTACGAGTATTGCGGCAAGACGCGGTGGTACCGAAGGCATTGGAACATGCTCGCACGCGGCCGCAACCAGCACGGGACCGGCACAGGACCTGCGACTAAGTGCTCCGACTTCTAACCGGTAGTAACGCTCTTACCGCTGGATTGGATCTGGGCGCGAGCAAGGTCGAGGGCTTCTAGGCGCAGGCGCAGGTCGTTCGTGTTGGAGGCCGTGATCATGGCGTCCCGACGAGAGATAGTTCCCTTTTCATATAGGGCCAATAAACTTTGATCGAACGTTTGCATCCCGTAGAACTCGCCATCGGCGATTATCTGCTCAATCTCGTGTGTGGTTTCCGGATCAATGATCTTGTCCACTATGCGGCCCGTCGTAACCAGCACCTCCATTGCAGGTACTCGCCCACCATCGCCGTCCCGCGCTACCAGTCGTTGAGAAACGATTCCCTTCAGGGATGCCGCGATCGACATGCGCACCTGTCGCTGTTGAAAGGGAGGGAAGAAATCGATGACGCGGTTGATCGTCTCGGTCGCGCCCATTGTGTGGAGCGTCGAGAACACCAGGTGGCCCGTCTCGGCAGCGGAAAGTGCAGCCCAAACGGTTTCGGGGTCTCGCATCTCGCCGATCAGGATTACGTCGGGATCTTGGCGCAGCACCCGTTTGAGCGCCGCATGAAAGTCCTCCGTGTCGGTACCGATCTCTCGTTGGTTAACGATCGACTTCTTGTCTTTGTGCAGCACCTCTATCGGGTCTTCAATGGTGACAATGTGCCGCGACTGGCGTTCATTGATGTGATCGATCATCGCGGCGAGCGTCGTTGTCTTGCCGGACCCCGTAGGACCAGTAACTAAGACCAAGCCCCGTTGCTCTTCTGCAAGACGAGCGACCACAAGAGGCAGTCCGAGTTCTGCGAAGCTCGGAATACCAGGCAACACGCGTCGCAGCACAAGCGACACTGATCCCCGCTGACGCATCACATTCACGCGGAAGCGTCCATGTTCGGGCAATGTATGTGCGAAGTCGGCCTCGTTGTGTTCTAAAAACTCATCCGCCCGCGCCTTCGGCATGATTGCCAGCGCAGCGCGTTCGGTGTCTGCCGCCGATACCGGTTCGAGTTCACACGTAACAAGACGTCCGTCAACGCGGAGGTACGGCGGTGAGCCCACCTTGATGTGTACGTCCGACGCGCCGCGCCGAACCGCTTCCTGTAACACGCTGTCTAGATCGAGCACGAGGTCCTCAGCATAGGTCGTATCTTTTGCCTTACATCGACGTCACCAGGGCCAACCTGAAGGGCTACCCGCGCCTCGTAGACCACATGTCCGCTACTGCCTCAACAACGATAAAGCCAGGCCCACCTGATGTTTCTCTCTCATCTGGCTGCACGGGCGCGTTCTCGTCAAGCAAACAGGGCAAACTCGCTGCCACCGAATCGCACAATGCGCCGAGGTCATACCCACCTTCCAGAAAGGCCGCAATCCTGCCGGGCTTGGCCCATCGCGCGATGCGTGCAGTTATCGCCCGATAGTCACCCGCGCTCAATCCGAGGCCGGTGAGCGGGTCCGCGCGATGCGCGTCGAAACCTGCCGAGATGAGAACCCAGGTAGGTGCAAATGCTTCCACGAGGGGCTCCACTACTTCGTCGAGTGCGCGCAGGTAAATGTCTCCGGTCGCGCCGGCGGGAAGCGGAAGGTTGCACGTTGTTCCTTCGCCGTCACCCTTGCCTATCTCGTCGTGTCTACCTGTGCCGGGATAGAGGGGCCATTCGTGAAACGACACGTAGAAGACGCGACCATCTGTGAAAAATGTGTCTTGGGTTCCGTTGCCATGGTGGGCGTCAATATCAACCACCAGTACTCGCTCGCCGACTGCAGCCAACGACGACGCTGCGATCGCCACATTGTTGAGAAGACAGAAGCCCATTCCTTGCGATGGACGGGCATGGTGGCCAGGAGGTCGCAACGCCAAGAAGGCAGCATCGCCATCTCCCGCGCGCAACATCTCGAGCGCGGCGATGCTGGTTCCTGCGGCGGTTACTGCCACGCGATAAGAATCGATCGACGTGGGGGTATCGGCATCTAGATGGCCGCGCCCCAACGCGCACTTCGCTGCGAGCGCATCGAGATAGGCCCCTGGATGCACCAACTCCAGTTCTGCGCGAGTGGCATCGCGCACCGGAATCGGGACAATTGCATCGGCCAATCCAGCTGCCGCAATACCCTCATTGACCGCACCTAATCGGCCGGCGTTCTCAGGGTGATGACGGCCCGTGTCGTGAAGTTCGAAGATGGGATCACTCGCCACGAGCAGCACGCCGCGCACGGTAGCGCGGGTGCACTGCGGTTACGAGCACACGATGTAGCAATCGGGCGCGTAACGTGGGTGTTCATCATGAGCGAGGAGACGCTTCGCTGGCGCGGGGGATGGGCGCGAATGGGCCCGTGGCGCGGGAACGACGAAATCGCCTACCTATCGGTGGGTGCATCTAGGCCCGCCCCCCAGGAAGTAGTCGATCGCTGCTTGGGCACACTTCGCAAGCACGGCTTTTCTTCTGTCGTCACCAATGCACTCGCGCCCGGAGACGCGTTGCCATTTGTGGACGCAGGATTCGTGGTGCGTGAACAACTACACCTTCTCTCCCACGACCTGCGCGACCTCCCGGCCGCAGAACGTCGAACGCGCAGAGCACGCAAGACAGACCGCGCCCCCGTTCTAGCAATCGACAAACTCGCGTTCGCGCCGTTCTGGCAGCTCGACGCGCGCGGCCTGACGAACGCGATTGGGGCCACGCCTTCATCGCGGTTTCGCATCACGCCTCGCGACGGTGACGAAGGGGAGATCACGGCTTACGCCATCACAGGCCGCGCTGGTATCCACGGATATCTCCAGAGGGTCGCGGTGCATCCCGACGAGAAACGGCAAGGTCTGGGAACCGCTGTCGTAGCCGATGGTTTGGCCTGGTTGAAACGTCACGGCGTAAGCCGATGCCTCGTGAACACACAGTCCGACAATTCCTCCGCCCTCGCGCTGTACCGCGCATGCGGTTTTTCCGAACAGCCCGTCGGGTTGTGCGTGATGGGTCGCTCGCTGTGATGCGCGCACTCGCGATCATCGCCGCAACCGGTCTCGGTGCCCTAGCAGTCGGCCCATCGCCCGCGTACCCGGGTCCCGCCACAGCGGAATCAGTGATCACATTGCTCGAGCAACCGGCATGGTCACCCCTTGGTGCAGACGTTGTCTTGCGCCTCAACGTGGTTAACACTGCACCCGGCATGGAAGTGCGCGCCGTCATACACACAAATGTGCAAAGCAGGATCGGCTACGAACGCACGCTGCAAGGTGAGCGACTCGGATCGCAGATCGCTACGACATCGACGCCTCTCGATGCGCTACCGACTTCGGCTGATGGAGGGCGCCTGTTCACTATCCCATTGCAAGATCCTGCCGCACCGCGCGATTCAAACCGTGTGCGCATCACACTCCCGCGTTCGGCCGCGGCTGGCGTGTACCCGGTAGAGATCGAGTTACGCGATCCCGAGACAGGAGATTCGCACGCTGGATTCATTACACACCTAGTAGCGACATCGCCCGCGGCGAACAGTGAGCCGATCGCAGAACCACTTAGGCTCTCGTGGGTCTGGCATATCGCCGACGATCCAGCCATTCGCGCGAACGGCATGCCGTCACCATCATTTATCGCAGCCGTCTCTCCATTCGGGCGCCTCGCGACAATCGCAGACCTGCTCAAGGCGGCGAGGGGAGTCCCGTTAGTTCTCGCGCCTGGTCCCGAAACGGTTTCCTCATGGCAACTGAGTGGATCCGACGACCGAGCGATCGCAGATGGCATCGACGCTGTGCGTTCCTCTGCACAACTGAATCAGGTGCTAGCAGGTTCCTATGTGCCGATCAATGGCCCAAGTCTTTTAGCTGCAGGGTTGGAAGCCGATGCAGTGACCGAACTGCGCGTTGGCACGGCCACACTCAACGCCACACTTAACACCGTCGTGAGCCCGCGCACCGTAAATGCTTCCCCGCTCGACGCAGCGTTCCTTGAGAAATTGTTTCTGAACGGTGTAGAAAAACTCGTTCTGTCTCCAAAACAACTCCTAGAACCTGACGTAGTCGCGCGCTTCACGCCGGCGTTGCCGTTCGCGGTCGAGAGCAACGGTCGAACTTTTACTGCAGTAACAACTAGCCCCGAACTGCGGGCACTACTCGCGACGGACGGCTCCCCTGCACTGCGCGCCCAGAACCTTCTCGCAGGCCTCGCAGTGGTCGCGCTTGAACAACCCACTCTCGCGCGGGGGGTCGTGTTGGACACCGCGCGCCGCTGGAACCCTGATCCCGAGGTGATTGAACCTGTCCTCGACGGGTTGCTCAGTAACCCGCTCATTGAGGCCGTATCTCTGGACGATCTTCTGGCCGCGGTGCCGCCCGAAGAAACCGAAGATGGCCCCGTCGTGCGGCGCATCGCTCCCGTCACAT
>CAMBEL010000070.1 GCA_945865605.1 Bifidobacterium breve
CTGGTGGTGCTCGTGGACATACGAATGCTGGCGGCAGTCGATCGCGATCTAGATCGGTACACGTTTGCTGGTGGGGCATCGGTGTATCCGTTCGCGTGGAGCATCATGCTCGCGGCTCGCGAAGAGGGACTTAGAGGGGTAATCACAACAATTGCTATTCGCAGGGAACCTACGCTGAAGAAACTATTAAACGTGAATGATGAACTAGCGGTTGCGGCGCTGATCGCGTTGGGGCATCCGATATCTCAACCGAAACATTTGAAACGCATGGCGGTCGAGGAGTTCGTCACTGTCGATCGGGTAGGCGGCCCACCGTTCGGCCCGTGACCTTTTCATGTCCAGCGCTCAGTTCAGAGCGATGGATCGAGCTAGCTCCTAAACGGTTGTTGTTGTTGTCGGAAGTGTTGTTGTCGTAGACGTTGTTGTTGTCGTAGACGTTGTTGTTGTTGGCTTACTAGTAGTTGTAGTTGTTGGTTCTGGTTCGGCGCTCACCTTCAAGACGACGACAGTGCCTGACGGTACTTTCGTTGTGTCCGTCGGTACTTGTGAGAACACCAGGCCAGCGGCGAAGTCTGGATTGGCTAACTGGCTTACGGACGGGCTAAGACCTGCTGCTGAAATCGTGGCTTCCGCCTGGGTCTGTTCCATCCCGACTACAGCGGGGACCGCGATCGTGTTCTTGGCGGCTTCGTCACGTGATGCCAGTAGCCACCACGCGAGACCTCCGACTGCGACAACAAGTACCGCCACGGCTATCCAGATTGCGGTCATTCGCTTAGCCGGTTGAGCCGACAACGGCGTGTTAGACGGGGTGAAGTTTCCTGAGTTATCGACTACTGGGAGTGCACTGGTTGGGGCCATCGCTGCTGCGCCAGTCACGATGCTCGAGACGATGGCGGTCGCTGGTTCCGAGAACGCGGCGACCCTTCGGAGATCAATGAGAGCGTCTTCTGTGTTTGCGTACCGTGCGCTCGGTGCCGGGTCGAGGAGTCGTGTGATTACGGATTCAAGCGCTGGAGGGACATCGGCAACGCGACTTGATACAGGTATGGCTGGACCAGCGAGTTTCTGTTCTGTGATCGAAACCGTGTCGTTCCCGATAAACGGGGGATAGCCGGTTATTAGGGAAAATAGGATCGCTCCTAGCCCGTATACATCTGTTGCGATATCGGGCGCACTACCGCGGAGTTGTTCGGGCGCAGCGAACTCAGCGCGCTCGAGTGGGTTGCTACCCGCGCTCAAGGCGGCCACACCGAAGTCGGTCAACTTCACGTCGCCGCTGGTAGTGAGAAGCACGTTGTGTGGAGTTAGCCCGCCGTGAACGATGCCTGCCCTGTGCGCGGCGGAGAGTCCGGTTGCAATACCGGTCGCGATCATGACCGCACGTTGTACCGACACAGAACGTCCGTGGGGAAGCGCGTCGGCGAGGCTGCGTCCTTCCACGTATTCCATCGCGATGTACGGCCGTCCACCCGCGATGTCGACGTCGTACGTAGCCACAACATGGGAGTCTCGAATGACAGATGCTGCCGTGGCGTGGGCGCGGAATGATGCAGCTGCCACCACGTCGTTAGCGACCTCTGCGCCCAAAACTTTGAGGGCCACCTGGCGTCCGAGTTCTCGGTCCTCAGCCAAGTAGACGGTCGCCATCGGCGACGATGCCAGCTCGCGGCCGATAATGTATCTGTCTGCAAAAATCTGCGATTCCTCGATACTCATCTTGTTTCCCTCATGCTCGGTCGCTTGCTGGATTTTCCCAGGTTCGGGTGGACGTCGCGTGATCCTATGGTCGTGCGCCGCTCGTTGCTGAGCAAGGCGCAACCGCGGTCCAATCTGGAGGGCGGTACCTACGCCATGTGAGACTGTTCCAATGCGGTTACATCCTGAACCTGAGCCGATTGCTCCCGGTGCGGATTTCGCGCAGATGGTGGCCGACTCGTTCCCTCCAGTGTTGCTCGCATCGTTGGCACACTTGACGGGCGACATGTCGCTATTGCGTGATGCTTTGGCTCCAGACTCGACTCGAGTATTAGAACCGGATTGCGGGTATTCGCAGTCCCAAGCAGATGGCGCTCGGAGTCTCGCAATCGACGCGCTGGAGCGCTACCGCAAAGGTGGATGCGTCGCTGCGGATCCGCTGACCGATGAACAGGCCGCGCAGATCATCGGTTTCCTCACCGGAGCACCACCGGAGCACGATTACCTGCCGATCCTGCTCGAGGAAATCTCGTTGGATGGTGATCGTCGTGCTCCCCGATGGCACAAGAGTGAGATTGCACCCGATAGCGATATAACGGTTGGGATTATCGGCTCAGGTATGTCTGGCATCCTTGTCGCGCACCGTCTGCTCCAAGCTGGCGTGTCGGTGGTTATCTTCGAAAAGAATCCGGATATCGGTGGCACATGGCTGGAGAATTCCTATCCAGGTTGTCGCGTCGATGTTCCGAACCACCTTTACTCATACTCGTTCGCTCAGACCGGCGACTGGCCAAACTACTTCTCTACCCAGGATGTGCTGCTCGATTACTTCCGCGCCTGCGCCGATGAGTTTGGTGTTCGTGAACACATTCGATTCAACACGGAAGTGTCGGGCGCGACTTGGGACGAGAGTGAAGCGCGCTGGGATGTTTCTATTGTCGCTCGCAGCGGCGCTTCTGAACTCGTTTCAGTGCAGGTACTCGTAAGCGCGTGTGGACAACTAAACCGACCCCACTTTCCTGATATTGATGGACGCGAACGTTTTGCTGGAACGTCTTTTCATTCGGCTCGTTGGGACCATGACTTGGATCTCGCCGATAAACGAGTCGCCGTAATCGGTAGTGGCGCGAGCGCCGTGCAATTCATTCCACCAGTCGTCGAATCCGCAGCGCATACGACCGTCTTTTTGCGAACGCCGCCCTGGCTCCTTCCCGCTCCGGAATACATGGAAGAACTTCCGGAGAGCATGCGACTGCTGCTCCGCCACATCCCAGACTATGCACGTTGGGATCGCTGCTGGATTTTTTGGCGCATGCACGAGGGACTGTTGCCGATGGCGGTCGTCGACTCAGATTGGCCCGACCAGGAACGCTCAGTGAGTGCAAGCAACGATCTGCTTCGAGAACTATTCACGATGTACCTGCAGGTAACCGTGCCCGATCCGGTGCTGTTCGATGCGCTATTGCCGAAGTATCCGCCTCTTGCGAAACGCCTAGTTCTCGACAACGGGACGTTGCCTGCAACTCTCGCGCGAGACGACGTGACGCTTGAGACCTGCGCAATCGCAGAGATCACAGATAGTGGCGTGCGAACAATTGACGGCAAGGACCATAAATGTGATGTGTTGATTTACGGCACCGGCTTCGTGGCTTCGGAATTTCTTACACCCATGTCGGTGACGGGACGTGATGGCGTAGATCTGCACGCATCGTGGGATGGCGAGGCGCGTGCATACATAGGGATGACCGTCCCATTGTTCCCCAACATGTTTCTGATGTATGGCCCCAACACAAACATCGTGGTTAACGGCAGCATTATTTATTTCTCAGAGGGCGAAGCGAACTACATCGTCGAGTCGGTACGCATGTTGTTGGAGAAACACTTGGAGTCGATGGAGGTTCGTCGCGATGTTCATGACGTTTACAACACGCGTATTGACGAAGGTAACCGTGCGATGGCGTGGGGGGCATCGCACGTGAATACCTGGTATAAAAACGCGTCTGGGAGAGTGAGTCAGAACTGGCCATTTAGCTTGCTTGAGTTTTGGCAACGCACTCGGAAGCCCGACCCCGACGACTATATTTTGACATCAAAGAACAACGGTGACCGCTAGGTGGTGCACCCGTTAATGGGCTCACCTTCGCTTATTACGCATTGTGCGTAATAGTATTTTGACCACAACAAACTAGGAGTGTTTGATGACCGCCACCTCTTCAACGCCGAGAACCGATCTAGGCGTCGGATCGCTTCGTTTCCTGCTGGCTGGGCTCTTCGCCGGTGCCGGTCTCATCCACATCGCGATGGTTCCGGTGCACGCGAGTGGACCGCTGATGGACCCACTGCTGTTCGCGGTTGCGGGGTTGATCCAGCTTGGCTTTGCTGCGGCACTTGTTGCCCGCGCTGCCGATAGAGAAATTCTTGATGCGGGTATCGCTGCTAATGGGGTGATGGTCGGTCTTTGGATATGGAGCCGTACTGTGGGCCTTCCGTGGGGCAGGAATGCGGGAAGCGCGGAATCGTTCGGTACTGTCGATGGCATCACAGTCGCACTTGAGGTTGCGGCTATTGCGGTTGCGCTGTTCATGGTGTTCGCGCCCGAGCATTGGCACTTGCCAGAGTTGAGTGCGATTGTCGGAGGTCTTGCGTGTGTCGCACTCGCGACTGTTGTAATCATTGCTCCTGAGACTTCTCAACATGGGAGGAATGGAAACGACGGTGCTGCGACCGCGGCTTCGGGTGAACATGGCCACACAGGCTCAACGCCAGACGCGATCGCAAATGAGATGCTCGCCCTCGACGAATCGCGATGTGATTTCGGTTTCAATCCTGTTGCGTACTGGGATGAAGCTGCAAGCCTCAACATCGACACATACGGTGGCGGAATGATGGACATGTCGATGATGTCAGCCTCGGGTGGTGCTGCCAAGCCACTTCCGATGGGCGGACGGGGTTCGGTGAAACTCGACAAGCTCGTATCGCTAACGGCACAGGCAGACGGCGAAGCTGCTGCTGCGATGCTCGTATCCGAACTAGGGACGGCGTCCCAAGAGGAATACGACGCATGGAAGAGTTGGCTCGTCGCGACTGGAATCGTTGGAGGCCACTCGGAGCACGCTTCAGCCTCGGGTGATGACACCGGTGGTCATGGTGGACACGTCGGTCCCCACCCATGGACAGCAATCACGAGCAAGACCGACTGCAACCGCCTCAAGGCCGAGTTGACGCTGGCGAAAACCGTCGCTCTCAAGTACCCGACAGCAGCGGACGCGCTGGCGGGTGGATGGTCGCGGGTTACCGGTTACGTCCCCGGCATCGCCGCGCACTACATGAAGTTTTCAACTGTCGATGGAACCTTTGACATAGCGGCTCCCGAGATGCTCCTTTATGACGGAGGAGGTCCCGAAGCGCGTATCGTAGGACTCAGTTATTACATGATTCACCCGGGCACTGCAGAGCCAACTCAGGGCTTCACGGGCGCGAATGATCACTTCCACCGTCACATCGGTCTATGCGTCGGCCCAGGCGGAGTGATTGGTGACAGCAAGACGACGGCCGAAGATTGCAAGGCACGTGGTGGCGCAAAGCAGGGTGGCGAGTCAGGCTGGATGAACCACGTTTGGGTGGTGCCGGGTTGCGAAAGCCCGTGGGGCATATTCAGCGGAGGCAATCCCATTCTTGATAGCGAATTGGCGAAACAGTCCGGTAAGAACGACGGAGCATGCGCAGGAAGCGGTGTTCTCGATCGATACAACCTGAAGGCAGGCGGAAGGTCCGCGGGATACAGCGGATCAGGTAATCAAGCTAGCGGCAAAGGCTGATCCCGCCACCCCCAGTCCAAACCAAGCGTTCTCGGCACGTTCCGGGCCCTTATAGGGCCCTCAACGTGCCGAGAACGCCCTGGGGTGGTCTAGTAGTCGCCGTGCGGTTCCTCCTAGGAACAATTCCATCGCTTCGGCATCAAGTGGTAACGCCATCGCTTCGGTCAACGACCTCTGCATCGGGAACCACGGCTCGTCGCTTCCCCAAATCACGCGCCCACGGAACGTCTTCGTATTCATGAACTGCACGAGCGCCGGATCAAAGTAGCCCGGCGCATAAGCGGTGCATGAGAGGTAAAGGTTCGGCCACTTGCGCATGTAGTTCATAAGGAGTTCCTCGTACGGGTGCCCCATGTGCGCGCCGATGATCACCAAGTCCGGAAAGTCGATGAGCACATCTTCGAGCAACTCCGGGTGCTGCACATTCGAGCGCACGCGCGGACCGGGAACTCCCACATTGATTCCCACTGGTATCCCAAGTTCTTCACACACCGCGTACGCGGGGTAGTGAACGGCCGCGTTGATCGGTACTTGGGTCGCCAACGGCATCACGCGCACCATCGCGAATCGAGGATGTGACGCGAGATCGCGAATACGACGCGCGTTACGGGATGGACGACCCGGATCAGTTAGTCCACCTGCAACCAAGAAGCGCCCTGGATGGGCGTCGGCGACTTCTAATGCCTCTTCAGTCCCACCACCTAGACCTGGCGTGAGTATCCCCGTCGCGACACCTAGTTCGTCCATTCGGCCGAGCATGGTGTCCACTCCTACGGCGCCTGTTCCGCTGGATCCCAGATAGGACGGGATGTGCGCGTTCTCTGCTGCTCCAAGGAACTGAGCGGCAGATGCTTCTGTCACCAGGTTGACCCAGATGTCGACGATGTCCACGCTCGCGCTCCTCAGGTGTTGTTGATTCGGTCTTGAGCCGTATCGCTACGAACGGTGGCTTGACGCTAGCGTCAGGTTTAGCAAATCGGCAATCGATGCTCGGTTGCTTCGCCCAGAGGAGTTTGTGTGACCGTCGCTGGAACCGATCGCTACACCATTATTTCGGCTGACTGCCATGCCGGTGGTTCCCACGAGCAGTATCGCGAGTACCTAGAGGCAGAGTGGGTCGACGAGTTCGATGCTTGGCGCGGTGAATACTCGAACCCTTTCCGCGATCTGCAAGACGATGGTCGTTCGCGAAACTGGGACGACTCGCGCCGTGTCACCGACCTCGAGGCAGATGGCCAGGTCGCCGAAGTGACATTCCCCAACACGGTGCCGCCGTTTTTCCCAACGGGCACCGTAATCGCGCGCCTTCCGGCCACCCCTGAGGATTACCGACGCCGCTGGGCGGGCATTCGCGCGCACAATCGCTGGCTTGCTGACTTCTGTGGCCGCTACCCTGCACGACGCGCTGGCGTCTTCCAAATCTTTATCGATGATCTAGACGCCGCCATCGCAGAAGTGCGTTGGGCCCATGAACACGGCCTTCGAGGCGGCGCGCTCATACCGGGAATCCCCGATGATTCCGATCTTGCGCCGTATTACTCCGATGCCTACGACCCTCTATGGGCGGTGTGTCAAGACCTAGGGGTGATCGTTAACAACCACACCACTGGTTCCGGACTTCCCGACTACGGCAAGCACCCAAGTTCAACAATTCAGTGGATGATCGAAACCGCTTGGTACGCGCACCGTCCGCTTTGGCAGATGGTAATGAGTGGCGTGTTCGATCGGTTCCCGCAACTCAAACTCGTACTTACAGAGCAAGGTTGTGATTGGGTTCCAGGACTTTTCGCTCAACTAGACGCATATCACGGCATGATGCAATCCGGTCGAATCGGTGAGATGAATCTCTCGAACGACATGCGGTTACCGCTTACTCCTACTGAATACTTCCGACGCAACGTCTGGATCGGAGTGAGTTTCCCTTCGCCGCGCGAGACGGTACCGATGCGACACCTCGGCCTAGATCGCGTGATGTGGGGAAGCGACTACCCGCATAACGAGGGCACGTCACCGCATTCAAGGGAGAGCCTCCGGCGTACGTTCCACGACTGGAACGTTGATGATCTTCGCCAGGTTCTCTCGGGAACAGCCGCCAATTTATATGGCTTCGATTTAGCCGTTCTAGACCCGCTTGGTGCCGAGTTTGGCCCAACGGTCGATGAAGTGGCTGTCCCGCTTGACAAGATTCCAAAGGGAGTCTTCAGTCCAGCGTTCTACAAATAAACGCACGCGCAGATCGAAAACCGGCCCCCATCGGTTCAGCAACACGTTCTTAACGCTGCGAGCAATGCCTTCGTCCGTGGATCTTGCCAACGTTGTCCGGTGCGGCTTACTAGGTAGCAGCACGCGACGCGCGCATCAGGATCGGCAAAGCCGAGAGAGCCTCCGTGTCCGTAGTGGCCGAACGCAGAAGGTGTCGTTCCCACGTATCGATTGGCTTGGTGTAATCCAACCCCTAGGCCGAACCACGAATCGCGCCCGAGCACGTCGCGCTCACACGGAATGGAAGCGGCCTGATCTTGTCACCCACCCCAGCAATCGATGATTGTGCACCCACCAACAGTTACCGTCAGTGCAGGACCCAAGTCGTTAACGCGATCGTCGCGCGGTTCGAAAT
>CAMBEL010000071.1 GCA_945865605.1 Bifidobacterium breve
AACGGCGGCCGTAACTATAACGGTCCTAAGGTAGCGAAATTCCTTGTCGGGTAAGTTCCGACCTGCACGAATGGCGTAACGACTTGGCTACTGTCTCAACCAGAGACTCGGCGAAATTGCACGACGAGTAAAGATGCTCGTTTCCCGCACTAGGACGGAAAGACCCCGTGGACCTTTACTACAGCTTGATATTGGGTTTCGGTACGGATTGTGTAGGATAGGTGGGAGTCTTTGAAGCCGGGGCGTCAGCTTCGGTGGAGACAACCTTGAAATACCACCCTATTTGTATTGGAATTCTACCCTGGGCCCATAATCTGGGTCGGGGACAGTGTCAGGTGGGTAGTTTGACTGGGGCGGTCGCCTCCTAAAGAGTAACGGAGGCGCCCAAAGGTTCCCTCAGCCTGGTTGGCCATCAGGCGTCGAGTGCAAAGACACAAGGGAGCTTGACTGCGAGACCTACAAGTCGAGCAGGTGCGAAAGCAGGGCTTAGTGACCCGGCCGTGGCATGTGGAAGCGCGGTCGATCAACGGATAAAAGGTACCCCGGGGATAACAGGCTTATCTTGCCCAAGAGTCCACATCGACGGCAAGGTTTGGCACCTCGATGTCGGCTCGTCGCATCCTGGGGGTGAAGCATCTCCCAAGGGTTGGGCTGTTCGCCCATTAAAGCGGTACGCGAGCTGGGTTTAGAACGTCGCGAGACAGTTCGGTCCCTATCCAGTGCGGGCGTAGGAGATTTGAGTGGAGCTGTCCCTAGTACGAGAGGACCGGGACGGACGTAGCTCTCGTGTGCCAGTTGTTCCGCCAGGAGCATGGCTGGTTGGCGACCTGCGGAAGGGATAAGCGCTGAAAGCATCTAAGCGCGAAACCTGCCTCAAGATGAGATCTCCCACCGGGTTAACCGGGTAAGGCCCCTGGTAGACGACCAGGTTGATAGGCCGGAGGTGTACGCACCGCAAGGTGTTTAGCCGACCGGTACTAATCGGCCGAGGGCTTGGGAACTTTGTTGCTTGTGCTCGCTATGGAGTCCTTAAGGGACGCCAATTTGATAAAGGTTTCCGGTGGCTATTGCGGCGGGGAAACACCCGTTCCCATTCCGAACACGGTAGTGAAGACCGCCCGCGCCGATGGTACTTGGGGGGTAGCCCTCTGGGAGAGTAGGTCGCCGCCGGATTTTTTCAACTTGAGGGCGCCGAAAGGCGCCCTCAAGCGCGTCATCTGTCAATTGTGCGTTCAACGACCGAGCGGTCGCCTGCCGTTAGGTCTACGATCGGCAACCCTCCATGGAAGGCAACAAAGTGACGGCGCGAGGCTCAGACGGTAACCGTGGATCCGGCAAGGGGCGCCCAACGTCCTCCTCCGCCAAAGGTCGCCCCTCATCGCGAGTCAATCCACGAAGCGCGCCAAGAAAACCTGAAGAACCGATCGAGCCCGCAAAGCCGGCGCCCCTTCGTATTCGTGGCAAGAGACGTCCCGTCGGCGAATCAAAGCCGGAACCGAAACGCCGCAGAATCAGTCGTAACCCGGCCGCAAAGCCGGTTTCCCCTCGTTACCGCAAGCGTGGTCCCAAAGACGTCCGTGACGAGATCTTGCGCGTCGGAGGGAAACGTGGCGAACGATTGCACGCAGAACTTTTGCGTGCAGCCGATGCCATAGCGGCGGACCGCGAACGCGACGCCGTGCGCATCTTGTCACCGCTGCGCGATGAGTTGCCAGACTCGCCGAGCATTCGCGAATTGCTTGGTGTTTCTTTGTATCGCACTGGAAAGTGGGCGGCGGCCACCAAAGAACTCGAGCAATACGTTGTATTGACGGGCTCTGTTGATCAGCACCCCATACTCATGG
This sequence comes from Bifidobacterium breve, assembly GCA_945865605.1. Lineage (GTDB taxonomy): Bacteria > Actinomycetota > Acidimicrobiia > IMCC26256 > JAENVU01 > SHUZ01. Next base: position 1,845 of record CAMBEL010000071.1, read on the forward strand.
ATTGCGCGCGCGCCCGCAAGGATTATGCGCGCGTAAATGAGTTGTGGCGTGATCTTGCCGACGTGTCACCGAGCCCAAGTGTCGTGGCCGAGGGTCGAATTGTCCTCGCGGGATCACTCGCGGATCAGGGCAAGCTTGAGGAGGCGGTGAAACTTCTCGGTCGTCGAGCCGACGGCATCAAGAACGCGCAGGAACATCATTTACGGCTTTGGTATGCACTGGCCGACCTCGAAGAGAGGTCTGGCAACATTCCACGGGCGCGCGCCCTCTTCACGCGCATCCGTCAGCGGGATGCCTCTTTCGCCGATGTAGCGGAGCGACTTTCCGTTTTGGCGTAACGAGTGCGCGCTCTGGTCACATGTGGTTACCCTTAGGATTGCCAGATGCCCGAGTCCGAAGGCCAGGCGCTAACCGGAACTACGGCTGAACTGCCGAGCGAGTCACCGAATCGGTTCCCGTGTTTTGATGGATTGCGCGCCATCGCAGCCTTATCCGTACTTGTTTTTCATTTTTACACAGCCGGGTATCGCAAAGTAGGTACCGATCTACCGGAACAACTTCACTATCTCATGGGCGGGCTCGGGTCCTTCGGTGTTGCAGTGTTCTTCGTTATTTCTGGATTCTTGCTTGGCCGTCCATTCTTGGTTTCGCAACTTGGGAACAAGTCGACACCGCGGTTGGGACCATTTTGGACGCGCCGGTTTGTGCGTATCTTCCCTGCGTATTGGCTCGCACTGGCGGGGCTCATCCTGTTCGGTCTCCCACACACGGAACGCGTTACGGAGCTTTTCTTTCACGGCTTTCTTGCACAGGGATACATAGGGCTGTGGCTTCAAGGGGGAATAAAGGTTGCATGGACGTTGGTAGCAGAGGTCGGCTTCTACCTGTTGCTTCCGTTCATCGCCTTCGGCTTGAGGCGCTTGGCGGGGAAAGCTTCGTCACAGGGACGCACAGTTCGGGTGCAAATAGGCGGCCTCATCGGGCTCGCCGTATTCGGGCTTGGGGTAAGGGCTTGGTGGGCAACGTCACTTCACGACGAGCCCATTAGCTTCGGCGATTGGTTTCCTCTAGGCCAGATTGACCTTTGGGTAATCGGCTACCTGGATTGGTTCGCGCTCGGCATGCTTCTCGCTGTCGCGAGTTCATGGATTGCGTTCGGAGGCAGGGTTCCTAGATGGCTCTCTGTGCTTGGGCAACGCCCATGGATCCCCTGGTCGCTTGCTGCAGGCTTGTTGTGGATCGTGTCGCGTGGACGGCTTCCTGTTGCTTTCGTCGGCGCACCAACCGGAGCGCAGTTGTTTCTACGCGCAACCTTGGACGGACTTGCCGCGGCGTTAGTTGTATTACCAGCGGTCCTCGGTCCCCAAAATAAAGGGGTAATCCGCCATGGCTTGCGGTTGCGTCCTGTTGTTTGGCTGGGGGTGATCTCGTATGGCATTTACTTGTGGCACACGATCTATTTAGCCGTGATTGCGCGTTGGCAATTCGAAGGAGATCTAGGGCCTTCGCGGCCCCTGCAACTTGCCGTTCTCTTGGCGCTCACGATCCCGACTGCGGCATTGTCGTATTACTTACTCGAGCGCCCATTGATTCGCTTGGTGCACCGGTCGCCGCGGCAAGTCAAGGATCGGTCAGAAGTCGCTCCAAGTAGTCACGACGCGGGGGCGCTTCTTCACTACGAGCCCAAACGACTTGGTAGTCCAGCGATAGTCGCGGCCGCGGTTCTCCTGGCGGCAACACTCCTTATGGCGGGTACCCTCGTAGGCGCGACGATCGGTGGTGACGCCGACCCACCTCTGCGGGGCCCTGTATCCCTAGATCCCACCGCGCGAACGGTCTTGGATGCTTTCGTACGATTTGGGACCTCGCGCCTCGGAAGTACACCAACGGGTCAGCATTGGCGTCAATTGAGTGGCCGATGGCGTGCAGAGGGAGGCGTGGCGGAACTTGGTCAAGCAAAGATGCGAGCTGGCCGAGTTGCTCTTGCAACGGTTGCCGCGCATAGCGACGGCGTTGTGGCACTTCATGTCAATCGGGTGGGGGATGGAGCGGGCCTCGCGTTTCGCTGCCTCAGCCCATCCGACTGCTGGCACTTCGTTGCGGTTCCAGCACTCGACCGATGGGAACTGCGGGTAATCGAAGACGGTGAATCTCGCCGCCTCGGCGTAATTAATCGCACTCCGGTCGCGGGATCGGATATCGAAGTCTTACTAGCGGGCAGTCGCGTGCGCGTATCGATCGATGGCAAAACGCGACTCGTGGTCGAGGCCGACGCGCTGTCTACTGAACGCGGCTCAGGCATCATTGCGATTGGATCCGCTCAGGTATCGAAGTTTTCGGTGACACCAGAGCGCCTCCTCGGAACTGATGTCGGGCGCTTGATAGTGAGTGACAGTTTCGCGACTCCCGGTCCCCTCGGTCCTGTCGGTGGCGCTGGGGTGTGGCGCGCGTTGCGGGGAGAGTGGACAGCGGCAGGTGGAATGGCCAGCGCGATTACCCTCCAGTCGGCTGGTCCGACGCTCGCGATCCTCGAGACAACGCGCCCTGCCACGACGGTGCGAGCGACCATCGGTACGGTAGCGGTTGGATTTGGAATCGCTTTCCGATGCAGCGACGCAAACAATTGCTGGTGGGTGGAGGCGGCTCCTGGATACGGGACCTGGGTCGTATGGCGAATCGTCAACGGCGAAATTGAGCGCGTCACCACGATTGGAGGGGCATCGAATGAATTGGGAACATCGTTGGAGGTGCGACTGAATGGCGTCGTGATCGATTTCGTATCCAACGGCACCAGGACCAAGCGTCTGGTCGATTCGGTGCTCGCAGACTCCACCGGAGTGGGCCTAGCGACATCGCCGAATCCGGGCGGATCTCTAGCGCGGTTTTGGAACATTGAACTTCGCGGCCCGTAAGGAGGGGTTTTCGTTCCAGAGAAGTGGTGTAGGATGGGTGGTTCTGGCTCGCTCGATGAGCAAATCCGGACTCTGGGGGAACGACTGCAGTGAATGAACTCGCATATCTAGATGCCAACTCCGGCAGCATGATTGCCGGAGCTCTCGCCGCTGGATTCGCAGGGATCGCCGTCGTATTCAAGATGTGGGGGCAACGCGTGATGGGAATTTTCTCCCGCAAGCAAGTGGAACCGCCGGAGCCTGACGGTATCGCGACCGATCCGAACGCCGCTTCCGACCTGTAAGCCTGCCCACGGGTCAGGCTAAAGCCGAAGTACGATTCGCCGGTGCTCCGCGAAGAAGCCTCATACAGGGATCCGTCCGGGACGGTCTTCTACGTAGGTGATCGCGTGTATCGCGGATTGGACGCGACCGGTTTGGCCAATTGGACCGCACTTTCGACAACCAAGTTTTTCGACGCTGGTGTCAAATACGGCTCGCTCGTGGCAACCTCGCAAGCGCCGCCAGAGTCGGTTGGCATTTCAGATTATGCAGCGGTCCTTGAACACGAACGCATTCCATTCATTTCATATCCGTATGAATGGAGTTTTGAGATGCTTCGTGACGCAGCGGCAACCCATCTCGACCTGCTCCGAGCATCTCTCGATGAAAATTTGACGATGAAAGACGGTTACTCCTTCAACATGCAGTTTCGGGGAGCCCAGCCCATTTTTATAGACATCGGATCCTTCGAGCCGGTTGCGGCGGGACCGTGGATCGGGTACCGCCAGTTCTGCCAAAGCTTCTTGTATCCGTTGCTGCTCGAAGCTCATCTAGGTGTGCCGTTCCAGCGGTTCTTAATTGGGCATCTCGAAGGCTTAGAGCCAACCGAGATGCGCAGGATCTTCACCGGCAGGAAGCGCTTCCGTAAGGGCGTCTTCAAGCATGTCTTCCTCCACAGCGTCGCTGAGTCCAACGTGACTGGCGGGGGCAGGGACATCCAGCGCGATCTGGGAAAACAAGGATTTTCCAAAGAACTCACTAAAGCAACCGCCAAGAAATTGTCCCAACTCATCGGATCTCTCCGGTCTCGGCGCGCTGACTCCGGATGGAAGGCCTATCGCGAGACATGTAGTTACAGTGATGCCGATCGAGAGGCGAAGGAACAGTTGGTGACGAGTGTCGTTGAGTCGCGGGACCTCAACCTTGTTTGGGACCTCGGTGCTAATGACGGCGCCTATGCGCGCATTGCCGCGCAGCATGCAAAATATGTAGTCGCGTGCGATTCCGATGACGTGACGGTCGACGCTATGTATCGCTCATTGCGCGATGATGGCGTTTCAAACGTCCTGCCGCTCGTGATGAACGTCATGGATCCCTCACCTGCCCGAGGGTGGCGCGGCCTCGAACGTCGAGCATTTAGCGATCGTGGCCGGGCCGATTTAGTAATGGCTCTCGCGTTGATCCATCACCTGGCTATCGCCTCCAATGTTCCGTTACCTGAAGTAGTTGCCTGGATGCGTCAGTTCGATGCGCCACTTATCGTCGAGTTCGTCGAATCCCACGATCCGATGGCTGCCCGTTTGCTCGCAAACAAACCTGAAGGACAGTTCCCGGATTATCGAATCGATGTATTCGAGAAGCTCCTTTCTGAGGCGTATTCGATTACGCAAAGCGTTCGCCTGCCGAGCGGAAGCCGAACCCTCTATGTCGTTGAGCCTCGCTGATGGGTAACCCTGAATCCGAAACGACTCAGCCCGAAGTGTCGACGCGCTCTAGTCGCAGAGCGAGGCCTGCGCGATTTGGGCCGAGGCAACGGGAAGTGCGCGCATTCTTAGAGTTGTTCGCCCTCGCAGGTCTTGCTTTCGCCCAGCCCGCGCTCGACCTTATGTCGAAGAACTCGGAGATCTTCTTCACGCGCGAGGCAACTGCCTTGCAAATTATTCTCTTCGGGTTGATCGTCATTTCTGTACCACCGGCCCTCTTGTGGGGGGCGGAGGTAGCCGCGGGACTGGTCCTGCCGCGCCTACGTCGATGGTTGCATGCCTTCATCGCAGCATGCTTGCTCGGTGTCTTCGCAATGCAACTCGCGAAGAGCCAGTCTTCATTCGGACCGACAATTCTGATATTCGTTGGGTGTGTGACGGGCCTCGCCGCCGGGGTTCTCGTTCTTCGATTCGATGCGGTTCGACAATGGCTCCGATACCTAGCGTTTGCACCCATCGCATTTCTGCTCATCTTCTTGTTCGCTTCGCAAACAACGTCTCTCCTATTAGGGAACGATCCCAAGTCGACAAGCGGCGCGCAGATTGGCAACCCGAAACGCATCGTTTTCATCATCGCCGACGAGTTCCCAACCGAATCACTCTTGGATGGATCGGGCAGTGTCGATGGTGAACTGTTCCCCCATTTCGCGTCTCTCGCGGCCGAGTCCACTTGGTATCGCAATATGACCACCATCGCTCCGTATACGCAGGTAGCCGTTCCGGCGATTTTCACAGGGGACTACCCGGAGGTTCGCAACGCACAACCGATTTCGCGTGACCACCCCGACTCTCTGTTCACGTTGCTCGGTGGGCAATACGAGATGAATGTCACTGAAGCGATCACTCGACTTTGCTCTCCTCGTATTTGTACAGGCAGTCGCCCGAGTGGAAGCCTCGTCTACAACGAATTCGGACTTGTGCGAGATGCCGTTGACCTTTGGCGGTCATTCGTCTCGCCCGTCAGAACGAACTCCGGCTTTCTTCCTGACCCACGCCTTGAACCCTCGATGCCCATTGCGCGCAAATTCGTGTACTCACTTAGGCCGGGTACCGAAAAGATGCTGGATTTCCTCCATGTCGAATTGCCTCACCAACCATGGCGATACGTCGGTACCTGGCAAGACGCGCAACTGAAGAAGGCGATGCCGGGTGCGCCGTTCCTCGAATGGAACCGTCAGTCATCTGCCGATGCTGGCCGCGTGCGGCACCTCTTGTCGGTTCAAGCTACCGACAAGTTGATCGGCCTCGTCGTAACGAAACTCAAAGCAATGGGAGCGTACGACGACACGCTTATTGTGGTTACCGCAGACCACGGTATCGCGTTTACCGATCATCAACCACTGCGCAGCGTGAGCGCCGTGAACTATCCACAAATCATCTGGACACCGACGTTTATCAAG
>CAMBEL010000072.1 GCA_945865605.1 Bifidobacterium breve
GAAGGCGCCTTCAGGCGGAACCACGCCAACCACGTGACCGCTAGGCCAGGCAAGGTCGTAGTTGTCGGGCTTGGTCCAGCAGGAACGGATCTGTTGCTTCCTGCAGCAAGGAGCGCTATCGGTGGAATTGACTATCGATTCACGCGCACATCGCGGCACCCGGCGATAGAACAACTTCAGGAAGACGGAATCTCGTTCGAATCATTCGACGAGAACTATGAACGAGCGTCTGACTTTGAGACGGTTTATGGCGAGATCGTTGCGACACTCATCGCAGCGGCCGGAGAACATGGTGAGGTTTGTTACGCAGTTCCTGGTAACCCGGGCGTAGCAGAACGAACTGTCACGTTGTTGCGCGAGGCAGCAGCTGATGGTTGCGTCGCGTTGGATGTGATTCCAGGGTTGTCCTTCGTTGATCTGGCGTGGTCGCGGCTCGGCGTTGATCCGATGTCCGGTGCGCGCGTCGTAGATGCACAGGACTTCGCAATCGAGGTTGCTGCGCTATCTGGTCAGTTGCTAATAGGACACTGCATTTCGCGCCTGGTGCTGAGCGACGTGAAGCTTGTTTTATTAGAAGTGCTTGCACCTGAAACTCAGGTAATCGTCTTACAGCGTCTGGGCCTATCAGAAGAATGGATCTTGTCAGTCGAACTCGCGGACCTGGACCGCGAAGTTGATCCGGATCACCTCACTTCAGTATTTGTAGACACCGGCTCCACCGTTGTTCGGGGAGAAGTCGCTCGGCTCGTCGTATTGGCAGAGCGTTTGAGAGCTCCAGGAGGATGCCCATGGGATGCAGAGCAGTCCCATCACTCCCTCGCTCGGTACTTGCTCGAAGAGGCATACGAGACAATTGAAACGATCGAAGCATTACCCGCTTCAGCACCTCTAGGGGAACTCGACATGGCTTCGTATGCGCGGCTGGAGGATGAACTTGGCGACTTGCTGTACCAGGTCGTGTTTCATTCGATCCTCGCAAGTGAGGCTGGAGCGTTCACATTGGAAGATGTCGCCCGTGGGGTTCACGACAAACTTGTGAGGCGTCACCCGCACGTATTTGGCGACGCCAGTGCCGAGACCGCAGAGGATGTCTTGCAGAGCTGGGAACAGTTGAAAAAGGTAGAGAAGGGCACGGACTCACTAGTCGAAGACATCAGCCCCGGTTTGCCGTCGCTCATTTATGCGCACAAGTTGTACCGCAAGGCGGCGGCGGTGAATCTACCGCCCGGGTCTGCCCAGGACGGCATAAGCAGAGCCGAGGATGCGATTGCACGATTGCGGACTGCGGATGCTGGGGATACCGAAGCCGCACTTGGAGACTTGCTGGCAGCGGCCGTCGTAATCGCGCGCGATCGTGGAGTCGACGCTGAGACGTCGTTGCGCGGGTGGGCGGCACGTTTTCGTGAGCGGTTTGTACGTATGGAGCATTTTGCCGTGGCGCAGTCTGTGGACCTCGCTGGCGCAACTTCGCTCCAAGTGGCTGCGATTTGGGCACAAGCGGGCGAAGAAGCCGAATAGAAAAACTCCGCTTATCGCCCTACAGCAATGAACATTGCACTACATTCGTCCCACCTACCACAGGAGCATCAGCGCGCTGTGAGCAGCATTGTCGACATCACCGCACGAGAGATTCTGGACTCTCGTGGAAACCCAACTGTTGAGGTTGAGGTTGAGCTTCTTTCGGGCGCGCGTGGCCGAGCGGCGGTGCCGAGTGGAGCAAGTACAGGGGCTCACGAAGCAGTGGAGTTACGCGATGCAGGCGAACGATATGGCGGGAAGGGTGTGCTGCAGGCCGTTGCGAATGTGAACGGTGAGATAGCTGACGCCGTGCTCGGCTTGGAGGCTCTTGACCAGCGCGAGGTAGATCTGGCGCTTATCGATCTTGATGGAACGGACAACAAAGCCCGACTCGGAGCTAACGCTCTGCTCGGTGTGAGCCTTGCGGCCGCGAAGGCCGCCGCAGACGAATGCGATCTTCCGCTCTACCGTTACATCGGTGGCTCCAACGCTCATGTACTGCCGGTCCCGTGCATGAACGTGCTGAATGGCGGTTCACACGCTGACAGCAATGTTGACCTTCAGGAGTTCATGCTCGTTCCGGTAGGTGCACCAAGTTTCTCTGAGGCTCTTCGCTTCGGCACCGAGACCTATCACGTCCTGAAGGGGCTACTAACTGAGCGCGGTTTGTCTACCGCACTCGGCGATGAGGGTGGCTTTGCTCCGGATCTTCCTTCCAATGAGGAAGCTGTCCGTCTTCTCATTGAAGCGATTGAGCAAGCCGGCTACACGCCCAGTGATGAAATTGCAATAGCGATTGATGCTGCATCGACTGAGGTGTACACGGATGGTTGCTATGACCTTGTTGGAGAAGGACGTAAGTTCACCTCAGACGAGTTCGCAGACGAACTCGTTCGCCTCTGCAATGAGTATCCGATCATCTCAATTGAAGATGGCATGGCAGAAGATGACTGGGACGGCTGGCAGACGCTCACGGGGCGCCTGGGCGACCGTGTGCAACTTGTAGGCGACGATCTTTTCGTTACGAATCTCGAGCGACTCCAGCGGGGTATCGATGTTGGTGTCGCTAACTCGATCCTTGTCAAGGTGAACCAAATCGGAACACTCTCCGAAACACTTGACGCGATGGCGTTGGCTTCTAGGCATGGTTATACCGCGATGATGAGTCACAGGTCCGGAGAGACGGAAGATGTAACGATTGCCGACTTAGCGGTTGCGACGGGCTGTGGACAGATCAAGACGGGCGCGCCTGCACGTAGCGACCGGGTCGCGAAGTACAACCAACTGCTGCGAATTGAATCGCAGCTCGGTGAGGCCGCCGCTTATCCCGGCGCTTCGACGTTCGCGGTAGCGCGTGGGAACCCGCAATGAAGAAGCCCTCTCCTGTCGCGCGATTCGGCATCTGGCTGAGAACCTCGGCGCGCAAGGGAGTATTTGGACTGTTCATCCTTGGGCTCGTGGGAATCGGAATCATGTTTTTACTTGTGTATCCGATCAGCGCGTTGCTTGACCAGAACGATCGCCTCGGCGAATCTAAGGATCGGTTGGAACTACTACAGGATCACAACAAACGTCTCTCAGCGCGGTCGGAACGTCTCGGTTCAGATGGTGAAGTCGAACGCCTGGCACGCGACCTTCATGGCATGGTTTATATAAACGAACAAGCTTGGCTCATTGTTCCTGAAATCGCACCTACAACCACGACCACCGCGGCGCTTCCACTCGCCCCGTAGCGCACTTCGGCGGGCCGACCCCTACGATCCCGAGATGACGTCCGCCGAAGATCTTGCAGCGGTAACCGCGTTACTCGGTCGGGAACCGCAGGCGGAATTCGAGGTAGTCGTTCGGAACGGCGAAGGCGAGCCCGCCGTGATCTGCAATGCTCCTCTATTGCGCGACGGAACACCGATGCCAACTCGCTATTGGCTCATCGACCCCGTACTTGTTGCTGCTGTGTCTCGATTAGAAGCGAGCGGTGGTGTACGCGCCGCCGTGGACGCGGTCGACATCAAAGAGGTTGAGGTGGCTCATCAGGTTTATGCCACCGAACGAGATTCACAGTTACCTCCTGGGCATGATGGCCCTGCACCATTTGGTGGAGTTGGAGGAACGCGGGTGGGTGTGAAGTGCCTGCATGCCCACTTCGCTTGGCTGCTGGCCGGGGGCGAAGACCCGGTTGGCCGTTGGGTCGCGGCGCAACTTTCGATGCCGATGGCAGCAACAGGGCTTGTGTGATGCGAGCCGCTGCCATCGATATAGGCACCAACTCCACGCGCTTGCTTGTTGGCGAGGTTGAGTCTCGGGATGGTCAATTGGTCGAGTTGGATCGTCGCATGACCATCACGCGTCTCGGGGCGGGTGTTGATGCAACGCGCGAGTTGTCATCGGGAGGGATTGAACGCACCTTGACCGCGCTACGGGAGTACCGCGGAATTATCGACACCTTCGATGGAGTTGAACGCGTGCGCGCAACCGCTACAAGTGCAGCGCGCGATGCATCGAATCGTAACGACTTCTTCGATCCAGCGGCTGACGCGCTTGGCGTCGAACTTGAGTTATTGACAGGTGAAGAGGAAGCCGCACTCTCGTTCTTAGGTGCAACGACCGGTCTCGCAGGGGTAGCAGAGCCGCCATACCTTGTTGTTGATATTGGGGGAGGGTCAACTGAGTTCATCGTCGGCAACGCGGTTCCTGAGGGTCTGATCTCAACCGATATGGGTTGCGTGCGCTTGACCGAAGCTTGGTTGCATTCGGATCCACCTGCGGCGGAGGAGCTTAGTCAAGCCGTTCATATGGTTAGAGAACACCTCGCCGATGTACGTCGTGAACTGCCTGGTTCGGGCGCAGCTAAGACGCTCATTGGCCTTGCTGGAACAGTTAGTACTTTTGCGGCGGTAGAACAGGGTCTAGCGACGTACGACCGTGACAAAATCCACCACTTCCGGATCACTAAAACCGTCGCAGAAGAATTGTTCAGGCTCTTTGTTACTGAACCGATTGAGCAACGGCGGCATAACCCTGGTTTGGACGAGGGCAGGGTCGACGTGATCGTAGGTGGAGCAGTGATATTGGTGACCATTATGCGCACTTTGGGGTACTCCGAAATGCTGGTATCGGAAACGGACATTCTGGATGGGCTGCTCAGGAGCCTTTGCTGAGAGAACGCTGAATTTCGATCTAAACCTTGGGGCTTGGGGCGTCGTTGTATTGGTTATGGAACTAGACGCTTTTCTCCAAGGACTTAGCCGCCTCTCATCGGCCGACCTGCTTTCGGTTGCGGCTGCGATCGATGCCGCTCACTCGACCGTGGCGGACGAGGTAGAGGCGTGGGAAGACATGATGTGCATTGATGACTGCCTACGCCGCAATGGTCGCTCACGGGTAGCTGCCCGCGCTGCCCATGATGCGGTACAAGCGGTTCGTCATGCGACAGCGCACGTCGGTCCAACCGAAGCCGTCTTGGACAACACGGTCGTGACACATGTCGCGCGTGAAGCAGCACTCTTTGCACGCGCCCTGGTGGCTGGCGAAGGCGCCGATTCAGCCGTTGCACACCTAATCGCTGAGTGGGGACCAATCACGGCAGCCGCCTGAAAGATATCCCCCTCGCGGAGATCATCGATCGTTGTGGTGGTAAAGATCGCCGTTAGCATTACGTAGTGGCCCTGAGCGATCGACTCCTGTTAGGTCCAGGCCCGTCCAACCCATACCCTGAGGTTGCAGAAGCATTCGCGCGGCCCTTGCTTGGGCACTTGGATCCGGAGTTTCTTGCGATACTCGATGAGACCTGCGATCGGCTACGCAGGCTTTTTCGTACGTCCAACGCGTTGACGTTGCCTATTTCTGGAACTGGCTCAGCGGGAATGGAAGCGTGCTTCGTCAACTTGGTTGAGCCGGGCGACACGGTAATTATCGCTGTGAATGGTGTCTTTGGAGAACGGATGTGCGAGGTCGCGCGCCGGTGCGGCACCGAAGTCGTTCGGGTCGATGCTGAGTGGGGTACTGAGATCGATCCGCAACGGTTACTAGATGCACAACGGAGTTACCCGCATTCGCGTGTGCTTGCTGTAGTTCATGCCGAAACTTCTACGGGTGTCGAAAATGACATTGCGCCGCTACGCGCGCTTTCTGAAACAGAGACCTTGTTGTTGGTCGATACCGTTACGTCACTCGCTGGCATTCCTGTAGAAGTGGATGGATGGGGGATCGATGCCTGTTACTCCGGCACACAGAAGTGCTTGAGCGTTCCCCCTGGATTGTCTCCCGTGACGTTTTCTCCCCGTGCAGTCGAACGGGTAAATACGCGCAGCACACCGCCGCAATCGTGGTACCTCGACCTCGGGCTAATCGGAGACTACGTCGGTAGCGCGCGCAAGTATCACCACACGGCCCCGACTGCGATGGTGGTGGCGTTACACGCCGGTCTCGGCGCGGTGTTGGAGGAAGGTCTTGAAGAGAGTTGGGCACGCCACCGCTCCGTCGGAACGCGTTTGCAAGAGTCGCTTGTTGAACTCGGGTTCTCGCTGATAGCGCCTCCCACTCATCGACTCCCACAACTGACCTCGACGCGATTGCCGGAAGGACGCGACGAAGCGACTCTGCGCAAGGAATTGTTGATGGGCTACGGCATCGAAGTTGGCGCTGGCCTCGGCGCGTTCGCTGGAGTTTCCTGGCGGGTCGGGCTGATGGGCCACTCCGCACGCGACCGATCTGTTACCACTCTGTTAGGTGCACTCCGAGAAATCCTCTGATTTACGGACGTTCAAGCACCGACGACATCTTGAGGAAGTGCGTTCAGGGCGAATCCGAGGAGAATGCCGAGGACCGATGCCCCGACAGCCCACCATCCCATGCGGTCGCCCTTGAATACTGCGACCCCGCCGAACACCATTCCGATACCTCCCAGCAATGGGGGAAACATCCACACGGCGAATGCCGCGAACGCGAAGCCTATTATTGTTGCGACGCGCCCTTGGGGTAGTTCGGACCTGTGCGTGGTCGGTTCCATCAAGGCAACGTAGCCCTTGCCGACCTATAGGCGAGGGTCGCGAAGTGGTTGTGCCTCACGTGCAGCGATTCTGGCTATTACACGGCTAGGTGGCCGCAGTCTCCGCAACCGTCGCGAGGGCATCGAGGGTTGCTGCCATCCCTGCGCGATTGTGCTCACCGCGATCTGCCACGCCGCTTATTGGACCCCCAAGTTTCAAAGGGAGCCAGCCACGGCGATCCGTGAAGGTCTCCGTGACGCTAGAGCCTGTTTCGGTAGGTTCGAATCGGTATGACCAGTCTGCTACAGAGATGCCAAAGACTGATACATGGAAGGCGAACGACTTGCTCGGTTCACACTCGATGACTGTGCAACTCGTAGACCAAGTGCGTTTGCCTCTTGCATTCGTGCCCTTGAAGCGAGCATTCAGTACGGGCTCATTGGAGTCTCCTGCCCATGTACATCCGGTCGTTTCCGGCGACCATTCCCCCATTCGGGTTACATCGGAAACCATCGACCACAAAGTTTCTGCTGACGCATTGATTTCCCGGTTCACGCTTACTGACTTGTCCATGGTTCAACTCTCCTTTGTGAGCATGTGTTCACGGTAGTAACGGAGTTCTTCGACCGACTCGCGAATGTCATCTAAAGCTCGATGGGTCTCCATCTTCTTCGGACGGTTCGCATAAACAGCGGGATTCCAACGACGGCATAGTTCCTTAAACGAACTGACGTCGATACTCCGGTAGTGAAGATAAGCATCGAGTTCCTGTAGCTGACAGTCGAGAAAACGGCGATCCACCCCGATCGAGTTGCCGCAAAGGGGAGCGGTTCCAGCTTGCGTCACGTATTTGGCGATGTACTGCAAGGCCTGCGCGCCGGCTTCCTTGAGGGTGATTTGCGATTCCTGAATGGCGGTGAGTAGCCCAGATCGGGTGTGCATCTTGGTTACGAAGTCGTCCATCTCCGCTAGATCCTCTGCCGTGGCGTGCACGATTAGATCGAGCCCGTCAGCGATCACATTGAGTTCCGAATCGGTTAGTAAGACGGCGATCTCAACGATCGTGTGGCGACGTACGTCTAGGCCGGTCATCTCGAGATCTATCCAGACGAGAAGATCGGGTTCAGCGGTCATGTCTGGAGCGACGGCGTCAGTCATTACCTCAACCCTACGCCGCGACCCCGGTAGCCTCTCGTGCCGTGCCAGACGGGCTTGGGTGGCGACCGACGCCGGAGGAAGCAGCAGCGACCAATGTCGGCCGCTTTATGAAGGAACACGGCTTCTCCGACTTCGCCAAACTACGGCAACAGTCGATTGACAAACCCGAGTGGTTCTGGGACGCGTTCGTAAGTTTTTGTGGAATCGAATTTTCAAAACC
>CAMBEL010000073.1 GCA_945865605.1 Bifidobacterium breve
CATGCGGTGCGAATTTCTGATGCACTCGGGAAAGATCGAAGCATTCCGAGCGTTGGGCCGTATCGCATCGAGGTGGTTGAATCTCTACAGCGTTTGCGTTTGGTGTGCGACACGCCAGAGCATGGGGTGGCATTCGATCTCACATTCGAAGGTTCATTTCCTGCTGCGGATGAAGTGCGCCACGTGTGGCGTCGCAATGGACGAATCGCGTTGGATGCGCAACGATTCGCGCAGGTTGGAACTTGGTCTGGCACCTTGAATGTGGCTGGCATGGACATGGCCGTGGACCCGGAGGTGTGGGTGGGGACGCGCGATCGGTCTTGGGGTATTCGACCAGTTGGCGAAGCCGAACCCCCAGGCAGAGCAGGGGATGAACCGATAGAGGGATTTTTCTGGACGTACATTCCGATGCGTTTCGATGACTTCGCACTACTTGTAATCATTCAAGAAGATCCGGACGGCACGCGTGTGTTGAACGATGCGATTCGCGTATTCCCTGCGAGCAGCGGTCGGCCACCGGAACAACTTGGGTGGCCGGAGATTGAAATGCACTACCGGTCGGGTACTCGCATACCTGAAAGTGCCACGTTGCATTTGCAGCAACGTGGACACAAGGAACTTGTAGTGCAGGTTGACTCGCTAGGCCATGTCGCCCTCAACAGCGGCCCTGGCTACGGCGGGGATCCGATGTGGACGCATGGCGAGTGGCGCGGACGCAAATGGGTGGATTCGCAGGTCTATGACATGAGCGACCCATCCGTTGCTGCGATGGTGCCGTTCGGTGTGGTCGATCATGTTGGCCGCGCAACATGTGAGGGACAGGTTGGGTGGGGACTGTTCGAACACGCAACCTTCGGCCGCCATGACCCAACAGGCTTCAAAGATTTCACCTCGGTAGCGCCCTAAACCCCGATCGCCAACGAAAAACACCCATTAGTTCACCAAACGTTGCGACCACCCCTTTAACTCACCCACCCCCACGGTGCGCTACGCGACAAACGGCCATATTGTTTTGGGCGCGTTAGTTGTGGGGGAGATCCTTGAAGGGGAGCGTCTTGTCTGGACGCGGTTCGGACGGCAGCCCAAGCACCCGCTCTCCGAGAACGTTGCGCTGGATCTGTTCTGTGCCGCCCCCAATGCGCACCGACCACTGGTTGAGAAACATCTGCTGGAACATGCCATCTTGGGGTGCGTCAGTACTGGTGAGCATCCCATTTGCGCCTTCGATGGCAAGAGCGAGATCGCCATCGGCGGCAACGCGTTCGGACACGGCGAGTTTCATTACCGATGCTTCCGGCCCTGGTGGCAATCCCAACTTTGATCGCGCACGCGCTCTATGGCTGAGCCATCCGAGCAGTTCAAAGCGCGTGTAACTGCGCGCGAGTTCTTGGCGCACGATTGGATCATTCGCGCATCCTGAGGTGCGTGCGAGGTGCAACAAACTCTTGAATCCGATCCCGGATCCACCCCCGCCGATCATCGAACGCTCGTTGCCCAATGTTGTTTGCGCTACGCCCCATCCGCCGTTGATCTCGCCGAGCACGTTTGCTACAGGAATGCTCACGTCGGTAAGGAAAACTTCATTGAAGTGTGCGTGGCCGGTGATCTGACGCAATGGCCGAACAGTGATTCCCGGTGAACGCATGTCGACCAGGATGTATGTAATGCCGCGGTGCTTCGGCACGTCGGAGTCGGTACGCACGAGCAGCATCGCCCAATCGCTGAAGTGCGCTCCCGATGTCCATACCTTTTGACCATTGACGATGAACTGGTCGCCATCGCGTACCGCACGTGTTGCGAGACCCGCGAGGTCCGAACCGGCTCCTGGCTCGGAGAACAACTGACACCAAATATGTTCACCGTTCAACATGCGAGGGAGGAAGTAGTCCTTCTGTGCTTGCGTACCGTGAGCGATAATTGTTGGGCCGACCATTCCGGTGGCCACCATAAACACACCGGACGACACGTCGAAGTGCGATTCCTCTTGAGCGAAGATGCGCGCTTGACCAATGGTGGCTCCGCGTCCGTGACACTCCTTCGGCCACGCAATTCCAGCCCAACTGTTTGCAGCTAGTACCGCCTGCCAGTCGCGGCACTCTTGGACATGGGCTGCCTCGGACTCGCTCGTCATTTCTTTGCCTTGCGAACTCGACGAGCTACCTGGAGGTCGTGGCCTGGCGTTGTTCTTGAGAAACGCGAGTGCGTCTGCGCGAAATGAAATGTCAGCGGCGGATTCCTCGGCGGCGGGTTGCTGCATAGGCCGAAATTAGCCGGTCGACCATTTATGCCTGCGCACCGGGACCGGGGGCCGCGCGTATCGGTGGCCCCATTAGTAGGGCAGGATGGAGTGGATGTGGAGAGCAACGATCCGGGGACTCCTCGCGCGCAAGGTGCGTCTCCTTCTGACGGCGCTTGCCGTTGTGCTTGGCGTTGCCTTCGTGTCGGGAACTTATGTGCTCACCGACACGCTCAAGGCGTCGTTTGGGTCGGTCTTTAGCGAATTCGCTTCCGGATCTGACCTTGTTGTTCAGGCCTTGCCGGTTACCGGGAATTTGGGTAGTCGCCAGCGCATTCCGGAATACGTGTTGGACGATGTGCGCGATGTGCAAGGTGTTGGGGGCGCCGATGGATTTGTGATCGGTACGGCGCAGTTCGTGGCGAAGGACGGCTCGGCGATAAGCACAGGTGACGCGCCCTCCTTTGGAATTTCATGGAGTGGAGCCGACAAGGTTGGAGCGGTTGGCACGACCGCTGGACGCGCGCCGGTTCGCGACGGTGAAGTGGCGATGGATGGCGGCACCGCGAAGCGCAATGGCTTCAAGGTCGGTGACTTGGTACGCGTGCTGCTTACTGGCGAGGCCGAAGAGTTCAAAATTGTTGGCATTCTCGAACTTGGCAATAGAGCGGACTTTGGAGCGGTCAGCTTTGCGGCGTTTGATCCAGAGACCGCACAACGCGTCCTTGGAGGCCCGGGGTTGTGGGATGCAATATATGTTCGAGTCGCACCCGGCGTGTCGAGTGCGACAGTGGAAGGAAGAATCGCTGACGTCGTAGGCCCGAGCTATGAGGTGTCATCGTCGGCAGCGTTCGCTGCAGAGAGTCGGGGACCGGTTGACGAGGCACTCAATGTGCTGAACCAAGCGCTGCTCGGATTCGCAGCGGTGGGCTTACTGGTAGGCGCGTTCATTATTTTCAACACGTTTACGATCCTTGTTTCGCAACGCACTCGCGAACTTGGTCTTTTCCGAGCCTTGGGAGCAAGTGGCACTCAAGTAATCGGGTCGGTGCTCGCCGAGGCCGCAGTAGTTGGCGTAATCGCATCGGCGCTCGGTCTTGGAGTCGGAATCGGGTTGGCCTCCCTCTTGCTTTGGATGCTGCCAGGGATCGGTTATCCGTTGCCCAGCGGCGACTTAGTCGTACTGGCTCGCACCGTGTTGGCTGCGATGACAGTTGGTATCGGCGTGGCGATGGCCGCCGCTGTCGTCCCAGCACTCCGCGCAGCGCGCACGGCACCGATCGCAGCGATAGGCGATCTCCAAACGAGCGCGGGTACGCGACCGATTGTGGTGCGCGCGGTCACTGGAGGCTTTGTCATGCTTGTTGGCCTCGCCCTGTCTGGCGTTGGCATCGTGGGATCACTGGATCCCAAGTTCGCGGTGGCATTGACATTCATTGGTGGGTTCATCGTGTTCATTGGTGTGGTGGCGATTGGTCCGCTCTTCGCCAGTCCAATCTCGTCCGTGATTGGTTGGCCGCTTCATTGGGTCGCCGGCGTCAGTGGACGGTTGGCGCGGCACAATGCGATGCGTAACGCGCGAAGAACGACCGCGACCGCAGCGGCGTTAGTCGTGGGTTTGGCGCTCGTCGCGTTGGTTGCAATATTTGCTGATTCCTTGCGAGCGTCGATGCGCAACGCAATGGGCGAAGTCAGCGCTGATTACATAGTTGCTGCGGAGGATTTTGTGGGCTTCTCACCCGAGGTCGCCACACGAATTGAACGTATTGATGGGGTGGAGACGGTTGTCGCGTTGCAATTCGGTGACGTACTCATCGATGGCCGAGAGGAGATGGTTACCGCAACAAACAGCGCGAATATCGATGAAGTTGTTGACCTGCGTTTTGTCGATGGCAGTGCGCGCGGTATTGCGCGGCGAGGGATATTGGTGTCCCAACAAGAAGCCCAGCGGTACGGCCGTAAGGTCGGCGATCTTCTTGTGGTAAATCTTCCGGGCCTCGGACCAACAGGACTTGAAATAGGGGGCATTTTTACGACCCGCCGCTTCACCGGTTACTTCCCTGTCGACTTCATCTTGCCCGCAGACATATTTGCCGCCGGTTTTGGCACGGCACAGCAAGACACGATCGTGTATGTGAACGCGGGACCGGGCCAGACGGTTGCGGTGGGCCGCGCACTAAGCGCGAGCCTTGCCAGACCATTTCCAAATGTCGCCGTACAAACACCGTCGGAGTATCTGGCAGCACGCGAACAAACGATCGGGCAATTTCTCAACGTGTTCTTCGCGCTTCTTCTGTTGTCCGAAGTGATCGCGCTGTTAGGCATTGTCAACACACTTCTCTTGTCTGTCTATGAGCGCACGCGAGAAATCGGTTTGCTCCGAACTATTGGCACTACCCGTCGGCAAATCTGGGCGATGGTGTGCGGAGAGGCTCTGATCATCGCGGTCATTGGTTGTCTTGTAGGCATTGGTATTGGGTTGCTGTGGGGTTGGGGAGTGGTGACTGCACTCAGCGGTCAATTCATCGACGAGTTCAGTGTGCCCGTGCCCCAGTTCGCGCTCTTCCTTGTGGCGTCGGTCTTAGCCGGATTCGTCGCTGCATTGATTCCCGCGTTCCATGCAAGCCGCCTAAATGTTCTGGATGCGATTGCTATGGAGTGATGGCGCCGCCGCACGCAAGGGATGGAAACTCGCGCTGCTACGATCGATCTTCCTCACAAGGGCGGTTAGCTCAGGGGTAGAGCACTTCCTCGACACGGAAGGGGTCGGAGGTTCAAATCCTCTACCGCCCACGAAACATGGTTTGCATTGCTGTGCCCCAGACACGCGTAACCTCCGAGTAGGACAAGGAGGGCGCGTTGTTCGTAAATGGGTTCATCCAACAACTTCCTGACACGGATCGCACCGAGACCGATGAGTGGCTTGATTCGCTAGACGCCCTCATAGCGCGTAGCGGCGACAACCGCGCTCGTTATTTGCTTGCCCGGTTAATGGCACATGCGAACGAGCAGGGGATCGAACTCCCAGCGGGTATTTCGACGCCGTACGTCAACACAATTCCCCCAGAGCGCGAGCCGTCGTTTCCTGGCGATGAAGCGATTGAGAAGCGCATACGCGCGTACGTCAGGTGGAATGCCGTCGCGATGGTTGACAGGGCCGATCATCGCCAAGCAGGACTAGGCGGCCACCTTGCGACCTACGCGTCGGCAGCGTCGTTGTACGAAGTCGGCTTCAACCACTTCTTCCATGGCCGTGATGAGGGAAGGGTTGGAGACCAGATTTTTTTTCAGGGACATGCTTCCCCGGGCATTTACGCGCGGGCATTCCTTGAAGGACGGCTAACCGAAGCGCAGTTGGATCGGTTCCGACAGGAGACGGGCGCGGGTGGGCTTTCTAGTTATCCGCACCCTCGCCGCATGCCCGATTTTTGGGAGTTCCCGACCGTGTCAATGGGGTTGGGTCCGCTAAACGCGATCGCGCAGGCGCGCTTTAACCGTTATCTATTGCATCACGGCTTGGTCGACAGCAGCGCAGCGCGCGTGTGGTGCTTCGCTGGAGATGGCGAGATGGATGAACCCGAATCGACGGCGGGTCTTTCGATTGCTGCGCGCGAGGGACTCGACAATTTGACGTTCGTTGTCAATTGCAACCTGCAACGCCTAGACGGACCGGTGCGCGGTAACCATAAGGTGATTCAAGAACTCGAAATGAGTTTTCGGGGGGCAGGGTGGAACGTCATCAAAGTTGTGTGGGGCCGCGAATGGGATGCGCTTCTCGCACTTGACACCGAGGGCGCGCTGCTGAACAAGATGAACAGCACCGTCGACGGCGAGTTCCAGAAGTACGCCACCGAAACTGCCGAGTACATCCGGGAGCACTTCTTTGGCACCGATCCACGTCTCGCTGCAATGGCCGACAACCTTTCTGACGAGGCACTGCAACGCCTGCCGCGCGGTGGACACGACCATCGCAAGTTGTATGCCGCTTACAAGACGGCGGTTGAACATGTGGGCGCGCCCACCGTGATTTTGGCCAAGACCGTGAAAGGCTGGTCGCTAGGTGCAGATATTGAGGCACGTAATGCCGCTCACCAGATAAAGAAGATGGAGGCCACTGAGCTGTGCGCGTTTCGCGATCGGTTGTCGCTTCCGATTTTGGATGCCCAACTGAGCGATGGCATCCCTCCATACCTCCGGCTAGAAACTGGCTCTGCGGAACACGATTACTTGATGGAGCGAAGGAAAGAGTTGGGCGGCTTCGTCCCTAAACGCATCGTGGCCCCTATTCCTTCGCAATTGCCGGCCGAAGATGTGTTCACGGAACACAAGAAGGGAACAGGCGGGAATGTAACGGCGTCTACGACTACTGCCTTCGCACGTTTGTTGCGCAAGTTGTTCGCTGATTCAACAGTTGGAAGCAGGGTGGTCGGCATCATTCCCGACGAGGCCCGTACGTTTGGCTTAGACGCGCTGTTCCGCGACGTGAAGATCTATTCGCCATTGGGGCAGCTTTATGAACCGGTCGACGCGAACATGTTGTTGAGTTATCGCGAAGCAATTGATGGTCGCATTCTCCAGGAAGGCATTACGGAGGCGGGATCGATGGCGTCGTTTACAGCGGCGGGTACTGCGTATGCAACGTGGGGTCAGCCGATAATTCCGTTCTTCATTTTCTATTCGATGTTCGGGTTCCAACGCGTCGGTGATCTCGTCTGGTCTTTTGCGGATCAACGCGGTCGGGGATTTATGCTCGGAGCGACGGCTGGGCGCACAACATTGATGGGGGAGGGCCTTCAACATTGCGACGGTCACAGCCAACTATTGGCGAGCGTCGTTCCCAACTGCCGTGCGTATGACCCTGCGTTTGCATATGAACTCGCAGTGATTGTTCAGGACGGCATTGAACGAATGTATGGGCCGGATCCGGAAGACTGTTTTTACTATTTGACGCTCTACAACGAAAACATTGCGATGCCACCAATGCCGGAAGGCGTCGAAGACGGCATCGTGCGCGGCTTGTACTTGTACCGCACAGCTTCAGGCGCCGCATCCCACACCACACAGATTCTCGGCAGTGGGTCGGCAATGACGGCAGCACTCGAAGCGCAAGACTTGCTTCTCGAACACCACGATGTTGCCGCGAATGTTTGGAGCGCAACGTCTTACAAGGCCTTGCGAGAAGATGCGCTGACAATCGAACGATGGAACCGATTGCACCCGACGGAACCGCCGCGCACGCCGTACGTAACCGAACAGTTGGGTGTTTGTTCGGGGCCTGTTGTTGCTGTCACCGACTACATCAAGGCCGTGCCGGACCAAGTTGCGCGGTTTGTTCCGCAGCCGTTTGTCCCGCTCGGAACCGACGGCTTCGGTTACTCGGACACGCGTGCGCAATTGCGAAAGCATTTCGAAGTGGATGCGGGCAGCATCGTGGTCGCTGTCCTCGACGGTCTTGCGCAGTTAGGAGAAGTAAAAGCAGACGTCGTGTCGGCGGCGATCGAACGTTACGAAATCGCGTCCGACTTGGCCGATCCGCGCAACGGTTAGCGACCTGACGCGGCCGTCAGCCGCTA
>CAMBEL010000074.1 GCA_945865605.1 Bifidobacterium breve
GACGGTGACAGGCGGCAGCAAGATGGCAGTGTCTGCCCCGCCGCTGTTGACGTGGGTGGCAACCTTTTGTGCATCGTTGCGGTAACTCGGTTGGGCACCCTCGAAGGCGGAACCAGCGAGTACCTCGAACCAAGCCGACGGCACGTCGCGGATTGTGGGATCTAGTTCGGCCTGCACGGACGCGAGCTCGGAAGGAACCGGCACCAGGCGTGCAATTCGGTCGCGCTCTACGAGTCCAACGCTGTTGCCATCTTGGATTGAACGTTCCAGTGCTTGTATGGATTCAGCATCGTTGGGTCCAGCTTCGACGATCGTGAATGAGGGGCGCAGTCGGTCCCTTAACTTGTCTGCCGGAGGCGTCCCAGTAAAGAGTCGATGGATCGGTTGCACCCAAAGTTCGCGTTTATCGAGTTCGACTACAAGACACATCACTGCCTCATCGCCTTTCACCGAGCTACCTGCTTGTGCTCGTTCGTCCCTGTAGGCGATCGCTGTTTCAAACCGGTGATGCCCGTCAGCCAAAACAAGTGGAGCGCTTCCGACTATCGAGCGCACAAGGTCGATCACGGAGCTGTCATCGATCGCAGAAATCACATGGTGTACGCCGTCTTCGTCGGTGCATTCTGCAAGTTCGGTTGCGTTGGCGAGCAGCCCAGCCAGCCCATTGCCGGCGGTCAACCCCCAAATTGGATCAAGATTCGCTCGGGTAGCACGCAGTAATGCGAGACGATCACTCTTGGCTTTCGGCAATGTGCGCTCATGCGGCAGCACGTCACCTTCACCGGCTGCGCGTGGAAGCACAAGTGCGCCGATTACACCGGTAGTAATACGCGACCCTCCGCTCTCGTCCGAGTAGTGCATGCGGTAGCCGTATAACCGGGGTGTCGGGTCACGCACGAGCAGCCCGTTCGCTTGCCAGTCGGTCAAATCTCGCGCTGCATTTGCATAGGGATCGTCGCCCGTGGGAAGTATCAGCCGTACGGCATTATGTGGTGAGCGCGCGGCAAGGGCCTCTCGTTCATCGATATCAATGACGTCGTAAGGCGGAGCGCACAGGGGGTTGAGGTCTTCGCCATCTCTATATCGCAATCCCGCGAACGGGAGGAAGTCTGGCACGGTACGGTTGGTCCTCGGTCGGGTCGTGTTTCGCTACGGCAATGCGCGCTCCGCAACTTTGCGAGCAAGCTAGGCAAATGAACTCGCGTCTTGCGATTGTGGCACGGTATGGAGTGCCAATCACTAACAAGGGGTCTACTTGAACACGCCAGTAATTGCTTGTGACCTCGATGGAGTGATCTGGCGGGGAGAGGAGCCCATAGCCGGATCAGCGGAGGCGATTCATGGGTTGCAGAACGCGGGTGCGCGTGTCGCGTTCCTTACTAACAACTCTTCCAAGACTGTCGCTGGCGTTGTATCGAGGCTCGCTGAAGTCGGGATCCAAACTGATCCAGCAAGCGTGATTACGAGCGCGCAGTCTGCGGTGGCGATGCTTGCAGAATCCGTGAGTACCGGGGCACGGATACTCGCATGCGCTGACGCCGGAGTTGTCGAAGCTCTCGATGTGGCTGGTTACGAAGTTGTTTCGGAGGGACCGGCCGAAGCCGTGGTCGTTGGATGGCATCGGAATTTTGACTTCGACGGGCTTGATCGTGCTTCTGCTGCGGTGCGGGCCGGGGCTCGATTCATCGCCACGAATAGCGACCCCACGTATCCGGCAGCGACCGGAGTGCTCCCAGGAGCTGGGTCAATAGCCGCAGCGGTTGCCACAGCGTCCGGCAGGTCCCCAGAGGTTGCAGGCAAGCCACACCCCGCTATGGCGACGTTAGTGCGTTCGCGTCTTGGCCCCACCGGAGTGATCGTTGGCGATCGGCCGTCGACCGATGGAGCAATGGCGATCGCCCTTGGTTGGCCGTTCGCGCTTGTATTGAGTGGGATCGGTGGCAACGACCCGGATGAGCCGATTCCGGAGCCACCGCCCGCACTAGTGGGTATCGATCTTGCGGATCTGCTGCCAGGCCTCATGGGCATTCTTGGCTTCACTAACTAGTTTCGGAAGGCTAGGCCATTAAGGCGGTAGCCTGCCCGAACCTAAGCGAGGAGTGTTTCAATGCCATCGGCTCCCGATTTTTCTAAGTTCATTGATGCCGGAGCACAGTTCGTTGCGATGAGCAGCACCGAAGCGCGCCGCCGCGCCCAAGAGCTTGTGGCGTCCGGTCTCCTTGCCCAGAGTCAAGTGCAGTCATTTGTTGATGACCTCGTCATCGAGAGCAGACGCCGTACAGACGAGTTGCTTGATGTGGTTCGCAGGGAAGTCCAGCGGCAGGTCACCACTCTCGGCATTGCGACGAAGGAAGATCTCGACCGGCTTGAAGTGCGTATCGAAAAGAAGGTGGCCAAGTCCGCAAAAAAGGCAGTGAGCAGCGCTAAAGGTTCAAAGGGTAAGGCGCGTTCTACTGCACCTTCGAAGAAGTCGACTGAAAAGCCAGCCAAAAAGTCCGCAGAGGAGCCTGCGAGCAACGGCGTCCAAGCCGCTCAGGCTCTGTAACTGCGAACGTCTATGCGTAGACGGCTCGACACCGAGTTAGTCAGGCGCGGTTTAGTTCCGAGCCGAGCTCGCGCTGTCGAGGCAATCGAAGGCGGTCACGTAACGGTCGGCGGCGCGCCAACCCGCACTGCTTCCAGGCAGGTTGATCAGAACGAGCCCATTGATATTGGAGCGACGGAAACGCGCTTCGTGTCGCGTGGCGGTGAGAAACTGAACGCCGCACTCGATTATTTCGACATCGACGTCAAGGGCTTGAGGGCATTGGACGCTGGAGCATCAACCGGCGGGTTTACTGACTGTTTGCTGCAACGCGGGGCGGAACACGTGTTGGCCATCGATGTAGGCCGCGGTCAGATTGATTGGCGTTTGCGAAACGATGCCCGGGTAACCGTCATCGAACGAACCAATATCCGTTTCCTTGACTCAGTCGAAGGGGGTGCCGTTCCGATCTTGGTTGCAGACTTGTCGTTCATCTCTCTTAAAGTCGTTGCCCCTGCTCTTGCCGCCCTCAGTACTCCCGAAGCGACTCTTGTGTTGTTGGTAAAACCACAGTTCGAGGCTGGGCGTGCACGCGTGCCGCGAGGTGGAGTTGTCCGCGACCCGATTGTGCATCGCGCCGTACTCGACGAAGTGATTACAGGAGTTGCTGAGTCTGGGATATTCGTCACGGATGTTTTTGAGTCTCCGCTTCGCGGCGCCGAAGGCAATATTGAATTTCTTGCGCTTGCGCGCAAGGATGGGATTTTGGTATCGGATGAACGACGGGACCTCGTGGTAGCGGGGGCGCACGCGTGAACACGATCCGCGCCGTTGGATTGGTGCCCCACCGCGACAAGCCCATCGCGCGTGCCCTTGCACGCGAAGCAGCAGATTGGTTAATCGCACACGGAGTCACTGTTCGGGTTCCGGTGCCCGACGCTGCAGGCTTTGATGAGTTCGCAGTCGGATTGGATGAATTCGCATCGGATCTGGATCTCGCGCTTGCAATAGGCGGCGACGGCACGATGTTGTACGCGGTAGATCTCGTCGTCGCTAGCGGCGTCCCGGTTCTTGGCGTGAACGTAGGACAGATGGGCTATCTCACCGAGGTCGAACCCTCGTCGCTCATCGAAGCCCTAGAGAGACTTGTCGCGTCTGACTACTCAGTTGGCGAAAGGACAGTCCTCGATGTGCGGGTCACCTCAACTGGACCAGCCTCAGGAAGTCACTCGGCCCTGAACGACGCGGTGCTCGAAAAGCGTGCTCGCGGAAGGCTTGCCCGTCTCGATGTTGCGATCAACGGAGCATTTTTCACTTCGTATGCGGCTGACGGCGTCATCGTTGCAACACCAACGGGTTCGACGGCGTATTCGTTCTCCGCTCGCGGCCCGATCGTGTCACCGCGGCTCCGTTGCATTCTGCTTACGCCGGTGTCACCTCACATGCTTTTTGACCATTCGCTAGTTCTTGACGGCGACGAAGAGTTAATGCTCACGGTCAAAGGTGAGCGCAGCGTTTTACTGACTCTCGATGGTCGCGAGGTGGGAGAATTGGAACCTGGCGCGCAGGTGGTCTGCAAGGCGGGGCCGACGCCCGCGCGGATCATCATGTTCGGCCCCCGTGACTTTCATCAGATATTGAAGACCAAGTTTGGGTTAACGGAGCGATAATCGCATGCTGTTGGAATTGCGCATAGCTGGACTCGGCATAGTCGACGAACTTGTACTTGAGTTTGCGAGTGGGCTTACGGTCGTTACCGGAGAAACTGGCGCGGGGAAAACTCTTATCGTTGAGGCGCTTGAACTTCTCGCAGGAGCGCGTGCAGATCCAGGTCTTGTTCGCGATGGCGAATCAGAAGCGCGGGTTGAAGGGCGGTTCGACCACCCGGATACTGGCTCTGAGACCGTATTGATCCGCGTGATCCCTGCCGATGGTCGAAGCCGAGCGTACATAGACGGGAGGTTGGTAACAGCAGGAGAACTCACCGAACTCGCCATGCGACTCATTGACCTTCATGGACAGCATTCCCATCAATCCTTGCTATCGCCTGCGGCGCAGCGAGATGCGCTAGATGCATTTGCCGGTGCTCCGGCGTATGAGTCTCTCGCCATGTTTACCGCGGCGCGCACTGCTGTTCGCGCTGCCGATGATGCCCTAAATGCGCTCGGAGGTGACGACCGGCTACGCGCTCGTGAGATTGCGCTTTGCGAGTTTCAAGTCGCAGAAATCGATGCTGCGGCTGTCGCTTCACCTGATGAAGACGGTTCACTAAGTGACGAAGAATCGCGTCTCGCTGATGCAGTTGCAATTAGAGAGGGACTGGCGATTGCATACGACGCGGTGGAGAGCACCGCCCAAGATGCAGCCGGTGTTGCGGCTGCGGCGCTAGCGGGCCGTCCCGGCATGTCGGTCCTCGAGTCGCGTTTACGTTCGACCCAAGCTGAACTAGCGGATCTTGCGAGCGACTTACGTACTGCCACAGAGGAAGTAGTCGAGGACCCCGCGCGGCTCGACGCGGTGAGGAACCGCCGCCGACTGCTTCACGATCTTTGTCGAAAATACGGTTCCGATCTTCACGAGGTCATCAAGTTCCGTACAGAAACCGCTGCCCGATTATCCGAGTTGGTGTCTTACGAGGCACGCGCTGCCGAGGTTCAACTAGCCCGCGCGGAATCTGTCGCTTTGGTGGAGGTAGCTGCCGCAAGACTGCACGAAGCACGCATTAGCGCGGCCGGCGAGTTTGCTGCAGCGGTTGAAGAACGACTCCGACGGCTAGCTATGTCAGGAGCGCGTTTAACTATCAATGTGGAGCGGGCTGAGTTAGGTGAATACGGCGGAGACAAGGTCACGTTTATGCTGTCGGCAAATGTTGGTGAACCCGGGGCGCCTCTCAGCAAAGTCGCCTCGGGTGGAGAGCTCTCACGCACGATGCTCGGACTGCGCGTGGCATTGAGCGAACGATCAGAAATTGAAGAATCTAGGTCAGCGTCTTCTGCTCCATTGTTTGTGTTCGACGAAGTCGATGCTGGCATCGGCGGTGAAGCAGGAGTAGCGGTAGGTCGCGAATTATCCGCGCTGGCTAGGGGTGCGCAGGTGCTCTGCGTGACACATCTTGCTCAGGTCGCGGCCGGTGCAGACTCTCAGATCGTTGTCACCAAAGAGACGCGTAAAGGCCGGACGATCGCATCCGCGCGCGCAGTGAGAGATGGCGACAGGGTTGCCGAATTGTCTCGCATGTTGTCCGGCGCTGAAGATTCTCAACATGCTCGTTTGCATGCGGAAGAACTCTTGGCCAACTTGGGGTCGAGTTCATGAAGCCGATGAATGGCAAATCGCAGAAAACCAAGGTCGGCAGCGAGATCTCAGGCAATGCACGCGTAGACCGCAGAACGAAGGATCTAGTGAAGCGACTGAAACCCGGAGAGATCGCCATTATTGATCATCCGGATCTCGACCGCGTTGCTGCAGATGGCCTAGTAGCGGCAGGGGCCGTCGCCGTGTTGAATGTGAGTGCGTCAATTACCGGCAGGTATCCGAACGGTGGGCCGATCCGCGTAGTGCGCGGTGGCGCGCTTTTGATCGATGGACTCGGAGGCGACCTTCTCGAAAAAGTTTCGGAGGGTGATGAACTGCGGGTCGTCGGCGGAGAAGTTTGGCGCGGTACCGAACTGCTTGCCTCTGGCGCCCCCCTAGAGGAAGCGCGGATACTTGAAGAAATGGAGAGGGCGCGAGCCAACATTGGATTCGAGCTAGAGCGATTCGCGGCGAACACTCTCGAATACATTCAGAGTGAGGCGCGTGTCATGTTTGACCCCCTCGACGTACCGGTATTGAAGACCTCTTTCGATGGCCGACACGCATTGGTCGTAGTCCGAGGACACGACTACCAGAAAGATCTAGCTGCACTGAAGCCCTACATCAGGGAGTACGTACCCGTCTTGATCGGCGTAGACGGCGGAGCTGACGCGCTATTGGACCTCGGGTTTACGCCAGACATCATCCTCGGCGATTTCGACTCCCTCTCGCAACGAGCGCTCCATTGTGGTGCGGACCTGGTTCATCACGTCCATCCGGATGGTCGCGCACCGGGCCGCGAGAACCTTGAAGCGTGGGGGTTGCGCGCTGGATCTGACTATCAGGAATTCGTTGCAGATGGCATGAGCGAAGATGTAGCGATGTTGCTTGCGTATGAGGCGGGATCTCCTCTGATTGTTGCGGTAGGGACGCACGCGACGATGGTTGAAATGCTCGACAAGGGGCGGCGTGGGATGGCTTCCACATTCCTGACACGACTGCGGCTAGGCCCAGTGCTAGTCGATGCAAAGGGCGTAAACCGCTTGTACGAAGGGCGGGTACGGCGCCGCGACTTGCTAGCGCTTGTTGCGGCGGCGCTATTCGCGATGATTGTCGTAACGGTCGTGAGCGAACCGATGCACGTTTTTCTCGACGGGATACGGGTCACGCTTGAAGATCTTTGGTACACGTTGAGTCGGCAGTAACCGAAAGCCCATAACCCATGATCAACTTCCGTTTCCACATCGTTTCTCTTATCGGCATCTTCCTAGCGCTCGCGCTTGGAGTGATCTTCGGCTCTACAGTGGTCGACCGCGCGATCGTTGACGGTTTGCGAAGCCGAATCAACGTGGTCGAAACAAACGCCGATGCGCAACGCATAGAAAACGAAGGTTTGAGGAAAGAGGTGGGGCGACTAAATGAATACGTGATCGAAGTTGGGCCGTTCGCAACCCGCAACGCATTGCCGGGGCGCAATGTTGCGTTGGTCGCGATGCGCGGCATCAACGAGGAAGCCGTTTCCGCACAGGTCGAGACGATCCGCAGTTCCGGAGCGCTGGTCGATGGAGTTATGTGGCTCGAAGGAGCATGGAACTTGGCGGATGGAGACCAAGTCGCGGCATTGCGCGTGATCACCAAGAGCGAGGCGTCCGGACGAGCACTTCGTGCGGCCGGTCTCGACCTTTTAGCGGCACGGATTGCATCCGGCTCACCTGTGGCTGGTGTAGACCCGCTAACGGAGTTGAGAGATGCAGGCTTCGTGACGTTCTCGGCGACAGCTGGCGGAAGTGAAGTTGCTATTGCCCGTTACCCCGGACCTACGCCGATTGCATTGGGAGTTGGTGGATCAGGTTCGGTGATCGAGGCGACCGCGTTCAACCGCAGCCTCGCGGCATCG
>CAMBEL010000075.1 GCA_945865605.1 Bifidobacterium breve
CTGGTAGAGCACCGGGCTTTTAACCCGTTGGTTCAGGGTTCAAGTCCCTGGCGACCCACTCAAGACCTGATTGGCCGACACGTTTCGCCACCGGTGGCATCTGCTACGTGCCGTCTAACGAATCGGCAGCATCTAGGGTCCCTGCCTCGTGCACCACGCCAGTGCGAGTGCGCCGCCAAAGGCATGCGGTATACGCGCAACCGATAACCCCGTGTTCAGTTCCAAAATTTTGGTGGAGATTGGGACTTCAGGCTTAATAGTGGCCGAACTGCGGGAACTCAATCGCCTTTTCGTGGGTGGCGGGGAACCTCTCGGCGAGTTCGAGGACAGCGAGTAACTCACGGGACCGCTCGGCGTCGGGTGCTACAAGAGGAGTTATTGAGATACTGACGGTGAATCCGGCTGCAGCAACGATGCGCTCGAAGGTGTCTATGGTCGGCACTACCCGTCCAGCTTCGTAGGCGGAAAGGGCCGAATGGGAAGTCTCCGCCTTCCATGCGAGGGTCCTGAGACTGAAACCAGCACGTTCACGGGCATCACGCAATATCGCCGGTGCGTTCATGTTTGTAATGGTATCAGGTCAGATACCACTTTGCTACGAGTAGCGCACCTCCTTGCCCCGGCTATCTCCATGATGGGCCACAGCTTCGGCCAGATCGGCCAGCAAGGCGTCTACCGCTTCCCGATGGATGGGAGAGAGCATCATGTGCAGTCCCGTTGGATCGGTGTTGCGGTTTAGGTTCCAACCGCGATCGTCCATCACGTCTCCCACTGCATGCAGGTCGATCGTGTCGCTCCGCAAAGCGAGAACCGGGCCCACAGGGTCTCCGACAATCTCGATTCCATCTATTGCCTCAATGCCTGCCCGCATGCGGTCCACCGTTTGACATAGGTCCGCCACAATCTCTCTGTAGCCGTCACTACCGAGGTGTTGGGTCATTGCCCAAGCGGTTGCAACGGGCGCTGCTGGCCGGGCTCCCGCTACTCCAGGGGTCGCGTACAGCCCAGATGCCCATTCGTCATAGAAGAAGACCTGATCGAAAAACCAGTCGTCGTCTGCGTGAAGCAAGACCGACACGCCCTTCGGCACATAGCCATATTTGTGTGCGTCTACGGACATTTCCGTTACCCCCTCAACTCGGAAGTCCCACGGCGCAATGGGCTTACCCAGTTGCTCGAGGAACGGCAGCACAAAGCCCCCGATACAAGCATCGACATGGCATCCGATCCCCTTCTCCCCAGCCAGCCCCGCGAGCTCGGTAACTGGATCGAGAATGCCGTGGGGATACGTGAATGCCGATGCCACGATCACACACGTGTTTTCCGTGATCAGACCGCGCGCAGCATCTACATCCGCTTTGTAACCGTCATCGACGGGGATACGCACATAGTCCATGTCGAAGTAGTGAGCCGCCTTTGCATACGCAGGGTGCGCAGTCTGTGGTGCAAGAATTGTTGGTCGTTCTACGCCTCGCGCTATTGCCCGCTCGCGGTTTACAAGCATCGACATGAGAATCGATTCGGTACCGCCCGACGTTGTCGATCCAGGTGATCTTTTAGAAGTGGTGCTCGTGGGACGGTGCACCAACTCTGCGACCCATTGAACAAGCTCGGTCTCTAACCGAGCTTGTTCAGGGAACTTCAACGGATTCAACGCGTTGGTGAACAGATAACGCTTGTAAACGCTGTCGGCCAACTCCTCTAGGTCGGTGCGCCCTGTCGGATATACAAGACCGAACAGGCGGGAGCCATGCACGTCGGGGTCTTGGGCCCGCCGCGTATCTAGGTCCGCGAGCACGTCATCTATCGGTCTCCCCTGTTCATTCATCAGCGCACCTCGGGTCCAAGAATTGTTATGGGCCGGATCTTTGCACGGCTGCCACCGTGCTGCATTTCGGGGTGTCCACGGTCGCGCGCCGTGAGGTCGGTACGATCCGACAATGGTCACAGAGGCGGGCCCCTCGGTCGTTATCTCCGATGCCGTGCCACTCGTTCTCGCCGGACTCGCTGCAGTACTCCGCGACGCCGGCTATCGCGTAGTCGGTGAATTGGCGAACGCCGTCGAACTACCGGCGCTGGTCTCGGACCTCAAGCCGGGAATCGTTGTATTAGGCACGACCCCCGACTTAACCCAAGGCCAGATGGTGCGCCGACTGCGAGCCGCGGCACCACCTACGTGCATCGCATTGTTGATGCCGGGCGGCACTCGGGAATCGCTAGTCGAGTTGCTGGGATTAGACGTCGAAGCGTTACTCGCGCGTTCCATTGAGCCCGCTGAACTGGTCAACTCATTGCGGCGAGCGTGGCGTGGCGAGCGCGTTGTTGATCCAGCGCTCTTGAATCAAAGTGTGGACATCGAAGCAGAGGCATCGAGTCTGACAACGCGCGAGCAAGAGGTGTTGGGCAAGTTGGCGACAGGGCAATCCAATCGCCAGATCGCGTCGGAACTTTTTGTTTCGCTACCAACGGTTAAGACTCATCTTGCACACATATATGCCAAGTTGGGAGCGAGTAACCGCAACGAGGCGCTAGCACGAGCGATGACGCTCGGCTTTCTGGCGTAACGAGAGTCCCCAAAGACATGGCCTGCAGTTTCTATGCTGGATGCTGTAACGCTGACCATGGAAGGGAGTTGCCCAATGTTGGTACTAACCCGACGGAGCACCGAGCGAGTCATGATCGGAGACGACGTGGTCGTTACCGTTCTCGAGATTCGCGGTGATCAAGTGCGTCTCGGTATCGAAGCGCCGCGAGATGTTCAGGTTCACCGAGAAGAAGTTTTGGAAGCGATAGAAGCAGGCGAAGAACCGCGCAAATAATCGCGCCAACAACCTGGCGATTGATCGCTATTCTTTCATCCTCTTCCAAGCTTCAGTAAGCACTTTTCGCAAAGTCTTTTCGATAAGATCGAACTCTTCTGGACCAGCGATCAACGGTGGCGAGAGTTGTATTACGGGGTCGCCGCGATCGTCGGTACGACACACGAGTCCAGCTTCGTAAAGACGGGGGGACAGGAAGCCTCGCAGCAGATCTTCCGCTTGCTCATTGGTGAATTGTTGGTTGGTCTCGGAGTCGGCCACCACTTCAATAGCGAGGAAATACCCATCCCCGCGCACATCGCCGACGATTGGAAGATCCCGGAGACCCTCCATACGTGCGCGGAAGTCAGCCCGGTTTTCACGTACATTGTCGAGCACGTTTTCTTCTTCAAAGATTTCTAAGTTGCGAAGGCCTACAGCGCAACTTACGGGGTGACCGCCGAATGTCATTCCGTGCAAGAAACTGCTTCTGTTGTGCAGGAACGGTTCCGCAAGAAAATCACGGCAAATAACTGCACCTAATGGTGAGTACCCACTAGTGAGTCCCTTGGCGACCGTGATCATGTCGGGCAGGTAGTCGTACCGTTGCGCGCCGAACATCTCGCCCAGGCGTCCGAACGCGCAGATCACTTCGTCGGAGATAAGCAACACGCCATACCGATCACAGATCTCTCGGACGCGCTTGAAGTATCCCTCGGGTGGAGTGAAGCAGCCACCCGCGTTTTGCACTGGCTCTAGGAACACAGCTGCAACTGTCTCGGGTCCTTCAGACAGGATGCGTTGCTCGATGGCGTCGGTTACCGACAACATGAAAGCGTTTTCATCTCCCTCGAGGGGATGGCGGAAACTGTTTGTGTTGGGGACATGGCTTGCACCTGGAGGGAGCGGTTCAAATGGAGTGCGAAGCGACGGGACTCCTGTAATTGCGAGTGCTCCGAGAGTGGTTCCGTGGTACGCGGTCTCGCGGGCAATAACCTTGTACCGCTGCGGTTGACCGATCGCCCGGAAGTATTGGCGCGCGAGTTTCCACGCAGTCTCAACGGCTTCTGATCCACCCGTCGTGAAGAAAATACGGTTGAGATCGGCCGGGGCGAGGGCGCTCAATTTTTCTGCCAGCTTGATGGCTGGCGGGTGCGCATAACTCCATATGGGGAAGTACTCGAGGGTCTTGGCTTGCTCAGCAGCGGCATCTGCCAAATCAGCGCGACCGTGGCCCAGCTGAACGGTGAACAAGCCGGAGAGCGCGTCTAGGTAGCGCTTACCGTGTGAGTCCCAGAGGAAGCAGCCTTCGCCGCGCACCATTATCGGCACCGCGGCTTCGGCGTACGAGCCAAGTCTTGTGAAGTGCATCCAGAGGTGGCGCTTCGCGAGCCGACTTAGTTCTTCGGCATCGTGTTGGTTCGGGTCGTAGTGGTTAGTGGTTGTCATCGTGTACCCCAAGCGAATGTCTGCTTGAACAGTCGCAGGTATGTGAATGTCTCAGTGTTTCGTATTTCAGAAATCGCTCTTACCTTGTCGTTGAGCAGGTTTAGAAGGTGGTCGTCATCCTCGCATACGACTTCCATCAGCAGATCAAAACTGCCGCTTGTCACAACTACGTAAGACACTTCGGGGATCAGCCCGATTTTGGCTGCAACCTCACGAAGATCTCCGTCTACCTTCAGGCCGATCATCGCCATTCGGTGGAAGCCGAGGGTAAGCGGATCGGTGACAGCGACAATTTGGACAGCGCCAGTATCGATCAAGCGCTGCACGCGCTGGCGCACGGCTGCTTCCGACAGGCCGACCATTTGACCGAGGCGCGTGTAGGGGAGGCGGCCGTCTTCTTGGAGGGCCTCGACGATGGCCTTGTCTGTGTCGTCCGTGACGATCACGGTCTCCACGGTCTTCTTTGCTCGCTTTGCCGTAGCCATTCGGGTCCCCCTAGGGCCGCCGTCTTAACCTCGATATATTCGTTTGGCAAGGGATATCGTCGCAAATTGCTGGCAATAGTATGGAATCCATTGTATTAGCAGCCCAAAATCATGGATATCGGCGAATCTGATCATATGGCCGTTATGGGCGCAAGTGCCGCGTTCAATCGATCAGGCGACTTGCGAGGGAAGCCGGAGTAACGAAGATCTCGAATCCCGCTTGTTCCATCCATAGGCGGTTCGCTACGTGCAGGCGGTCGGTCTCGTCGAAATGATTTAGCGCCACTAAGAGCGGGAAACCGTTCAAGGTGTCGGCGCTGCACCGCACAGCATTGATGCTGCCGAGGCCAGGGTCCGAAACGAGAACAACGATCCCTGCTCGCAACTCTCTAGCCAAGTCGACCGTGTCACCATCGCAAGCGAGTGGGGAGTGCGGTCCCCCTGCACCTTCCACAAACATGATCTCTGCGTTGGGGTTCGGGGCCACTTCTGCCACAAGGTCTGAGATTGTGAAGATGGGGAGTCCAAGCGCGTCGGCCGCCATTGGAGGAGCCATCGCAAGGGGATACGAACGATGAAGTGGACATACCGTAAGTGGATCCTCACTCGTTGCGATTGCGAGCACATCGGCATCGTTGGGATGCGTGTCAGAGCGATCAAAAGATTGTGCGGGCTTGCGGGCAGCGACGATCTTCCCTGTAGCGCGTAAGCATGTGATTACGGCCGCGGTCCACCAGGTCTTTCCAACTGCGGTTCCTGTACCAGTGACGACAACGATCACTGCCCGGCGCCCTGTTCGAACTCCAGTGATAGACCCAAACCGATCAGTGCATCGCGCAAGCTCACAATCTGCACAGGATCGTGGGCCGCAGATAATGCGACGCGCAACCTTGACGTGCCGGGAGCAACGGTCGGAGGCCGAATCGCGGGCACAAGTATCCCCATCTCCAAAAGCGCGGCTGATGCGGCGAGTGCTCGTTGTTCGCCACCGCAGAACACAGGGATGATCGGCGAAGGGTGGTGAGGAACCAGGAGGTCGATGTTGTTGCGCAACCTCGCGCGCAACTCGCTTCCTTCTGGTGAGCGCAGCACCCGTAACGCGGTGAGCGCGGCCGCAGTATCCGCCGGCGTGGATGCCGTCGTAAAGATGTACGAGCGAGCGCGGTTGACGATTAGATCTGTGATAGATGCCGGGGCAGCAACAAATCCACCAAGAGAACCCAAGGTCTTCGACAGCGTGCCCACTCGTACGACACTCGGGTCTTCGAACTCTGGTCCAAGAACAGCGTGCGCTTCGTCGACTACTAACAACGCGTCGTGCTCCGCACAGCATTCGATTAGAGATGCAACATCTGCAATATCGCCATCCATAGAAAACACGGTGTCGGATACCACAAGCTTGCGCGTTTCAGCGGGTGCCTCACTAAGGATCTGATCGAGTCTGGCGATGTCTCTGTGCGGAAAGATGGCGACCTCGCCGCGTGCGAGTCGACCTGCATCAATGATCGATGCATGGTTGAGTTCGTCGGAACAGATAAGGGTTCCTGGCCCACCGAGCACGGTGAGTACGCCTAAGTTTGCTGCGAACCCGGTAGGGAACAACACCGCTCGTTCGCAACGTTTCCAATCTGCCAATTCGACTTCGAGTTCAGAGTGGAGCGGTCGTGACCCGACGACAAGTCTGGCGGCACCTGTTCCTGCTCCCCAACGATCTAGTGCAGCATGTGCGGCGGCGATTACTTCGGGGTGTTGCGTAAGTCCCAAGTAGTCGTTAGACGCGAACTGGACTACTGCTCGGTCGTCCGGGGAAAGTTTCCCTTCGACACCGGATATATCCAAGTCGCGCGGCGCGCGCCATTGGCCTGCGGATCGGATGCGATCGGCCTCACTTTGAGACCAGTCGGACCATGAAGTCATGAGGTGACCTCTGCAATCGCTTCTGCAAGCGCGTGCACGATGCGATGAATCTCATCCGAAGTGATTGTTAGTGGAGGCATCAACACCACTACATCGCCGAGTGGACGAAGCAGTACCCCGCGTGCGACGGCTGCAGCACATACCTTTCTCCCCCAGAGCAGGCCGTCCGCAGGTGGAGCCAATTCGACGCCGCCCATCAAGCCCTGCAGCCGTACATCTTTTACCGCAGGAAGTGATGCGATGCGGTCCTCCAACAAACCGCGCAGTTCGTCGGACCGCTCACGCACGTTTGCGAGAACGTTCCAAGCCTCTAACAACTCGAGGTGTCTAATGGCTACAGCTGCGGCTAGCGCATTCCCGCTGTAGGAGTGGCCGTGGTAGAGCGTCTTTTCCGATAGGTCTGGTCCTAGGAAAGCATCGAAGACGGCCCCGGAAGCAACGGTTGCCGACATTGCTAAATAGCCAGCAGTAATTCCTTTGCCAAGACACAACAGGTCAGGACGAATGCCCACCGCCTCACAAGCAAACAGAGTCCCTGTTCTTCCGAACCCTGTCGCCACCTCATCGCAGATGAGCAACACATTGTGATCACGACACGTTTTCGCGAGTGAGGCAAGCCCGTCAGGATCTCCAAGTTGAATACCGGACGCGCCCTGTACCAACGGTTCAACAATAACTGCCGCAAGTTGCGACGCGTTTGTTTCGATCATGCGGCACGCCACTTCGAAACACGTTGGATCGTCGAAGCCGGGCGCGCGCAGGACAGGAAAGAGCAGCGGGTCAAAAATGTCAGTACCAAATCCTCGTGCACCGACGCTGAGCGCGCCGATCGTGTCTCCATGGTACGCGCCCCCGAA
>CAMBEL010000076.1 GCA_945865605.1 Bifidobacterium breve
CGTTGCGGCCGCAACTGATGAGGTCGAGCGCCAGGATCGAATACATAAGAGCCGCTATCTCAAATCTTGGACAGATGAGGACGGTGCGTTCAATCTGAAAGGGCGCATGACCGTTGCTAGTGGCGCACGAATATTGGCAGCGCTCGCACCAATCCAAGATGGCATCTTCAAGACTGCTCGCAAGAGTGGCAACCACGAGTCCCCTGATGCTTACGCGGTCGACGCACTGTTGGCTCTCTGCGAAGCGAGAACTACCGGGTCGATTGCTGAGGGAACGGGTGCGACAACAAGTAGGTCATCGCGGCCAACTGCCGTAATGAACATCCGTGTTGATTACGACTCTCTTAAGAGAGGCCACACGACTGGCGCAGAGATCTGCGAGATCCCAGGAGTCGGCTCTATCCCTGTCGCTGCTGCTACCGAGTACTTGGGTGAGGCATTCCTAAAGCTGTTGGTCGTAGATGGCACTGATATCAAAACGATTGCGCACATGGGGCGCGCGATACCAGCACCGTTGCGTACCGCCATCGAGGAACGCGACCAGGTTTGCCAAGTACCCACATGCGATGTGCATACCGGCCTAGAGATCGATCACATCATTCCCTTCGCCGACGGCGGGCCAGCGAGCATGGAGAACCTTGTGAGGCTCTGCGCTCGTCATCATCGCCAAAAAACGCATGACGGATACCGACTCGAGAAGATAGAAGCAGAGGTGGGTTCGGATTCTCGTTGGGGGTGGCGAGGACCAGAGTGGAGAGGATCTGATTTCCGACGGCCGCCCGACCTAAGGGACACGGGGTGACGC
Source organism: Bifidobacterium breve (assembly GCA_945865605.1). Taxonomy (GTDB): domain Bacteria; phylum Actinomycetota; class Acidimicrobiia; order IMCC26256; family JAENVU01; genus SHUZ01. The sequence continues at coordinate 806 of CAMBEL010000076.1, forward strand.
AAGCCGATGGGCGAGAGGTTCAGAGAAGTAGGAGCTAGTCGCCTTGCACCCCATCTAGCGCGTGTTCATAGACGGCCTTGGTCTTTGCGTCGAAACAAACAAAACGGATCTCAGTGATCTCATCGGGCGCAGCAACGCACGTATCGACTGCAATCTTTGTAGCTCTTGCGAGCGGGTATCCATAGATGCCGGTACTAATCGCAGGCAGCAGCGAGCCCTGAACCTGCCGCGGAGAAGATCGCACCACAGACTCCACCCCCGGCGGCGAGTTGGTTGTTGGCTGCATTGACCACCACATCTACATCAGCAAACGTGATGTCCCCGAGTTCGGCTTGAAGTCGCACCAAGGCGGTCCCTCCTGTCGGCTACGCACCAATCCTTCGCTACACCTCTGCGCTCGAAGCAACTGCGAGTAGGGCGGATGGCCAAGGAGCGGCGGTTTCTTGGGGAATCGTTATTGTCTCACCTCCGGTTCATAATTCGAATATGCGTTCAACCACTGATGTAAATGAGTTAAGCGACCTCGGGGGACGGGACCCCCTTGACGCGTTGACGGCTGCTGTCGATGCGCTCTTGGCGGTAAATGTCTTGGGTCTTTCAGATCTGGTGCTCGTCGATGGCGGTACTCGGTAGCAGGGGAGGCGGGAATATGGACTATGTGCGGATAGGACTTGGAGTGATCGCCATCATCTTCGTCGCACTCATAATTGGCACGGTTATCTTGGTGCTGCTGCCGCTAATGATATTGATGATGCTTGTAGCGCTGTAATAAAGCGGTCGGCTTAACTGCGCAGCACTTGGTTCCATGCGAGTTCTTTGTCGGTGCGTGGTTCTCCAGGCAATCCGAGAACGCGTTCGCCGAGCACGTTGCGCAGGATCTCCGACGTGCCTCCCTCGATCGAGTTCGCTCGCGCACGCAGGAACATCTTGCGCACGTCTAGGCCACCGGTGAGATTCGCTGTCTCTGGGCGCACAAACGCATAGGTGTCTATGAGTTGCCCTTCTGGACCCATCAAGTTCACCGCTGCCGAATAGATGCGCTTGTTGAGCTCGGCAAATGCAAGCTTGGCCACGCTTCCTTCGGGCCCCGCCACTCCGGCCTTTCGGTTCTGCGAAGCGCGGAAGTTCGTGAGCCGCAATACCTCGGCCTCGATCCATAGACCTGCCACTTCGTCACGCGCCACTGGGTCGCGGCCCTCGGCGGGCAGTGCGCGCCACACCTTCATAAGGTCGCCGATTGGCCCAGACTCGCGTGTCGCAACTGATCCACCGATAGTCACGCGTTCGTTCATAAGCGTGGTCATCGACGCGCGCCAGCCTTCGCCAACTTCGCCAATCCGGTCCGCATCGGGCACCTTGACATCGGTCATGTAGACCTCGTTGAACTCCGCTTCGCCCGTGATCTGGCGCAGCGGACGCACTTCGACGCCAGTGGAATGCATGTCGAGTGCGAAATAAGTAAGCCCGCGGTGCTTGGGCACATCGGGATCGGTGCGTGTTACGAGCATTCCGCGATCTGCAACATGGGCCAGCGTGTTCCACACCTTCTGGCCGTTCACGACCCACTCGTCACCATCTCGCACGGCTCGCGTTGCAAGCGATGCAAGGTCGCTGCCTGCGCCGGGTTCGCTGAATAGTTGACACCACACTTCTTCACCAGTGAACAACGGTCGAAGCAAGCGCGCCTTCGTTTCTGGTGCGGCATGCGTCACGATCGTGGGCGCTGCTAGGAACAAGCCAAAGCCGTTCCAGCCGACATCGGTAAAATCGACACCGGCCTCACGCAACTTGGTTGCGACCAACCGTTGAAGTTGTGGGTCGGCCTCTAGACCGCCGTAGCCGACCGGGTAATGGACCCATGCGAGGCCCATGTCGTATTGCGCTCCTCGAAACCCTGTTGGGTCAGCCGGGTCATTCTCGGAAAGCAGTTGGTCGGTGAGCGCTTCGATCTTTGCGGCGTCGGTCATTGGCGCATCGTACGACGCGGCTGTCGGATCGTCCTATCCGCCGCCCCCATCCGCCCGTCGTATGTGTCGTCCCTATGCGCCCGAGTGTGGCGTGGCCTCACTACGCTGAAACTGAAATGACGACGACGCGTAGCGATGTTCAGGGGCGCAGTCGCATTCAGAGGCGTGGTCGCGCTCAGAGGCGCAGGCGCCGCCGGTTGCGGATGTACGCGATCGCAACAGCGGTGGTTCTGGTTGCTGTTGGTGGTGCTGCCGCGCTCGTTTTAGGGAATTCGCAAGACTCCGCGGCGAACGATCAATCAAGTTCGACCAGTACATCTACGACCATTCCTGAAACAACCACTACGTCCCCCGAGACCTATGGTGTTTACTCGCGGCTGATACGGGAGGAAAACGCTAAGGGGGGCACGGCGAACTGGCGACTGACCAACGGCGGAGCCGCGGGAGACATAGAGGGCTATGCAAATGTCACCAGCGCGCAACAGGGCGACACCGTCACGTTGCGCGTATCCACCATTGCCCCCACTTTCATTGTTGAGGCATACCGCATGGGTTGGTATTGGGGGCTCGGCGGGCGTCTGATCTGGGCGTCTGGGCCAACGCCGGGCCGCGTGCAGGCAGCGGCCACTTGGATCGGTGCGACGGACACGGCGGTGGCGCCGTGGGACCCGTCGATCACATTGGCACTCGACAAGACCTGGGTGCCGGGGGCGTACTTGCTCAAACTTGTTGCGTCTACAGGGCAGCAACGGTGGGTGCCATTGACCATTCGCGACGACGCCAGTTCGGCTGCATATGTGGTGATGAATGCTGTGACTACTTGGCAGGCGTATAACCGGTGGGGAGGCTGTTCGCTGTATGCGTGCACTGTGCGCGGCCGTGACCGGGCGAAGATGGTGAGCTTCGATCGGCCATATGACATCGTGAGCGGCGGCGCGTCCGATTTCATCGGCAACGAGTTGGCGTTGATCATGCGCGTCGAAGAACTCGGTCTCGACGTCACGTACATGACCAACGTCGACTTGCAGCAACAGCCGCAACGACTCGCGCAACATAAGGTGTTGGTGTCGCTTGGCCATGACGAGTATTGGTCCAAGCAAATGTTCGATGCTGCAATCGCTGGGCGCGACGGGGGGCTCAACATGATGTTCCTCGGCGCCAACGCGGTGTACCGCCAGATCCGTTTTGAGCCGTCGTCCATCGGGCCGGATCGTCACATTGTGAACTACAGGGCTACGCCAGACCCGATTCGTCGCACGGACCCTGCGCAAACAACGGTGAGTTTTCGCGATGCGCCCGTCAATCGTCCCGAAGCCGAACTTATTGGCCAGCAATACGAGTGCAATCCTGTGCGTGCAGATCTTGTTGTGAACGATCCAGGTGGTTGGGTGTGGGAAGGCACAGGCATGACGCAGGGGCAGCACTTGGAAATCGTTGTTGGTTCAGAGTACGACCGCTTCGATCCAGGCGACGGGGGCCCGAAGAACGTGCAGATATTTGCGCACTCGCCTGTTGACTGCCGTGGCCGCGCGTCATATGCGGATGTCACCTATTACACGGCGCCGAGTGGTGCGGGCGTGTTCGCAACCGGTACCAACTATTGGGTTTCAAAGTTGGAGCCACCGGAGTTCCCGCGTTCGCCGTACAACCCTGTGATTTTGGCGGTCACAAAGAACGTGCTGCTCGCGTTCGGCGAAGGCCCTGCTGCGGCGAAGCACCCAAGCATTTCAAACTGGCAGAACCTGCCGGGCCTGTAGCGGCGTCCCTCTAGTGGCGTCCTTCTAGCGGCACGGCTCCGGGATTTCGTCCGCGCCAAGAGTTGCAACTTCGCAATACGTTCCGCGGCTTACGAGCCACTTTCCGTCTACCTTCACGGCCTGGCCTGGCAACGCATCTAGAACCACCGCTCCTTGGATGAGGATCGAGTAGGTCAGGTCAACGGTGTCTGGGTTCATCTGATTCATGCTGTCGATACGAACCGTCGTTTGCTCTGCGAGAGCGCCGACAGATTTCATCCGGGCCGTGAATGATTCGCGTAGCGCGTCGGCGTCTTGAAGCGCTGTGAGTTTGGTGTCCGCGTCAGTGCCACCCGTAAACAACGTGTTAAACGCGGCGGTCACTGCTTCGGCGGTTGTGGGGTCTACGGCAACTGCAGCCTTCGTGGTTGACGTGGATGCCGACTTACTAGGCTTGTTGGCCGCACGGTTGGCCTCTGTTGTCTTGCATATCAGGATGGCTTCCACACCGGAGTGGTCTGCAGGGTACACAAAGTTTGCGAATCCTGCGGGACCTCCATTTGCGGCGAACACGCCGGTCGGCTGGAAGGTGCGGCAGTCGCGTTTGGTGGCGAACATCACGAAGTCGATGCGCTCCGTTTGCTTGCTTGCTGGGTTAGTCAGGTCAACGATTGAGTCGTCGATACGTCCGCTGGTGCAGTTGGACCCTGTGCCGGGATCGCAGGGTGGATTTCCTGCTGCGGCGTGTGTATCCCTGTAACCGCGGTCGAGCAGAACTTGAATTGTTGGTTCTCCGGGAGCGGCGTTTAGGTCACCCGCGAGAATGCCGATCGAACCCGGACCCATGTGCGAATCGAGCAGGTCTGCGGACTGGCGCGCCTGACACGTGTTGAGTGTGTCTGTGATTTCGCAAGGTGGCGGACACGTGTTCTTGTCGCACGGTCGATTGTCGCTGCTACTTGCGAGGTGCGTGGTGACTAGGTCTACCGGTCCAACCTTCCCAACAATGCGAACCCACAAAGCGGTACGCAGTGGTCCTGCCAGACGAATACGTTCGTGGCCCAACACTTTTCCAGTTGTGAGAACGACCTCGCGGTCTACGGCGGGGTCATCGTCCCAAACAACGTTGTAGCGGCCACCGCAAGCATCGGCCGTCTTGGCCTTGAGCAAGTCCACTGTCACAATGTTGGCTTCCTGGATTGCCACGATCTCAGGACAGTTGGCCGCTTCGAGTTGCGCCACAAACAACCCGACGCGCGTCGGCAGGGCGCAGCGATCACTGTCGGCAGGGCAAGCGATGCCGTGCAGCAAGTTTTGGCTGACGACGTGCACCTGGGCTTTGGTGGGCGCACTGCCTGAGCCACTGTTCGACCCGCAACCGGCGACTAACGCCAGCGTCACGAGGACGGCGACTACGAGGGCGATGGACGACTTTGTTTTGGGGTTACTGGCAGTCTGCATGCGCAGCACCGTAGGCTGAACGGCATGGCACATGCCACCATCACTTTGATCGATCCCGAACTAGGCGAGCAGCAAGTTTCTGCCACGGCCTCTGCGACGTCCGTTTTTGTTAGTCCTGATGTGATTGCGTCGGCAACAGGCTGGTTTCTCAAACCGGAGGGGTTGTGTCGAGGCGAAGTGTGCGTACCTGTGCGAGATGGTGCGCTCGTCGATGAAACGGGCGATTTAGATGTCGAACGGTTCGCTGCCGCGCTTGGGCTACCTGCGGTACTTGATATTGAAGAAGGTGTTTTGTCTATTGGTGAGACAGCCGACGCGCGCGCCGACGTGATTGCAACAGGTATTGCGCCCGACTTTGAATTGCCGACTCTCGACGGCACCCCGTTCCGGTTCTCGTCAATCGGTCGCAAGAAGAAAGTGTTGGTCGCCTGGGCCTCGTGGTGAGGCTGTCGTTACGACCTGCCGGTCTGGCAGCGTCTTAGCGAAGAACTCGGTGACGATTTCGATGTGGTCTCTGTTGCGTTCGACGACAGTGTGGACGCGGCTCGCGAATGGTTTGATGCTGCAGACCCGCATCCCAACTACCCGGTGCTCCTCGATCGTGAACACCTGCTTGGCGAGTTGTACGGGATCGTAAACGTGCCGACGGTGATCTGGATAGACGAAGACGACCGCATCGTACGGCCGTGTGTGATCGTGCCGGGAGACGACCTCTTCAAGGACTTCACGGGAATCGATTCGACCGTTCACCACAATCAACTGCGCGCATGGGTGCGTGACGGGGTGTTGCCACCACAGAGCGAACGAGAACATGCGGTCGTTCCGACGCCCGAAGAACAACTGGCGCGTGTCGAACGCCGCGTTGGCGCACACCTCGCACGCGCTGGTCGCACTGATGCCGCGGAGCAACACTTCGCACGCGCAGCCGAACTCGCGCCCATGAACTGGACGATTAGACGCGGGAGTTTGCCGCTGCGCGGTGAGGATCCTTTCGGCATGCCGTTCTTCGAGTTCTACGGCGAATGGGAAGCGGCCGGAAGCCCAGGGTACGGCTCCGCAGACCCAAACTCTGCGCGCTAGATGCCGCGGTTGTATCTAGTACGACACGGCAAGCCCACCGTTAGTTGGGACGACGCCGAGTATCCGGATCCCGGCCTCGACGAGATTGGTCATGCGCAAGCCGCAGCAATGGCAGGGGAGATGGAGGCGGAGATAGCGCCACTTGGGCAGATGCCAATAATTGTGTCGCCGCTGCGGCGCACTCGCGAGACGGCTGCGCCGCTTGAAACACTGTGGGG
>CAMBEL010000077.1 GCA_945865605.1 Bifidobacterium breve
AAATTCTCGTACTTGCTCGAGAAGACCGACTACGACGCGGTTGACGTCGTTATCTGTCCGCCCTTCACTGATCTGCGCTCACTCCAAACCACTCTTGAAGCCGATGAGATACCGGTGGCACTCGGGGCCCAGAACTGCCATTGGGAGAAAGACGGCGCGTTTACCGGGGAGGTGAGCCCGTCGATGTTGGCAAAGTTGAATGTTCGCTTTGTGATTGTGGGCCATTCTGAACGCAGGGAAGTCTTTGGCGAAACCGACGAAATTGTGAATCGTAAAGTGCGTTCCATTCTGAAGCATGGCTTGATACCGATTGTGTGTGTTGGGGAAACCCTCGAGGAGCATGAAGCGGGCGCGACGGTGGGAAAAGTGAAAGGGCAGATTGCCGAAGCGTTCGCAGGAGTTGATCCGGACGATGTCGTTTCTTGTGTTGTTGCGTATGAACCGATCTGGGCAATTGGAACTGGACGCAACGCGACTCCCGATGATGCCCAAGAGACAATTTCCGTTATTCGCGAGGCGGTCTCTAATGCTGCGGGCGATGATGCAGCACAGGCGGTACGCATTGCGTACGGTGGGAGCGTGAAACCGGGAAACATCTCGGCGTTGATGGCCATGCCAGACATCGACGGCGCCCTCGTGGGCGGTGCTTCGCTGGACCCAGAAGATCTAGCGAGAATCGTGCGCTTCTAGGTGTGATCTGCAAGATGTCAGCTAGAGGCGAAATGGGCTGAACGACTATGACCTAAGGCCAGATTTAGCGCCCGCTGCGTGTTACCGTCTGGCGTCTCGAAGGGGGATTAGTCCGTGGTAACAGCAATCATTCTGGGTTTACAAATTGCGGTATCGCTAGGCCTGATTCTCTTGGTCTTGTTGCACGCCGGACGAGGCGGCGGCCTTTCCGACATGTTTGGCGGCGGATCGTTGGGAGGATCGATGGCCGGATCGACTGCCGTGGAACGCAACCTCGACCGCATTACCGTAATAGTGGCATTGATCTTCACCTTCACCACCATCCTTCTTGGACTCCGCGTCGACTGATCCGGAATCCGGCAACACCGAGCGATCGGGGGACAAAAAATGATGCGTCGCACGAATGTGAGTTGGCTGGCGGCCTTATTGGCAAGCGCGCTGCTCGTGGCTGCGACCAATGGTATTGCCGATGCGCGAACACCGTACAAGGCGAAGATTCCATCCGGAGGGACCCTCGTCCTGGGTGCGTCACAAGAGGCGGACTGCGCCGATTGGATCAACCTTTGCGCCGGGTCCTCGTGGGGTCAATGGACGATGCAAGAACAAACAATCCCGCGCCCCTTCAACTACGCGATGAAGAAGGGCAATTGGACAGAAGTTCCTAGCCCGTTGATGGCAGGCATGCCGACGGTCAAGACGGTGAACGGTCGGCAGGTTGTGACCTACAAAATTAATCCGAAGGCCGTCTGGTCGGACGGTGTGGCGATTACATCGGATGACTTCGCATACACGTTGAACCAGATTGTGAATGGCGAAGATATTTTGGACTCTACGGGTTACGTGAACGTCGACAAGATTGATACGACCGATCCAAAGACGGCAGTCATGACATTCAAGGCTGGAGAACCATTCGCGAGTTGGCGAACACTTTTTGGGCCTAGTGCGGCAATTCTTCCTAGTCACATCTTGAAGGGCAAGGATCGTCGCGCAGAGATGGCAGACGGGTACGCATGGTCCGGCGGTCCTTGGTTGATGAGTTGGGAAAAAGGTGTTGCCATCACGCTCACCCCCAACCCGAAGTATTGGGGCACGAAGCCCAAGCTTGACAAGGTGATCTTCAAGTTCATCACGAATACGAGTGCGTCATTTCAGGCGTTCGAGTCTGGTGAAGTGCTTGCGATCTATCCGACTCCGCAACTCGATGCGGTAGAGAAAATCAAAGAAGGCATTCCCGGTAGTCGTGCAACGATTACCGCCATGACGGGGAACACCGAGGCGCTGTGGATCAATAACGAAAAGCCGCCGTTCGAACGACGCGCGATCCGCCAAGCGTTTGCCCGCTCTATTGATCGCGATGCGGTCGTTAAGAGATTGTTCGGCGATATCGGCGTGGATAAGGCCGTCCAGACATTGAATCCACCGATCTTGTCTCGCTATTCCGACACGAAAGCGTTCGCCGGATACACGCGCAATCTGAAAAAAGTCGCCTCGCTTATGAAGGGCGAAGGGTGGGCGAAGAATGCGAAAGGTTTTTGGGAAAAGAAGGGCAAGGAAATGTCATTCACAATCAACAGCACGGCAGGCGACAAGCGTCGTGAACTGACTGGGGAGATTCTTCAGGAGCAACTGCGATCGGCCGGTTTCAAGGTCAGTATTGACAACATGGACGCTGGGGATCTCTTTGGTGAAGTTCTCCCCACAGGTGATTATCAGGTCGCTCTTTATGCCCAAGTTGCAACCTCTCTAGATCCCGGCCTTTGCGCTATCGCTTGTTCGGAGAATATTCCAGGTCCGCTGAACGATGAATCCGGGCAGAACTATCAGCGCATAAATGTCAAGAAGCTTGATCCGTTGCTAGAGACTGTCGATGTGGACACCAACGTCAAGGAACGCATCAGGGCCTCGAAAGCGGCCGATGTTGTCATGGCGGAGTACATGGTGAGCCTTCCCCTCGATCCTCTTCCCAACATTTTTCTGTACTCGAAAAAAATTGTCGGATCGGTGCGTGACAATCCGGTACTTTCGCCGTTCTGGAACATGAACATGTGGGGTCTCAAGCGTTAGCGGCGCAGCTCGCAACTGAAGGACGCTTTCAATGCCTTCGATGTTGACTTATATTTCCCGCCGCCTGTTGTTCTCTATTCCTGTAATTCTTGTTGCATCTTTCTTGCTGTTTTGGATGGTTCGGTCGACATTTGACCCTTGCGTCAAATTGCGGGCCTCGAAAGACGTCGAAGCCGTAGCGCGTTGCGAAACGCGCCTGCATCTCAATGATCCAATTCCCATGCAATATCTAGGTTGGGCGAATGATGCGGTGCATGGGGACCTAGGACAGAGTTCACGGACCAATGAAGAAGTGTCGGCGATGGTTCCGCGAGCGCTTTGGTACACGGTGCAATTGATTTTCTGGGGAGTGTTGATCTCGGCATTTGCAGCCGTTGCGCTCGGCGTGTACTCCGCCCTCAAGCAGTATTCCGTACTCGATTACACATTTACCGGCGCATCGTTTGTTGGGCTGGCGATGCCACCATTTTGGTTTGGACTGATAGCGATAGAACTGCTCGCGATCATGCCGAAACAATGGCTTGGGTTGGATGAACCGCTGTTCTATTTTGTCGGATTGCACAGCGGTGCAGAGAAGGGGTTTGGGGCTGACTACGCGCGGCACTTGGTTCTTCCTGTCATGACCTTGACGGTGCAAATCATTGCGTCATGGAGTCGGTTCCAACGTTCATCGATGTTGGACGTGATGTCTGCCGATTACGTACGAACCGCTCGGGCCAAAGGTGTGCCTCGCCGTGATGTCGTTGTGCACCATGCGTTGCGCAACGCGCTGGTGCCCCTAGTGACGGTGATGGCTCTGGATATTGGTGCCTTATTTGGTGGATTGATAATCACTGAGACGATCTTCTCGATTCCTGGGATGGGACAACTGTTTGTACGGTCGTTGCAGGCCGGAGACGCTGAGGTTCTAGTTGTCTGGACTGTTGTGACTGCCGGATTCATTGTGGTGTTCAATCTCCTTGCAGATGTTCTCTATGGAGTGATGGACCCCAGAGTGCGTGTCACATGACCGGGAAGACACCTGACCACCGTTCGCTCGTAGATTCTCCGCCGGGTAGTGCAGGCCCATCGGGAATGATCGGGTCCGAATTGGTGCCGAGTGCCTCGCATGCGTTTGATACGGCAGCTCATGCGAGTCCTGTAGCTCGGTCGCAGTGGGCGCTGTTTCGGCGTCGATTCTTGCGACACAAGATGGCGTTGGTTTCGTTAGGGGTTCTCGCGTTTCTGTTTATTGTTTGTTTTGGCGCCAACCTTGTGGCTCCGTACTCCAATACCGAACAAGACTTGTTGCTCGGTCCAGTTGGCCCGCGCATGTCGCACTGGTTCGGCACCGATGAATTGGGCAGAGATCAGTTGAGTCGGTTGCTGTACGCCGGAAGGATTTCGCTGAAAATCGGGATCGCTGTTGCGCTTATCTCGACAGTCTTTGGAACTGCAATCGGAGCGATCGCTGCGTATTTCGGCAAAGCGACCGATCAAACGTTGATGCGTTTGACTGACCTGTTTCTTGTCGTACCAGCTATTGCGATTCTTGCGATCGCCTTGGAGCGATTCGGAAGTGGCGATACGACCATCATTTTGGTTCTGGCAGGTCTGTTCTGGATGTACGTCGCACGCATTGTGCGTGGCGAGGTGCTTGGGATCAAAGAGAAGGAGTTCATAGATGCAGCGCGTGCGTCGGGCGCTTCATCGACGCGGGTCATTGTTCGTCACATTGTCCCAAACATCTTCGGTCCAATCATGGTGAATGCAACTTTGGGCGTTGCTCTTGCAATCGTCGCAGAATCGACCCTGTCGTATTTGGGATTTGGTGTGGAGCCGCCTCAGACATCGTGGGGCAACATGCTCTCGCAGGCGAGCGGTTATGTAGGTACAGATCGTGCTTATCTGATTTACGCGCCCGGCTTCGCAATTCTCATCACGGTGCTCGCCGTCAATTTCTTGGGCGACGGTTTACGGGACGCTTTCGATCCACATACGGATAGGCATCAATGAGCGAGACCGTTTCTGCAGCGGAACCGATGCTCGAGGTTTCGGAATTGACAGTTGACTTCCCGACCGATGATGGCCTGCTCCACGCAGTGAACCATGTGACGTTTGGGATTGCACGTGGTGAAACGGTTGGAATTGTCGGCGAGTCTGGGTCCGGCAAGAGCGTCATGTCGATGGCGATCATGGGCCTGCTTCCAAAATCTGCACGGGTGACCGGTTCCGTGAAGTTCCGCGGTCAGGAATTGCTGGGGGCATCGGAACGGGATTTTGAACGCATTCGGGGTTCGGAGATTGCGATGGTCTTTCAAGACGCGCTTGCTTCGCTGAACCCAGTGCATACCGTAGGTGCACAGGTAGCGGAAGCGGTAGCAATACACCAAGAACTCAAAGGTTCCGAATTGCGGAATGCAGCGATCGAACTACTTGATGTGGTGGGAATAGCGAACCCGAGTGCGCGATTTGAGCAGTACCCCCATGAGTTCTCGGGAGGGATGCGCCAGCGAGCGATGATTGCGATGGCTATCGCGAACGACCCTGCCGTGTTGATCGCTGATGAACCTACGACGGCATTAGACGTAACGATCCAGGCGCAGGTGTTGGAGGTTTTGGAACGCATCCAAGAACGCACAAGTACATCGATCATGTTGATTACCCATGACCTGGGTGTTGTGGCTGGTGTAGCGGACTCTGTGATGGTGATGTACGCAGGAAGCCAGGTGGAACGCGGTTCGGTAGAGGACATCTTTTATGAGTCGCGACATCCCTATACGAAAGGGTTGCTCGCGTCGTTGCCGCGAATGGACCGGCGCATGAACAAGTCCGACAGGCTCCACCAGATTGAAGGGCAACCTCCTTCGCTTGTGTTTCTTCCGACGGGATGTGCGTTCCATCCGAGATGCGCGTTCGCCGAAACACCCGGTGCATGCGACGGAGAGGTTCCTGCGTTGCGGGTAGTTGGCGATGGTCACTATTCGGCTTGCCATTTCGCGGATCGCATCGGGAGCGAAGAAGGTGCGATGTCGTGACGACGCTCCCAAAACTTTCGAGCGAGCCAATATTGGACGTCAAGGATCTTGTAAAGAGGTTCCCCATACGAGCCGGGTTGCTTCGCCGTGCGGTTGGCGAGGTGCAGGCGGTGTCGGGGATCTCGTTCTCGGTCAATCAGGGTGAAACATTCGGACTGGTCGGCGAGAGCGGTTGTGGGAAGTCGACGACGGCGCGCTGCTTGCTCAGATTGATCGACTCGACCTCTGGTTCAGTGACATTCCAGGGAGCAAATATCTCAAATGCATCGCGAGCGGCCGTGCGTTACCTGCGGGCAGATCTGCAGATTGTGTTTCAGGATCCGTATGCATCACTGAACCCGCGGATGACAGTGCAGGCGATTATTGCGGAGCCACTTCGCGTGCATGGGCGCTGGAAGGACGGTGGGACGGAACGTGTGGCGGAGTTGCTTGCTCTTGTCGGGTTGAATCCGGAACACGCCAATAGGTTTCCGCACGAGTTCTCGGGCGGGCAACGTCAACGCATCGGCATTGCACGCGCTTTGGCGTTGTCGCCATCGTTGGTGGTGCTCGATGAACCGGTGGCGGCACTCGATGTATCCATTCAAGCTGGGATAGTGAACCTGCTCGAAGATTTGCAAGAGGAACTTGGACTGGCGTATGTGTTTATTGCCCATGACCTATCTGTGGTGCGACATATCTGCGACTCCGTCGGTGTGATGTATCTGGGCAAGATCGTGGAGATCGGGCCGGCTGACGGGATCTACGAGAACGCGGCACATCCTTATACCCAAGCATTGCTCTCGGCCGTTCCTGTGCCCGACCCGCGCGTCGAGAAGGCGCGGGCGCGGATTGTGCTTGAAGGCGATGTCCCTAGTCCGGCGGATCCACCGAGTGGTTGTCGCTTTCGAACGAGGTGTTGGAAAGCGCAGGAACTGTGCGCGATCGAGGAACCGGAACTCATAGATCGTGGACATGGCCATCCGGTGGCCTGTCATTTCGCGGACGCCGGTGACGGCGTAGCCAAGTAGGGGAGCAAGAGCTAGTGCTCGCTAGAATTCGCCTTCACGTCGGAGTGGCGGAATAGGCAGACGCGCTAGCTTGAGGGGCTAGTGCCCGCAAGGGCATGGGGGTTCAAGTCCCCCCTCCGACACCA
>CAMBEL010000078.1 GCA_945865605.1 Bifidobacterium breve
GGGCCCCGAACGTGCCGAGATCGCCCAGGATGGCGTCGAGTTCGCTGATTCCGACGAATGGATTGTCGCCGAAGTGCACCGTCTTCATGCCGAGCGCCCGCGCGGCGGCGATGTTGTCGGCATTGTCATCAATGAATACGCAGTTTTCCGGTGCCGCACCTACGCGCTCGCACGTGAGCAAGTAGATGCGCGGGTCCGGCTTGCGTATTCCGACTTCGCTGGAATCGACGATCACTTGAAAGAGTTCATCGACGGGGAACGTCGCACGCCAGTGGTTTCCCCACTCCTTGACATTGTTCGTCAGCAAGGCGATCGGCATTCCGACCTCTTTGAGTTCCCTGGCCTTGTGCACGACTGGCCAGTGCGTCCCGAGGGGCATACTCGACATGAACTCGAGGTATGCACCCATGTCAATCTCTTGGCCGAGCACCTCGGGGGCACGCTTTTGAACCCCAACGAACCAACCTTCAAGACTGAGTTCTCCAATCTCAAGCCGATGCCAGTCGTGGGTGACGGCGTCGGCAACAGCAACTTCAATCGGAACGGGATTTGTCGTGCCCTCGACACCGATGTAGCTGCGATCACCGAAGAGGAGTTCCAGCACTGCGCCCGCGGGGTATCCCATGTCCGCCTCGAACTTGCCGACGCCGCGAAATAGCGGACTCGAAATGACACCGCCATAGTCAAAAATCACTGCTTCGATCACGGGCGCGACCCTAGCCGTACCTATTAGAGGCCTCTTCTGGCGGTGCAATTGCCACTGAGATCGTGCCGACGACTGTGGCGAAAGCGATGCGCTTGGCTTCGTCCGGTGTTACGACGACATCGATGTTGGTAATTGTCGAAGCAACCACGAGCGCGGCGGTCACGAGCGTGATGGTTGGGTCGCCGGAATCGCCGATCACCTGTGGGTCGAACGTTGCATACAGATCTATGACATCTCCAACTGCGGGCCGAACGCCTTTGTCGTTCGGCACACGCATGACGCGCAAACCATTCGGTACCACGGGGCTGCCAGCCCCGCGATTTCCTTTAGTGACGTGTCGTGAGGTGATTACCGAACCGCTCAATAATGGAACGCGCACAATCGTTCCGACAAGCGAGGTAACCGTTTGGTAGGAGCGTTTCCCCAACGTGTCCCCGCGTATGCGCCGAATGGTGAGATCGTCGCTTGCAACGCGCCTACCAAGTTGTAGATCACGCGCTGCAACTACAACGGATTGCACGCGACCGAATTCGCGTTCCTGATTTTCCAGTGACGACAGGAGCCCTGCTACGTGTGTAGAGGTAGCAATTGCAACTGCGAAAGCAACGATCCAGAGGAGCGTCGCGCGAGGTGAGCGACGGAACATGACAATCCCCAATCGGGAGCCCTGAAGGGCGTGGATTACCGGTTGGGGGAAGAGCGGGGGAGTTCCTAGGCCGACTTCTTCTCTGCCTTTTTCTTGTCAGGTGTTTTGTTCGGCGTCTTGGCTGGAGCGTCGCTCTTTGTCTCAGTCGATGCAGGCGTAGATGCAGGCGTGCTTGTTTCGGAACTTGTCGTCGACTTTTCGGACTTGGACGATTCGGAGGAGGCAGCCTTCTTGGACCGCGCACCAGCGCCGTGCTCGTTGCGGTAAAAGCCCGACCCCTTCAGCACGATTCCAACGGCGCCGTAGACCTTGTTGAGTTTGCCGCCGCACCCCGTATGGCGCTTCAGTGGGTCGTCGGTGAATGACTGGTAAATCTCAAAATGTTCGCCGCACTTGGTGCACGCGTATTCGTAGTTGGGCATGTAAAACTAAAACCTCTTGATCCAAACGATCGCTGAGTGGCTGATCTCTTCGGGGAAGACTGGCGGACTCGACAATATTAGCCGAGGCACACCTCGGGGAGTCTGGGCGTGTTGAATGGGCCAGTGCTCGCCGTGTTCTTGATCGTTCCCGCCTACCTCCTCGGTACGTTTCCGACCGCGCAACTTGTTGCACGGGCAAGTGGCCGCAACGTCATGCAGGAAGGTTCGGGCAACCCCGGAGCCTCGAATGTCGTGCGCCTTGTTGGGTGGAAGGCGGGAACGATAGTCCTATTCGGCGACTTCGTGAAGGGTGCGATCTCCGCTGGGGTGGGTCTTGCGGTTGGCGGCAGGCCCTATGCCTTCGCGCTTGGTATTGCCGCGGTGCTCGGTCACATGTTTCCGGTGACCCGCAAGTTTCAGGGCGGGAAAGGGGTGGCAACTACTGGTGGGATGTTGATAGTTCTTTTCCCGCCGCTTGCTGTTGCGTTTGTCCTTGTTTGGATACTGATTGCCAAAGTTGGCCACCTGGCATCGGTCGCTTCACTAGCTATCGCGGTTTCGTTTCCAATATTCGTCGCCATTCTCGGATACCCGAGGTGGGAGGTTGGGGTCTTGAGCGCGCTTGCGGCACTAGTAATCGTGCGCCATCTGCCCAACTTACGTCGCCTTTCCACCGGTACAGAGTTGCGTTCGAACGAGAGTTCGGGCGGGGATGAATAACTACCTCTCAACTGCGCTGCAAGTTTTGTCGACACCCTTACGGTCGGCGGCAGTACCGTCGCGTAGGTGAGGACTCCATGAACCGAACAATCCGTAAGGCTGTTATCCCCGCAGCTGGGCTAGGCACGCGTTTCCTACCGGCCACTAAGAGCCAGCCGAAGGAAATGTTGCCGATTGTCGACAAGCCTTCCATCCAGTACGTGGTTGAAGAAGCAGTACGCGCGGGTCTTACGGACATTCTCATTATTACTGGACGCGGTAAACGCGCGATCGAAGATCATTTCGATCGCAACTTTGAACTCGAGTACTACTTGGAACAGAAGGGGAAGACGGATCTCCTCAAGGAAGTGCAGAGCAGTTCGGAACTCGGCGACATCCATTACATCCGCCAACGCGATCCGCTGGGACTTGGCAATGCTGTGTCTGTGGCGCGCGAACACGTCGGAGATGAACCGTTCGCAGTCCTGTTAGGCGACGACATCATGGTCGACTCGTCGGCATTGTTGCGTTCGATGATTGATGTTCACGATCGGTACGGACGATCTGTGCTCGCGCTCAAAGAGGTGACTCCGTCGGAAATTTCTGCATATGGGTGCGTCGAGACTGAGGTTGTCGGCGAGGACCTTGTGCGCGTGCAATCCATCGTCGAGAAGCCAACTCCGGAAGAGGCGCCGTCAAACCTTGCAGTAATCGGCCGGTACATCTTGACGCCAGAGATTTTCGACGCGATTGACAGGACGGAACCTGGCGCCGGCGGCGAAGTGCAATTGACTGACGCGATCGGCTTGCTCAACGAGAGTCAGACTGTTTACGGACAAATTTTTCGGCATGGTCGTTTCGATATTGGGCAGAAGGTCGATTTCCTTCGCGCAAATGTCGAACTGGCCTTAGACCGCGAAGACATTGGGCCAGAAGTCGCGGAAATTCTTGTCGACATTGTGCGGCGCAGGGGCCTTATCTGAGCGCGTCGTAGTCTCGGGCAATGAATTCGCTTGAGGAAGTGCGCCAAGGGATCCTGGGAGCGGTACCGGTTCCGCGTGTAGCAAGCGTTTATCGGACCGATGCGCTGGGCCTTGTGTTGTCATCCGCGGTTATCGCGACCGAAAATGTTCCTCCGTTCGCAAATACCGCAATGGATGGATATGCAGTGCGCGCGGCTGACACGGTGGCGGCGACGGACGATGCACCGGTGCGTTTGCGTGTCGTTGCAGATTTGGCCGCGGGTTACATAGCGGGCGTCGAGGTTGGAGTTGGTGAGGCGATACGGATCATGACGGGCGCGTCTATGCCTCAGGGCGCTGATGCGATCGTCATGGTTGAACGAACAGAA
Organism: Bifidobacterium breve; assembly: GCA_945865605.1. Lineage (GTDB taxonomy): Bacteria > Actinomycetota > Acidimicrobiia > IMCC26256 > JAENVU01 > SHUZ01. The sequence goes on from CAMBEL010000078.1 coordinate 3,825, forward strand.
CGCGACGGCGCGAACGGCGTATTGATCAAGGCACGCGCAACGACTGGCGATCACATCCGTGCGGCGGGAGGTGATGTTGTGGCGGGTCAAGAAGTTTTTGATGTGGGCACCGTGTTGGGGCCTGCGCATATTGGCGTGTTGTCGAGTCTCGGTATTGAGCAGGTAGAGGTGTTCGAGCGATTGAGGGTAGGGGTGTTGTCAACCGGTGACGAATTGCGCGAAGGTGCGGCTGCACTGGGACCGGGACAGATACGCGACTCGAACCGACCGATGCTCCTTGCAATGGTGGAAGAGTCAGGATGCGAAGCGATTGACCTGGGAATCACACGCGATGACGAAGCCCAACTGACAGAAATATTTGAAAGCGCGTTGGCATCGTGTGATGTGCTCGTTACGAGCGGCGGGGTATCGGTCGGCGATTACGACGTTGTGAAGGCTGTGCTCGACCAACTCGGAGTGTTGCGATGGTGGCAGGTAGCGATCAAACCGGCAAAGCCTCTCGCGTTTGGATTGTTGCGGGGAGTGCCCGTGTTTGGGTTGCCGGGCAACCCGGTGAGTTCCCACGTGAGCTTCGAATTGTTCGCGCGGCCTGCGTTGAAACAAATGATGGGACACCGCGAATGCTTCCGTCGCGAAGTGCAGGCTGTAACGGAGGGGCCCATGCCGCGGCGCTCCGATGGCAAGACGCACTTCGACCGAGTCTGCGTTCGCTACGACGATGGACAGTTTTTCGCCATGAGAAGTGGCGCGCAGGCGAGCAACGCTCTTGCAGCGATGGCAATCGCGAATGGTTTAGCGATCTTGCCCGATGGCGACGGTTGTGCTGTTGGTGACCCAGTTCGAGTAATGCTGCTCCACTAGAGAAACCACATATGGCCGATAGGAAACGCGGAAGTGCCCGAGGTCGTGACCCCGGGCACTTTGCCTCCCCGCTCGATTTGGTTGGTCGTCTACGACAACTGACGCTTTGGTCGGCTCGTCGTCACTAGTGCGTACGCGGCCACTCCACAAAGGAGGAGACCACCACAGGCCATGATCAAGATGCTCGTTGAGTTAGAAGTATCGGGTAGCGCGACTGCTGACGCCGCTGTCGTGCCCGCCGTCTGCGCAACGGGTCGGACGGGCGCCGTAATCGCGGCACCCTCGACATCCGTCGCGGCAGGCGAAGAAGCCGTCGCACTACCCGAGTCGGTCATGAGGGATGAGACGGACTCCGTCTCCCCGTCATCCATCGCAACCGAGATAGAACTTTGTGGTTCGCTTGGCGCACCCATTGGGAGTACCTGTTCACGCGAGATGACCTTGCTCGACACCTCAACGCTTTGTGCGCTGGGACCGGCGTAAACCTTGTGACGACATGGGTTTACGAAACCGGCCTGGTTAGGTGTGCATTGTGGGCCGGTCTGCGTCAATCCCATTGTGAATGCGCCGACGTTGCTGACCGACCATCCGGCGGGCAAGTTTGATGCAGTGATGTGGTACATCCCGCCGCGTGCGACGAGGAAGCCTGTGTCGGGGTGATTGCACACCATGTCATCGACGTCCGCCAGCTGCGTGCATGTAGCTGTAGATGCACCAGTTGTGATGGTGAGCGTCGTGCCTGCAGGGCGAGCAAATGATGGATTGCCCGCAGCGTCCACGGCCTGAAGAGATAGATACACCCGCCAAGCGCCTGTGTCCGCTGGTTCTGAAGGCGTTGCGCCGGCAGTGCTGACGCCGGCTACGGCGAACAGAGCCCCTATTGCGAAAGCGCTGGCGATCGCTCCTATGCGGCAAGAGCGAGCAGGGCGGGTGGTGCTGGAAGGCAATCGCATATTGAACCTCGGGTGCTCACGAGACCGGCCCAAATGGCTGGGGCCGGTTTCGCACTGGCTCCCCGCAGGCTCATGCGACCAATGATCGCCTGCGGATCAACGCCTCCCCGAGGTGATGACCGTCTCTTGTGGTGACTAGCCAGTCGCCTGCCTCCCGTGCAGCGACCTAACGCTTTTCATAGTGCGCCTCAAGTTCGCAATACTCCATAGGTCGATCGCCTCATCTGCTTTGGAGGCTTCGAAACCGGGCGGCATAACCTGGACCCGTGGCGATACCTCTGATAGATCCATTCGCCAGACGTGTGCGGGATCTCCGTTTGTCCGTAACGGATCGCTGCAATTTCCGGTGTGCGTACTGCATGCCGGAGGAAGGTCTTGAATGGCTGGACCGCAGTGACCTGCTTACTTACGAAGAACTGGCCAGGATCGCCGGAGTATGCGTGAGTCGGTGGGGCTTCGACGGCATCAGGATTACGGGTGGGGAACCAACCATGCGCGCCCATCTGCCGCGTCTTTTCAAATTGCTCGCGCCGCTTGGCGTTGACCTTGCGATGACCACGAACGGCGTGAAACTTCCAGACCTTGCCGCAGACCTCGCCGCCGCGGGATTGCGTCGCATCAATGTGTCATTGGACAGCCTGAGTCGCGAGACCTTCTTGTCGTTGACTCGGCGTGACGAACTTCATCGAGTGCTCTCGGGTATCGATGCGGCGATCGATGCTGGTCTAGATCCGGTAAAGGTGAACTGCGTTGTTATACGCGGAGTCAATGACGATGAAGTTGTGGACTTGGCCGCGTACGGACGCGACCGCGGCGTTGGGATGCGCTTCATTGAGTTCATGCCGCTCGACGCCTCGGGAGAGTGGACGGCAGACCGTGTTGTCCCCGCTAGTGAGATCCTCGAAAAGATCTCTGCAGTGTTTCCCCTTGAGGTCGTTGGTGACGCGCATCATGTGCAGCCCGCCGAACGGTTCCGTTACGTCGACGGGAGCGGAGATGTCGGAGTGATCGCAAGTGTGACGGCGCCGTTTTGTGAGAGTTGTGATCGCGTTCGGGTGACGGCGGAGGGCAAGTTCAGGACGTGCCTGTTCTCCCTAGAGGAACAGGACCTGCGATTGGTTATGCGTGCGGGCGGTACCGACGATGATTTGGCGGGCGCAATCGAGTCGGCCGTCGGCAGGAAGTGGGCTGGCCACCGGAT
>CAMBEL010000079.1 GCA_945865605.1 Bifidobacterium breve
TTTCACTCTCGAATAAAGGACGTTTCCCAATGACCCCCGAGGATCTTGTAGAGATCGAAATGATCAAGCGCATTAAATACGCGTATTTTCGCTGTATCGATCTCAAACAGTGGGATGAGATCGCGGAGCTTTTTGTACCCGAGGCCACCTGCGCTTACAGCGGGGGCGCGTACTCCTTTGAAGGGCGTGACGCGATTATCGAGTTTTTTGTGAAGGCGATGGGCCGCGAGTCGTTCCTGTCTAGCCACAAGGCGCACCACCCAGAGATCGATTTGACTGGTCCAGATACTGCTTCAGGTGTTTGGGCTCTCGAAGACTGGGTGATCGATACTCAATGGGAACTCGATATTCGTGGCGCATCCTTCTACGACGATCGATATGTCAAGCGCGATGGCAAGTGGCTGATACTGCACACCGGTTACAGGCGCGTCTTTGAAGAGATCGAGCCGCGCGGATCGCGTTCGGGCCTACAACTCACCGCTTCCTGGTGGGGCACAGACGGCAGGAGTTCTCTGCCTGCACCTGACTGAATGGCCTAGCGTCCGACTATGGATCTAGATCTAGCAATCCGCAACGGCACGATCGTCGATGGAACAGGTGCGGCGCCGTTCCAGGGCGATGTCGGCATCAAGGGCGACCGGATCGTCGCTATTGGGGACGTGGAGGGACGGGCCACACGAGAGATTGATGCCAACGACCGCATAGTGACACCTGGATTTGTCGACATGCACACGCACTTCGATGCCCAAGTCGGGTGGGATCCAAAATTGACGTCCTCTTGTTGGCACGGCGTCACTTCGGTTGTTATTGGTAATTGCGGAGTGACATTCGCACCCGTAAAACCAGAGGACCGCGAGTACGTGGCGGAGATGATGGAGTCCGTCGAAGACATTCCCGCGCGGAGCATTCTCAGCGGGCTGCCATGGACTTGGGAGACATACGGCGAGTATCTCGATGCGTTGGAACTATTGCCCAAGGGCGTCAACATGGGTGGCTTCGTCGGGCACTGCGCAGTCCGCTATCACGCAATGGGTGAACGCAGTTTGTCTTTGGAGCCCGGTGACCCACCCACAGCGGACGACATGGCTGCGATGTGCGCGCTGGTGGATGAAGCGATGGCAGCCGGAGCGCTCGGATTATCAACGTCACGTACGTTGCGCCACCACGTACCGGACGGACGCTACGTACCCGGGACATGGGCAGAAACCGATGAGTTGGTCGCGTTGGCCGAAGTTCTTGGTGCGCGTGGTCGCGGAGTTGTCGAGTGTTCTCCGCGTTTCGATGGCAAGGGTGCCGCCGAACCTCGCGTCGAATCCGAACTTGCGTGGATGCGCGCTGTTGCAAACGCGAGCAGGCGGCCGGTCACGTTCAACCTCTCGCAGAGTAGAGAACAGGGTCACCACTATCGATTGGCGATGCAATTAGCGGCGCAAGCTTCTGATGATGACCTCTGTATCCGGCCGCAAACGACGGGCAAGAGCCTTGGCGTTGTTTTCACAATTGCTGGCACCACCCCGTTCGACCGGCTTGGTGCCTGGCGTGAGCTTGCAGGAAGGCCAGTCGGCGAGAAGCTTGCGGCGATTCGTGATCCCGAGCGAAGAGCGCGCCTGGCGCTAGACGCGGCGACTGAGTGGGACGGCATGGACGCACTGTTTCTTGTCCTCGGTGACCCGAGCGTCCGTCTCGATAATGACCCGGCCAACAGCCTCGCGTCGTTGGCCCGCGCAAGTGGTACAACGCCTGTCGAGGTTTGGATTGATGCGTGTCTGAAGACAGGAGGCCGCGCCGCTGTTCAGTGGCCGTTGCTCAACCAGCAGGTGGATGCGATTGAGGAGATGCTCACCGATCCCTCGGTTTTGATCGGGCTCGCAGATGGTGGAGCGCACGTAGGTCAGATCATCGATGCCAGCCAGCCGACATATTTACTTTCGTACTGGGTGCGCGAACGAAAGACGCTGTCCATAGAGACCGCCGTGCGCAAACTCACGTCGGAGACCGCGTCGTTCATCGGTTTAGATGGGCGCGGGGTATTGGCGGAAGGCGCATTCGCAGATGTGAATGTCATCGACTGGGACGAACTCGCTCTCGAACTTCCTGAATATGTACATGACTTCCCGCATGGTGCCGGCCGCTTGATCCAACGCGGTCGCGGTTATGACGCAACAATCGTCAATGGACGTGTTGCACTCGAGCACGGCGAGCACACCGAGGTTTACGCCGGAATGGTCTTGCGGTCTGGCCCGGACCTGCGCGGAACCTGACTCACCTGATAGGCATCATCCGATGAGCGGTGAATTACTAAATGCGTCCGACGAAGGTAGACATGCTGCTGGCGCTGAAGATCTGTGGGGCGAATCGTGGTATCTAGATTGGGCCGCAGCCGATGCTGCCTATGGTGGATACGTAAGACTCGGGCTTTATCCAAACCTGGATGTCGCGTGGTGGTGGATAGCTCTTGTTGGACAAGATCGACCGCTGGTGCTGGTTGCCGATCACGATCTTAAGTGTCCAGACGGCGCTGCCGCGTTAAATCAGAATGCTGGAGACACGCACATGGCGATCAGTTGGCCGCAGCCATTTGCGAGTTTCCGAGTTGTTTCAGAAGCGACCGGCATCGTGATGGCTGATCCGGCTGAAGCATTCCGCGGGGCTAATGGCGAGTCGGTTCCTGTCGCAATTGATCTCGAATGGGAGTCTCGCGCTGAGCCATTTTCATATGCGATGGCTACCCGGTATGAAATTTCGTCTTGGGTGCGCGGCACGGTCAAGATCGGTGACGAAGTGATCGCGATCGATTGTGCTGGACAACGCGATCATTCCTGGGGTGTGCGCGATTGGTGGTTATTTCCGTGGAACTGGACTTCTGGACACCTTGATGACGGCTCTTACTTCCACGCAGCGCGTTCGATCATTCCAAATCTCGACGTGTTCGCTACGGGTTACACGATCGAACCGTCGGGGATGTTGACGGATGTGGATGCCGACGTCCACAACTTTGTAGTGACCGATGCGGCTTCGCTACCAACGTCGGCCCAACAACGCATTGGATCGATCGCGTTCGCTACGGAACCCGTAGGGCATGCGCCGATCTTGCTCATCGCTCCGGATGGGCGCGAGACGCGTTTTCCGCGCGCAATGTGCAAGTACATGACCGAGGATGGCAGATCTGGCACGGGATGGACGGAATACAACTGGCCTCCTGGTTGGCCCCAGACATAGAAGGTTTGTTCTGTGTCGTTTTTTGCCGCCACAACAATGCGCGTTGCACGCGACAGCGTTAGGTTGCGCTGATGGGTGTTCAACACATCGAGGTATACGCGCGCTCGTCCGCCCCACCCCCGGCCGTTTGGAGATGGCTCGCCGACGCGTCGTCGTGGTCTGAATGGTCAATGCTGAGCGATACGAGTCTTGAAAGTCCTGGTAGTCCTACGCCTGATGGTGTGGGCGCGATCCGCCGACTAGGTCGTGCGGGAAGATTCAGTCGCGAGGAGGTCCTTGCGTTCGAACCACCTCTGCACCTCGGGTATCGGTTGCTCTCCGGTATGCCGGTTCGCGATTACGTAGCGGATGTTTATCTTTCGGCTGATGGCGGCGGAACCCTCATCGTTTGGAGGGCGCGTTTTAAGGCGAAGGTTCCCGGAACGGGCCTATTGATCCGATGGTTTTTTCGCAGCGTGCTCGCGGGATTCGCTCGTAACCTTGCGCGCCAGGCAGTCGTCTAGCAGTCAGAGATCCTCAAGACCATTGGTGTCGTCATCGACGGTTGGGATGCTGCGCCGTGCTGGGAACCGCTCTAACGTCTGCGATCCAGGAAATCGGATTCGCGCGGAGGAGAAGTTGTGGGTTACGTAGCCGCGAGTAGCAGGGTGCTCATCACCGGAGCGTCATCGGGGATAGGGGCGACTCTCGCCGTCCGACTTGCCTCTGAAGGAGCGATTGTAGGGATCTGCGCGCGCCGAGAGGATCGCTTGAGTGAGGTTCTCGACGCTTGTCGTGCCCACTCGGATGCGTCTCGGATGTTTGTGTGTGACCTCACAGATTTCGATGCTGTCGATCGTTTGGCTGCATGGGCTACCGATACTTTCGGGGGCATAGACATGCTCGTTAACAATGCAGGCATCCCGAAACGTAGACACGTTACGAAGCTTGAGGCGACCGTTGTAGAGGAGGTGATGCGCATCAATTACCTCTCGCCAGTGCGTTTGACGCTGGCACTGCTCCCTCAGATGCTCGAACGTGGATCCGGGCAAATCGTAAATGTGTCATCGGTCGCTGCGACTTTGTCCTCACCCGGCGAAGCTGCTTACGACGCGTCGAAGTCCGCTCTCGCCGTATTTAGCGAAGCGATGGCAATCGATCTTTGGGATCTCGGAGTTGGCGTGCTCACGGTGTATCCGGGAGTAGTCGACACGCCGTTGTTCTCAATCCCAGGTAATGATTCGCTCCCACCGGGCATAGAAGCGATCTCCGCCGATGAACTTGTTGATGGGGTAATGAGGGCGCTCGCTGATGACGCGATCGAGGTGTATGTGCCGTCATGGTTCAAAGACATTGTGAAACACAAAGCAAATGACACGGCAGGATTCATTGAAGGGACAGTTGCGTACGTACGTGACTTGCCGAAGACCTAAGAGTCGCTAAGCGACGCCCCAATGAGGTCGGGGAGCGTTCGCGAGATGGCGAGAGCGTGCAGCACTACGGCGCCTATAGTTCTAACCTGCGACCATGCGAGTAAGCGCGGTCCAGATGACATCGACGTTGGACATAGATCGGAATCTCCGCACGGCTCAACGGCTCATGGACGAGGCTGCGCTAGATGGTGCGAAACTAATCGCATTACCCGAATTATTTAATCGTTGGGGGTGCGCGCAGGACCTACGCGATGGAGCGGAACCGCTCGATGGACCGACGGTTACTTGGGCTCGCGATCGCGCAGCGCATCTCGGCGTGTGGCTAGTCGCAGGGAGCATCATCGAGTTGGTCGAGGAGTCGGACCGCCACTTCGACACGGCCTGCCTGATATCACCGACCGGTGAAATCACGGCCGTGTATCGTAAAATGCATCTTTTCCAAGTTGACGTTGAAGGCACAAGGCACGATGAACCATCCCTGTTGCTGTCCGGCGACGAGATCGTTGTCGCTGAGGTCGCCGAACTGACGATCGGGATGAGCATTTGTTTTGATCTGCGGTTTCCCGAACTATTCCGTATTCAAGCTTTACGCGGCGCCACTGTCGCGGTCGTTCCGTCTGCGTTTACTGCAGTCACGGGCCGGGATCATTGGGAGACGCTCTTGAGGGCGCGTGCAATAGAAAACCAGATGTTTGTTATTGCGCCGAATCAAATTGGTTCGAGTTCACCGGAACTTTCGTGGCATGGCCATTCGTCGATAATCGATGCATGGGGGACCGTGTTGGCGCAGGCTCCAGATGAAGAGTGCGTGATAACCGCCGACCTCAATCTCGACACGCAGCGCGAAACGCGCGAGCGGTTGCCTACGCTGTCAAACCGACGTTCGAACAATTATCAATGGCCGGACGCACAAGTCGACAACAAAGGAGTCTGATCAGTTCAATGCAAATCTCGTGTGGATTTCCTCCTGGACCGCAAGTGGTCGAACACGCGCGAATCGCCGAGCAGATCGGTTACGAACGTGTTTGGCTATACGACTCCCCGGCCCTGTACGGCGACGTTTGGATGTACCTCGCGCTAATCGCGGAAGCAACTGATCGGGTCGAGATTGGTACAGCCGTACTTGTGCCATCCCTACGGCATCCCCTCGTCCAGGCGAGTGCGATTGCAACTCTGGAATCGCTTGCTCCGGGTCGCGTTGTTGTTGCGATCGGGACTGGCTTTACGGCGCGGATGGCTCTAGGTCAGCGCCCAATGCGATGGGCTGATGTGCGCACCTACATTGCGCAAGTAAAAGCGTTGCTCGACGGCGAGTCCGTGGTTGTTGATGGAGCGGTTGTGAAGATGATTCCGTCGCGCGGAATGTTGCCGGACCGTCCCATTCGCGTGCCAATTGTTGTTGCGGCGAACGGGCCAGTTGGCCTTGAAGTAGCGAGGGAGTTCGGCGATGGAGTCATGACCATATTCGGCGGCGTACCCGAGTTCGACTGGTCTTCTTTGCTTGCTTACGGAACCGTGTTGGACCCTGGAGAGTCGCCCGATTCGGAACGGGTTTACGCAGCAGCAGGACCGGGGTTAGCAGTGCTCTATCACGGCAGTTACGAAGCCGATCCCGCTGCAGTTGATGGGTTAGAGGGCGGTCCCGAATGGCGCGCCGAAATCGAACTCGTACCAGAGCACTCGCGGCATCTGGCGATTCACGAAGATCATTTTGTA
>CAMBEL010000080.1 GCA_945865605.1 Bifidobacterium breve
CACCAGCACTCTGTGATCTGGGCGATGCCGGTCGCGCCGATGGGGTGCCCCTTGGCAAGCAGGCCGCCGGACGTGTTTACGGGGATGCCGCCGGTAAGGGAAGTCTCACCCTCGAGCGATGCGATACCCCCCTTGCCCTTTTCGAAAAAGCCGAGGTCTTCGATGTCGAGGATCTCGGTGATTGTGAAGCAGTCGTGCACTTCGCACATGTCGATGTCGGATGGGCCCACGCCTGCCATTGCATATGCCCGTTCGGATGCTGTGACTGTCGCTTGCAGTCCGACGAAGTTCGTTTTCTCGTGCAGGTAGGGGTGGTCGGTGGCAACACCAAACCCGGCGACGAATACGGGGTTGTCCGTGAACTCGTCTGCGCGGTCTGCGGGGGCCAGGAGCACGGCCGCTGCACCATCTGTTTGGGGGCAGCAGTCGAGAAGGTGGAGCGGAGAACAGACGGGAGGAGATGCGAGTACCTGTTCGATCGTGATTTCGTTTTGGAAGTGTGCGTATGGATCGAGGGAACCGTTGTGGTGGTTCTTGACGGCGACCGAGGCAAGCATCTCACGGGTTGTACCGAACTCGTGCATGTGGCGCGTTGCGAAGGGGGCGAAGAGAACGGGTGCGGTTTCGCCGCGGGTGAGGATGGGATGCCCTGCCGCTGCGCGTGAGAGCAGGCCTTCTTCGGTTGACTTGTCGCGCATCTTCTCGACGCCGATTACAAGCACTAGGTCGTGTACTCCCGATGCGACGGCCATCGCACCGACGCGAAATGCATCGGAGCCAGATGGACATGCGTTTTCGATGCGTGTGCAAGGGATTCCTGCAAGCCCGATAGCGGAAGGGACGGTGTTGCCACCGATTCCTTCTTGGCCCCACAATGTGCCGCGTTGTGTTGCAACAAAGGCGGCCTCGACAGATTGGGGATCAAAGCCCTTGTCGACCGCGGCGACCGCGGCGCGGAACGCGCCTGCGGCCATGTCTTCGTAGGACTGGTCGAACAGTTCACCCATCTTGATGAGACCGGCACCGACTACAGCGACCTTGTTCCAACTCATGAAGATGCTCCCGTGGTGCGGCTACGCGCTTTCCATCCGTACACCGGTACGCCGCGTTCGTGGGCGTACCGACGCAACACCAAGTCGACGTGCGTTCCGATTTCCAGTCCGGTGCCATCGCCAACGACTTGCAACATGATGCGTGCGCCATCGTCGAGATCGATTACGGCAATTGGCAAGGGGGCGACGAAGGGAGCTGGCATGGTTTGGTTGATGACGAATGTGTGGACAATGCCGTGGCGCGCAAGTGGTACTGCATCGAGTTTGCTGCCACCGCACGACAGACAGACGGGATGGATGGATGGTGGTGTGTTGATGGTGCCGCAATCGGCACAGCGGCCACCAAGCATCTGAAGCATTTCGGTGGCACCGCGTGCGAATAGCGCGCTCTCTGGAGGTACGCCCATGGGGATGGTCTCGCCGGATGCAACCAGTTGCGCGCGGGCGCGCAGTAAGGCGGCGTATGTGGTCGGCCGACCCTCGTCAAGAGTTGCTAGTACCGTGGCCGCGCCGGGAACGGGTGCTTCGGCCGAGATGGTGATACCTGTGGTGCGTCCTCCGCCGAATGCAATGATCGCGACGGTGCCTGCCACATCTAGTGCGGGCGCCGCACCGAGGAGAGCGGCGGCTGCTCCGGAATCGCCGATGCATCCGTAGACGTCTGCAGAACTTGGAGTTGATGCGCCGAGAAGTTTTGCAGCGACCGCGCCGAGGCGGCCGTCGGGGTCCGGTAGTGACCATGCCGTCGGATCGAGTGCCGCTAAGTGCGTTCCGACTTCGCCGATTACAGGCAGGAATATCTCTTCGCGGAATAGGCGGGGGTCGTAGAGGTCGCGCGTGGCGGACTCGTTGTCGCCGCGGTAGCGATCTAGGAGTGGGTGGGTGCGCGTGACGCGGGCGGCGATGGTTGCGGTGCCACCTGACGCGGCCAGAACAAAGGCGACCGCACCCGCACCGCATCGCGTTTCAAAGGATGTGCCGAGTCCGGGGACGAGGGCATCGGAAGCCACGACGAGTGCAACGCGTGCAGAGCCAGCGCTGACGGCGTCGGCCGCACCAAGGAGAGCATCCATGCCGGCATGGGTGGAACCGGCGAAAAGTGCGCCGCCCGCATGATCGGAGAGCGAGAGGGAGGACGCGAGGACGGCATGGCTGGGTCCTTCGGCGAAGGGTGGGCGTGTTGTTCCCCACCAGAGACCGTCGACGGTGGAGACATCGATTCCCGCCGCGAGTAATGCGGACTGCGCGGCAGCCGCGGCGAGGGTCAGCGTGTCTTCGTCTGGAGCGCAGGCGGCTATTTGCGACCGTCCCCCCGAGCGATCCCACGAGGCAGCGATGTCGGCCCCCGCGATGCGCAGACTGGGGGCAGAAGATCCGAGGCCGAGGATGCGCGCGGGGCTTGTCACGGGGGTGACTCTAATAGCCAGCCGTCGAACGGTGGTCTGCGAGGGGTTAGAAGCGCTTTACATGCGCGATGCGCAAAAGGTCACCGCGATCGTTGCGGTCTGTGAGGCGCGGCCCCAACCATGCGGCGACGACGTCGGCGCCAGGATCGGAGAAATGCGTACCGTCAGGTCGAGCGCCGTCTACGCCATCAACAGTGGTTGAGAACGCGCCGGTTGGACAGACGTAACGCTTGAGGTCGATCGGCACCGTAGACCGGGTGTTGTGCAAGCGCGCCAACATCTTGGGGTACTGGGCTTCCATGATCGTGTTGACGTTGTTGTCGCGCATACATGGTGGCGACAACCACACGACCACGGCTCCGCGCGAAGAGAGAAGGTCTACGGCCGCGCGCCATTCGGAGACAACCCAGTTCTCAAGACGTGAATCGCTGGGCTTGACGAAGTCGGGGCCCCACACGTCGCGTTGTCGGTCGCCGATGTCCCAGAACGTTGTGAGGACAACGACGACATCGGGTTGGAACGCATCTAGTTGTCTTGCCCATCGCGTTGCCCAGTTGGTGCACCCCTCGCCTTGTTCCGTCCCGTACTGACCTGCAAGGCGACCGCCGCGTGCAATAGGACACCAATAGGTGGCACCGTTGAACACGTCGACTGCATTGCGAGCACCCCAGCGTTCGATGCCACGACCGAGCGTCTGGGAGACGGAGTCACCTACGACCATGATGCGCTGCACGGGTGGAGGTGGAGGTGGAGCGGGCAGGACAGGTGCGGGCGGCGGCGCAGGAGCCGCCGATGGAACTCCGAAGAAGGGTGCCGGTGTTGGAACTCCGAAGAAGGGCGTTCCCGGTGCGGCAGGTGGGGTAATGGGTGCAGCGGGTTGTCCGAAGAAGGGTGCCGGTGTTGGTATGCCGAAGAATGGAGTGGGAGTTGGGGCGGGGAGCGTGGTGGTCGTAGTTGTAGTGGTACTTGTGGTGGTGGTCGGCATCATGTCGGCGAACGCTGCGGCAGGTTCGCGAACCGCGGCGAAGACGATGTCGGGTGCATCGGTGCCAATCGGAACGGCGATCAGCGCGCCTGCGACCAGTGCCGCTCCCAATGGGGCGAGAATTACGGGCTGCCAACCGGTGATGCGTTTGCCGCGACGAATCGGCAGTTCAAGGAAGTAGTAAGAGAGGGTGGCGAGAGAGATGGTGATTGCGATACGTAACGCAAAGAGGGGTGCTTCGGCGAGACCAGTGCGTTCTGGGGAAAGCCATAGGAATATCGGCCAGTGGTACAGATACGCGCCGTAGCTGATGAGTCCAAGGGCGCGCAATGGGCGCAGTGAGAGGATTGTGGTGACGGGTCCAGTGCGTGTGGCGGCGAAGATGACGATCGCGACAAGGACGGCGTGGATGGGTAGGCCACCGCGGTATAGGAAGGTGTCGCGAAGGTCTACAAATAGCCATGCGGCGGTTAGGGCGGCGAGGGCGAGGGTACCGGCTGTGGCGATCGTGAAGTTGGCAAGCTTGGATGTGAACCGGTTGCGGCCGACGATGAGAGTGGCGAGTAGGGCACCAATTAGCAACTCGGCTGCGCGGGTGTCGGTGCCGTAGTACACGCGGGCGGAGTCGGCGCCTGGTGTGAAAAGGAGCCACATAACTGTTGTGGATCCCAGAGCGAGTGCGCCGAGAAGGGATGCGTACAACGCCCGGGAACCGCGTACGAGTATGAGTGCACCGGCGGCGAACAGGGGATAGATCAGATAGAACTGCTCTTCGATCGCGAGCGACCAGAAGTGTTGGACTGGCGACGGATCGGCGAACAGTGCGGAATAGGACGCGTCTCCGAGAACGAAGCGCCAGTTCGCTACATATCCGAGAGCGCTCATGATGTCGCCAACGAGACGGTCGGCTTGCTGTCCTTTTGCAATGACCGCGCCGTATACGACAACTCCTGCAAGGCATGCGAGTGCCGCGGGTAACAGGCGGCGGAGGCGGTCGGACCAGAAGTGGCCCAAGTCGATGCGGCTTGTGGATTCCTTTTCCGTGAGAAGAAGGCCGGTGATCAGGAAACCGGAGAGGGTGAAGAAAGTGGACACGCCGAGGAATCCACCGCCGACCCATGCGAGGCCGCCGTGGAAGCAAAGGACCCCGGCGACCGCTAGGCCGCGTAGTCCATCGAGCGCGGGTATGTGCTTTAGCCCCCGCGTTGGCTCAACCGTCCCCATGGGCTTGTAAACACTATGCTCTACTGAGACTGGTGAATGCCAATGTCTGATATATCCGGTTTATGGCAGAAAAATACCAATGCCGTCTGGGTACTCGAGGTTCTTGGCGAGGATCTGGGGCGGTTGCGGTCTTCCCTTGACGAATCGGATGCGCCGCACGCTGCCCGTGTGGTCGCCGGGGCCGATGCCGTCGTCGAGCACTAGGCCGATGTCCGCATAGAACAGGTTGCCGCGTCGGTCTACGGCGATGCCGAGTGGGGTGCCTGTGGAATAGGGCTTGGAGCCGAGTTGTTCGCCTGCGGGAATCGAAAGAACGGTGCGCAGGAACTTGCCTTGCTTGTCGTACTCGGCGATCACGCCGTTGATGACGCTGGACACGTACCAACCGCGCGGGGAACGCGCGATGGCATTGGGAGTGGCGAGCGGCTCACCGGACGGGATGAACAGTGTCTTGTTGACAGTGTCTGCGAGTGGAGCGCCGGTCGAGTCCTTCTTGGCGCAACCGCCAGCAGCGGTGTCCGAGGTTGGGAAGGGACCCGTGTAGCGCCAGACTCCGGCGGTAGTGGGGCGGGCACTCGTTAGGTAAATGTCGCCGCGGTCTGTAGCAATGCCGCCCGCTGTTGCAATGCCTGTGTCGATCTTGCAGTAGCGCACCTTTGTGCGGTTGAAGGGTGGAAACCACACGATGAGTTGGCCATTGCCATCACCTTCGGCCTGGTCACCGATATCAGTCGTAATGACGCGGTTGCCGGAGAGAAATCCGCAGCCGTAGTTCTCCGCATTGTCGAGGGACGCTTGGTAGGTGGGTGTGAGTTTCCCGACCTGCGTGGCCGAGAGCTTGCCGACCTTTTTGCCGCGCAATGCAAAGATGCCCCAGCCTTGCGGCGGGTCGGGTTGGCCGGTGTCTTCACCTGCGATGAACCACTGAGCGCGGCCCTTCACCTTGGGGAAGAAGCAGATCTGGGCGTTGATGTCTTTGCCGTCGGGGTCTTTGTCGACGGTAGTTATGACGCGCTGCCGTTTGAACGGTGGGTCGGCGTTGTACGCGTCGAGGTTGTTGCCTTGTCCGCTGAACACGATGGGCTGTGGCTTCGACGGCTTGGCGCCGGCATCGGGCGCAACAAGGACGATTGCAAGAGATGTTGCAACGATGGTTGAGACAATCATTGAGATCGTGGAGTGGCGCATGTCAATCCTTACTGTCTGGGGCTACTTGGTGGGAGAGATAGGTGGAGAGAATGACCGGGTTGCCACCAGGCGTTCAAAGCCATCGCCTGGAGATGGCATTTTCTTGGTGCTATTGACTGCCAGGATCGAGATGCGGTTGTAGGTGACACCCTTACGCGGGATCTTGT
>CAMBEL010000081.1 GCA_945865605.1 Bifidobacterium breve
GGTGCACTCCGATCGCGCCAAGCCGAACGCAGCAGCCGCATCGCGTGCGCGATTTGGGTTACATCGGCGGCACTCTGGTGGCGAATGGATTGGCCGAATCTCTGGGGGCCGGCACCGGGTCCGGGCATGCTCGCGTCTGCGGTCGTGGGCTCAGTGTTGATCCTGTTGGCGTTCAGCAATTCACGACGACAAGCGGCGCAGAATACCTAGCTGGAAGAGACGCGCTCCGATGCGAGGCGGGCGTCGAGCGCGTCTACCGACATCGGGGGTGCAAGTAGGAATCCCTGAGCGCGGTCGCAGCCCATATTGGTGATCGCCTCGAGCTGTTCGTCGGTCTCAACGCCCTCTGCGACGACAATCATTCCTATTGAATGAGCCATCTCGACCATGGCTTGCATGATTGGGCCTGATCCATCTCTTTGCCCGAGCCCTGCGACGAAACTTTGGTCTATTTTCAATTCAGAGAACTGGAATCTGCCCAAATAAGAGAGTGCTGAATAACCAGTCCCAAAGTCGTCAATCGATAAACCTATTCCGAGATCTTTTAGCGCAGTGAGTACCCGGAGGGTCGACTTCTCGTCAGCGAGCAGCACGCTCTCGGTTACTTCGAGGCAGAGGTTCTCTGGATGGAGTCCATTGCGGTCTAACGCATGCCTGACAGAGTCCACGAATCCCGCTTCAGCGATCTGACGTCCCGAGATATTCACACTGACCGTTAGATCGCGTGCGGCGGCGATTTCGCATGAACGATTCAATATCCAACTGCCGATCGGAACGATCAGGCCAGTTTCCTCCGCAAGTGGGATGAACTCGTCGGGACTAATTGTGCCTTGTGTCGGGTGATCCCAGCGAGTTAGAGCTTCTACTGCGGCGACGGAGCGAGTCGCTATATCGAATAGGGGTTGATACTCGACGCGGAATTGATTATTCGCGAGAGCCGTATGCATGGAGTTCTCGATGCGCATCCGGGACATTGCATTCGCGTGCATCTCCGTATCAAAAATCTCATAGCGAGCTCGTCCTAGATGCTTGGCTCGGTACATAGCGGCATCGGCGTCGCGGAGCATCTCGGTAGCGCTCACACTTTCATTGCGCGCCAACGCGATCCCGATACTCGCTGTGATGTAAGCCTCTCCGCGCCCAAGCTGGAACGGGGGACGCAACGCGTCCGAGATTCGGATTGCGATTGCTTCTACTTCGGGTGTTGAACTGATTCCTTCACAGAGGACAACAAACTCGTCGCCTCCGAAACGAGCAACGGTATCGCCAGGCCGAATCGCGTCAGCGATGCGCTCCGATAAGGCCACGATCACCTCATCGCCCGTGTCGTGACCAAGGCTGTCGTTGACCACCTTGAAGCGATCTATGTCGAGAAAGAGCAGGCCGACAGTATTTTCCGGCTGCGCACTGCGGCGAAGGGCTTCACCGAGGCGATCTAGCAAGAGGCTTCTGTTCGGAAGTCCAGTTAGTACGTCATGCAACGCGAGGTGGGTAAGCCGATCGTGCGTGCTGTTGCGTTCGATCGCGATGGCCGCTGACTGGACAGCGCGTTGGATCATCTCGAGATCAGAACCTCCGACCAAGGTATGAACGTCGAATAGGCAGTTTAAGATGCCTAGTCCGTAATCATTTTCTGCGGACGTGATTGAGAACGACCAAACGCTGTGAACGCCAGCTTCTCTCATTTCCCCACGGGTCGCGGGATCCAGATCGGCGTCATTTACGTTGATAACACGGACCGGTTCTGTAGTGATCGGTCCACCAGAAATATCCGTGTACGAAAATGAATCATTTAATTTGTTGGTTAGGTCAATGCGTTCCTCGCTGAGGCTTGGCGAGACCGTGACGACGGTCCCATAGCCTCCGGCAGGGGCGGTCGCGATATAAGCCTCTGCGCCGGAAATGCCTGACTCTATTAGTTCGGTTACTTCAGTCAATATTGCCTCTAGCGAAGCGCCGCGGGCGATGAGGTCGATGACCTTGTTTTCGGCGGTACGCAGTTGCTCCACGGCCTTGCGTTCGGTTACGTCACGCAGGTTCGCGACCAGTCCCGCAACGGCAGGGTCATCTAAGTGACTTGTCACCCTGGCTTCAAGATGTCTCCAACTACCGTCGTCGGCGATGAAGCGGGCTTCGAAGTCATGCTCGACGCCGATGTTCGACAACGCGTCAACGAGTACTTCCGATGCCTGCGGTAGATCAATGGGATGGACGAGGGTGGCGAGTTGGCGGCCTACGTAGGCGTCGGCATTCTTGCCTAGGAGGCTCTCTATGGCAGGGCTCGCGTACTGCACGCGTGCGTCGGGACCGACAACCATGATTATGTCCGCTGCATGTTGCACTAGAGATCGGAAGCGTCTTTCATTCGCTGCAATTGAATTCTGTGATTGTCCGATCTCGCCGACGAGCATCATCACGCGCCAAAGCGTGAGCGATACCACTGCTGCGGAGATGACGCCGAATACGAATACGAATGCGGGTTGGCGTTGCGGTACCAGTTGGGAGGCGATGACGAAAGTGAAAGGTGCGACCAACAGCGTCGAAGTCACGACCCCTACGCGCATTCGATCGAATGGCGCCCGCTGCCTAGCTGGGTTGAGGAGCGCACGTCGCGCCGATGGGTGGATGATCGCGGCTGCGATGAGTGCGTATGAGACGACCCATACCGCATCAAGCCATTGCAGATTTTGTCCACCGGTCGTCGAAGCGACAAGGTAATAACTATCGGCAACGAGGGAAAGCGAAACTCCGGCGAGCAGGTACCCCATGAACCTCGACCGCTCTTCGGCGATGAGGAATAAGTGCAACAGAGCTCCGAGGATCATTAAGTCGAGTAATGGATAGGCCATGGTCGTAGCGGTGACGAATGTGGTTCCCGTCGCATCGTCGAGCGCAGGGGCGATTAGGAATTCCCAAACGGGGATCATTCCCGCAAGTGCGATGATCGCAGAATCGAGAATCGCGGCTCGTTGCGCTGCTGCTGATCTCGGCCGGACAACTAGCACGAGCCCGAAGGCAAGGAAGAAATACGCCGAGATCCATAACATATCTGGCAGATACTCAAGGGATCTACCGAGCGTCGCGGAATACCGGATGCGAATATCCCATGTGACATTACCGAGTGTGAATAGCAGCGGCGATGCTGCAATCATCCAAAACGGCTGTGGTGCACGAAACTTCACGAGCGCGATTCCCATCGCGACTACTACACCCGCGCCGGTAGCAATCAAAGCCAAACTCGATGCGCTGTACCCGGGCAGCAGTAGCGCTGCGACGCTCGCGACCGTGGCAGCGAGAATCAGTCGCGAAGAAATATGTTTCGCTCGGAGGGGGAGTGGCACGAAGCGGGTATCGACACGTTCCGCCGCCGGGTGTAGAAAGCCGTGCTCTCGCGAGCAAGCTTTTTATGTATCCCAATTGTCGGATTCGGGCATTAGGGCGGCGAGGGTTTGTTGGGCCCATTGGACGTCTGACCGCGGCCGTAGCCGAGGCAAAGCAAGGCCCTTCGTGTCGATTTCCATTCTCACGAGTGCCCCACCGAGCGTCTTGCCGAGATTGTCTGAACGCAGAGAACTGGGACCGCCGCCGCCAAGGGCCCGACGCAGGACGAAGTTGAGGGCCAGGACGTTAGGCACCTCGTAACGCAGTACATCGCCTTGTACGAAGGAGCCAAAGTGCTGCTTCACGCGGCCTGAGGTCACTTCACGCAAGATCAACTTGTACCCGTCGTCGTCATACGCGAAGAGCGCGATATCCGAGATATCCCCCTTGTCTCCTGAACGGAAACCGCAAAAGTCGCGTAACTGAATGCGAGGCGAATCTGTCACGACGTCTCCATGATGATCCGGACTTCTGAATCGACTAGATGTTTGTCCACCAAGGTTGGCCAGAGGCTGATCAATTCGGTCGCTCCGCCACCTGTGGCACGACCCATACCAGCTAGTCCTGCCGGTGGCGCGCTCAGAGCGAGAGGAATT
The DNA here is from genome assembly GCA_945865605.1 of Bifidobacterium breve. Classification (GTDB taxonomy): domain Bacteria; phylum Actinomycetota; class Acidimicrobiia; order IMCC26256; family JAENVU01; genus SHUZ01. Next base: position 3,978 of record CAMBEL010000081.1, read on the forward strand.
AGTTCACGACCGACTGCAGATGCGGTGCGTTCGTCGTCGCATCGCCATGCGACGCGCAATACACATTCTGGAGGTTCGATACCGCTAGCAAGTTGTGGGACCGTGGGTCCACCCAAAGCATTCACTCCCCACTCTTCAAAGCACCATTCACGAACTTGAAGTCCAGCCATCTCGACTCGTCGCGTGAAGATGGCCGCGGTTGCGCGTGCCTTTTCAACCGCATCAGGCCATGCGAATGCGACACGCGTTTCACCAGACCATCCAGCGTGATGCGCTATCAACGCTTTGTAGGTGCCGGTGGCCGGTTTGCCGCGTACATCTCGAACAGCGACACGGTTGTCACCAAGGTCTTCGAAAATCGCCGAGCCGAAATCGGCTACGACATCGGGTGATAAATACTCCGATGGGTCGTGAACTTCGTAAAGGAGTTGATGCCGTACGGTGTCGAGGTCAACGCGTCCGCCTGACCCTGACGGCTTTGAAATGATGGCACTTCCATCGCTATCTACTGTCGCGATTGGATAGGGGAGTTTCCAGGGTTCTGGAATCGTCCACCAATCTCCGGAGAAGTTGCCGCCAGCCACCTGGCCTGAGCATTCGAGGAGGTGACCTACGAGTACGCCGGCGGCGAGTTGATCCCAATCGTCTTTGGCCCATCCGTGCTCATGAATTAGGGGCCCGAGAAACAGTGCCGCGTCGGCGACCCTGCCTGTGATGACAACGTCCGCGCCTTGGCTTAGGGCATCCGCGATGGGGAACGCCCCAAGGTATGCAGCAGCAATTAGCGGATTGGTACCCGCGTCCGCGTATGGGGCGCCCGTATCCATATTTGAAAGGTGGCTTGATGTCGCGGCCTGAAGTTCGTTCAGGCGTGGCATCAGATCGTCACCCAACACTGTCGCGATCTTTAGACCCGAGACGCCCATTCGTTTTGCTGTCTCGATCGCAGCGTGCGCAGCGGCGCGTGGATTGATTCCCCCAGCGTTGGTGATGATCTTCGTGCTTCCATCAATTACTGCGGGAATCGCTGCAGTCAGGTAGCGCGGTAGATCGCGCGTGTAACCGAGTGTCTCGTCGCGTGCTCGGTCTTTTGCGAGGATCGCAAGCGTGAGCTCCGCGAGCGCTTCTAGGCAGAGATAGTCGATGCCGTCCGCGAGTAGTCCTTCGACCGCCCGCGGCGTATCGCCATAGAAGCCTTGTCCTCCGCCTAAACGAACACTCAACGTGTCACCTTGGCTGACTGGCGATCACCCATGAATCTGCGGACGCCTTTCGGACCATGGCGCAGCCGTTTCGAGTTGCGCAGCGACAGCGATCAGCAGGTCTTCCCTGCCCCACGCTGCCGCTACGTGTATCCCGATCGGAACACCAGACGCTGTAGTTCCAACAGGAATACTGATAGCGGGTTGTCCGGATAGGTTGAAGATAGGAGTGAATGGAACGAATCCCGCGCCGCGAGCGAATCCTTTGAGCGGTTCGTCCGGTGTCATCAAAACACCGAGTTCTGGCGGAGGGGAACCGATTGTGGGCGTGAGGAGTAGGTCCCATCCGTCTACATCCCACCACGCGGCTAGTCGACGTGACACCGTTTGGATCGCGAACTGGGCATCCATGAGTTCGACGGCACTCGTTTTCCTACCACTCTGTGCGAGGAACCACGTGAGAGGTTCGACGTCGGCCTCTACTAATTCGCGGCCCAATAGGTGACCCGCACGCGCGACATTTGATGCTGCCATTCCATTCCACATGGTGAGGAAGGTTCCCGAGATTCCACCATCCTCCAGCACCGATGGATGTGCGAACTCAACGGTATGTCCAGCCTGCTCCAAGAGTTTGGCCCCTAGTTCT
>CAMBEL010000082.1 GCA_945865605.1 Bifidobacterium breve
CGAGTATTCTGTGATCCTTATGGCGAAGAATGCCGGAATGGCGCAGCAATCTCCAAAGCCCGGCACCAAGTGGGAACAGAAGGCCGAAGCGGCGCGCTCTGCGCTTGTAGAAGAAGCCGTCGCTCGGCTTATTGGCCATGGTATCGACGGCGTCGCTTCAATCATCAGTCCCTCAGCCCTTGCACGCGAGAGCGCGACCGTCAGCGTCGACACCGCCTACCGGTTGCTCGGCTCCCCCGAAGAAACGCTCGCCCTCGTTGTTGAACGCACCGCCGACACCGAGTGGACGGCCCCCAATCTCGGATGGGCAAGCCTCAGCGACGTGACCTCTACAGCGATAGCGCTCACCAGCGGCGACTCCTCCTTCGGCACAGCAATGGTCGCACTGCGCCACTTCATAACGAACAACCTCTCATCACCGGCGCTCGCATTGGGTCGCCTCATGGACGCCGCCGCCATGACTGCTAGCCCGGAGTGGAAAGGCGCACTCGCCGTTCGCGAAGAACAACGAGAACTTGCGACCGAAATCATTGCTGCGCGCGGGGCATCCATCCGGAGAATGAACGACTACTTGGGTTGGATGATCCATGAGACCCTCGCCGAATTGCGGCGACGCCCGAAGGCCGGTTGGACAACCGACTCGATCGGTTTGCTCATACATAGCCTCGTCGATGGTGCCGTGAGCCGCATGTTGATCGATCCCGGCAGCATCACCGTCGAAGAAATCGCCGAAGCCGCTATGCAACTCGGTCTCGCCCTAACCGAAGACGGCTCGATGATCGACCCCAACCTTCCCGACGATCCCGCATCCCGCGTCATGTTTAACGACATCGTGTCGGCGGCGGATGTGCACTGGGCCGGCGGCGGCATCATCGAAGACATCCGCGACGCAAGCACCCGTTTTGGATTCTCCTTTGAGACCGTGGTCCTAATCTTTCCCGCCGTTGCTTACCTTGCGGACAGCGTCGTGCGTTCCAGAACGCAGCCGGGCGGAATCAGCTACGGCGAACGCGAACCAACTCTCTTGTTGCTAACAAGCACACTCCGGCGGCTAGCCCAGGCGGCCGACGAAATCCCCGAAGCAGTGCGCCTAGCTTCCACACTCGAAGGGACATCCGGCGTACTGAGTGATATCGACGGCCTGGCCCGCGCGCTCACCGCCGAACAACCTGGCATACCCGTTACCCCCGACCGCTTCGCCAAACAACTCATTGGCCTCGCATGCCAAGGCACCGCCCAACTTCCCACCATCGACATGCTCCTCGACATGCTCACGGCGTCTAAGGATTAGCGGCGCGGAGTGCAGGGACGCGCGCTACGGCTTGTTGCGGAGGATCGGGCCGGCCGGGCAAGCCGACATGAAGTCCGGGATGGCCTCGTGCGCGAACGGGAGGTCATCCCAGGAGGGATCGCCCGCCTCCGACTGGACCATGAAGGCCCAGTGGCTGAGCGTGGCCCCGGTCCCGCCGGTCATCTGGTTCACCATCGCCCACTCCCCGTCCCGCTTCTCCATCGAGCCGACCGGGAAGTTCACGACGGCACCGTCGTCCGCGTTGTACATCGTCATGTGCACAGCGCCCTCCGGTGTGATCTGGCCGAGCACGAACTGGCACAACGGCACCAACGGTTCGCCAAACTTCACCACCACCGCGCCGGTGAAGTAGCCAGTGGAGTAATCCGTGAGGTGGAACACCGTCTGGCCCTTAGCCATCGTGAACGAGTTGTCCTTCGGGCGGTGCACGACGTTGTAGATGCCGTCCTCGGGAACGATCCAGTAGGTGTCGACGAACCAACTCCAGTCGTGCTCGTCGGCCGCGGTCGTCTTGGCGCCCGATGCATCGGATTCGGAACTGCATCCAGCGAAGAGGAGGCCGCCGCAGACGGCCGCTACCACCACCGCCCAGGCCGCAAAAACTGCACGTCGACGCATTAGCAAATGTTACACCAGTTCCTCGGCAGGTTGTTCGGCCAGCCTCGCGTGAACGCACCCCGAGCGGTATGACTAATCAGACACTCGTTCGATCGTCACAAGGTTGCCCGACCACTGTTACCAATCCGGTAACGACGAGTCTTAGGATCCACTTGTGACCACTGCTGAGGAGTGGATAGATCGAATCACTTCGGTTCGCCGATGGAAGCGTGCCGGAGAACGTGCGCCGCACAAACCGCTGCTGATGCTCTACGCACTCGCCCAACTGCAGCGCACTGGTTCATCATCAATGACCTACCGCGACGCAGAGGGCGACCTGATTCAACTGCTTGCCAACTACGGCCCGGCCAACCGCAAGTCGTCGCCGGCGTATCCGTTTCATCGTTTGCAAAATGACGGACTGTGGACTGTGACGGCTGACGGTGAAGTGCCGGGAGAATCAGTTACCAAACTGCGAGCGAGCGGTGCGTTAGGTCAGTTTGATCCGCGCCTAGAAAAAGACTTGTGCGACAGCCCGGCGTTGATCCTTCGCGTCGCGCAATCGTTACTCGAACTCAACTTCCCCGAATCGCTACACGAAGAACTCTGCGCGGCTGTGGGGCTAGACCGGACAGGTCTTGAGATTTCAGCCGTCAAGGAGCGGGTTCTCAAGCTCAAGCGACGCGACCCTCAGTTCCGCAAAATTGTGCTTGTCGCGTACGAATACCGGTGTGCGATGTGTGGCTTCGACGGGCGCATGGATGCACGCTCCGTCGGGATAGACGCGGCTCATCTGCGTTGGTGGGCGTTCGATGGGCCAGACACAGTCGACAACGCGCTTTGTCTTTGTTCGTTCCATCACAAGTTGCTTGACACCGGCGTACTCGGCATCACCAACGACCACGAAATGACTGTGTCGGCCCACTTCATTGGTACAGGGAAAGCCGCGGAGGACCTCGTTCTCAATTTGGTCGGTCACCCGCTTCGCGAACCACAGCGCGGTCAGCCCGCACCTGCCGGCGAACACATCCACTGGCATGTCGAGCAAGTGTTCCGAGGACCTGCGCGGGTTGCGGCATGACGCCAGCCGCGCTCCGCTAGAAGCGGCGGGAGGCGAAGCTATAGGAACCACTGATCGCGTTGCCTGCAGAGTCCTTGACGCTCGTGCTTGGCGTGTACGTGACCGTCGTCGCAGGGATGCTCGAACCAACCGTCCCTGACGCTTCGCCCAATTTGATCACGAGCGTGCGAGTGGTGGATGTCCAGTCAATCCTGCTCTGTTTCCCACCACCACCACTTCCGCTGAACGTTCGGTCGGCAGCGACATAACCCGTCGACCCGAGATTCAATGTGCCGAAGTTGAACGTGCAACCGGTCGAGGTGACTGAAGCGACCGAGTCGTTAGCGCCGCTGACGCCGTTCCTGATCGTTACGACCACAACATTATTTCCGCTAATGGTGTAATCATCGCTGTCGCTCGACCAGGTTGAACACAGTGAACTCACGCTCATCTGTTCGCTGAACACGATGGTAATGGTGTCGTCTTTTTCTACTTGACCGTCTGCGTCGGTGAAGGTCACGCTCGTTACAGTCGGAGCAGTGTTGTCGATGGTGAACGTCTTGCTCGTCGTTGAACTGACGTTGCCAACGCGGTCCGTCATCCGTGCGGACACCGTGTAGTCGCCTGCAGTGACAAAGTTCGACGCAGAGAATGCAATAGACCAACTACTGGTACCTGTCGCCTCGGTCCAGACCTCACTGCCACTCGAGAATCCTGTTCCGTTCCAGTAGTTACCGGTTCCCTGACGCACGCTCACTTCAACGGTTGCGATACCGCTCGCGGCATCCGTGACGGTGCCACAAATTGTGCTTGTGCACCCCGCATTGAAAGTGGTGCTGTTATAGGAAGTGCTCACGACCGGGAACGTGACCGCGGGACTAGAAGCAGAAGTATCGGAGGTAAACGTGAGCAGCGTGCTTGTGGTGTTGCCAACAGCATCAGACGCAATCATTGTGCGCGCAGTAGTAGACGACGGTTGCGTCGGGTTCAAGTTCCAGCTATACGCGCTCGAAGAGAACGGGCCGCTTGCTGGAGTAGTCACCGTCTCCGAGTTGTGAGTCCACCCCGTTGTGGATATGGAAGGGAAGATGACCGAGTACGCACCAGCACCGGCATCCGCGACGGTCCCAACCAGGTTGAACGATCCCGTCGTGTTGCCTCGGTAGTACAGCGTGGAACCAGAGAGGAAAGCGTTAGAAGCACTTGCAAGCGAATAGACACTTGTTGGGTTCGTTTGATCGCGGGTGATCGTTATGTTCTGCGACGTCGTCGTTCCGGCAGCGTTGGTTGTTGACACGCCAGTCAACGTCGCAGACGACGCCGAAGCGCTACCGAGCGTATAAGTCGCAGAGTTGGTCCCTGTCGTTCGAGTCCAACCAGTCGGAGCCGCGGGGAAGTTGACCGACGAGATACCGCTTTCTGGATCTGTCGCCGTCACTACGAACGCACTAGAAAGACCGCCTGGCCGGTAGACAATCGCAGTGCCATTCCACAAAACGGCTGCACCAGTCACTGAAACCGTCAAAGTTGGAGCCGTCCGGTCTACCTTCACCGTTCCACTCACTGTCGTCGCAACGTTGGACGCATTGTCGGTTCCTGTCAGCGTGTATTGGTAACAGCCAGTAGAAAGTGTCGAGGGGTCATTACCCCCCGAGATTGATACGACGGTTGCCCCACTCAGTGCGTCACAACTGCCACCCGAGAGAGTCCCAGACGCGCGCGTAATCACATTTGAAGCGATACCGGAACCGCCGTCTGTGAAGTTCGTCACCGTCAAGGCAACTATTCCCGTCGAGTTGTACGCAGCCGCGCTATTAGCGGTGATCGCGCCACCTGCCGGAGGCGTTGTGTCCGGTGCGGTTACCACCACGGTGCCACTCGTGCTGCCCTGCGCTGTCCAGGTGCGCCACACAGCCGTGACTATGTAGGAGTATGACCCCGGATCGACGCTCGTATCATCGCAACTCTTTGCTCCCGCGCCCTCAAAGAGCGGTGCGGCCTGGGTGGTGCCACATGCGTTAGCGCTGGTGCTGCCGTTCGAACGCCGTACCCAGTACTCCACGTCACTCGCTCCGCTTGGCGCGGTCACTCCGGTCCAAGAGACCGTCACAGTGGTTGCCATAACGGAACTAGGAACCGAAACGCCAGTAGGGGTGGCAAGCGCCGTCACGCTGCTAGCCCCAGCACCGTCTCCTGTTGCGGACCATATCCCCCACGCAAAAGTGCCCACCGCGAGCGCGCCAATCACACAAACTGCAAACACGCCAGCGCGTGCGTGCCCTACTCGCCGACGGGTCATGCCTTGACCGCCGTACCCGTGTAACGAAGCGTGAAGGTTGTTGCCTTGCACGCGTCTTGATTTGTAGGTAGATCCGGCATCATGATGCGCGGCCATTCAGTCTTCGAGATACCGAGGTCTTGCAGGGACTTCGATGACTTCTTGGGCACAATTGGTGTGGCGGCCAGGTTGCGCGTCACAACGAGGTTCTCTTTGCCGGAGCAAGCAGGCCGACTAGTTAGTGCTCCGATCTCGATCGTTACGTTGGTAACGCGGATCGCAAAGCTGGACGGGTTCGTGATCACGAGGTTCACGCGCCGACTTGTACCGGGAGAGAGCAATCCCTGTGCCTTGCCAGAAATCGTAAAGCCCTTAACTTGGCGTGCGGCCCACTTGATCTGTACTGGCTTGGTTGCCGGAATAGCGGGCGCGGCCTTCGATTCGGCTATCGGATCGAAGGGGGAGGCTGCGGCTACTCCGTATCCGACTGCGAACGCCGAAACGAGTAC
>CAMBEL010000083.1 GCA_945865605.1 Bifidobacterium breve
AGGACTGCGTCCTTGAATGCTTTGAGCGGAGTAATCCGCGCTCGGCGTGATGCCTTGATCTTGATTGTTTCGCCAGTGGCTGGGTTGCGGCCCATGCGCGCCTTGCGATCTACGCGGGCGAATTTGGCGAATCCGGACAGAGCGACAGGCTCGCCCTTGGCGACGGTCTCTGTAATCAACGACGTGACTGTCGTGAGAATCTCGTCGGCCTCACGGCGCGTTACTTCGAGACGTTCCATTAAGGCGTTTACAAACGCACTGCGATTCATGCATCACTTCCTTCTGGTCAGGGATAAACAGAATGGCACTATCAACCCAACGCACTTCGCATCGAGCGACGTGTTCTACCGAACTGCATGCCACCACAACGCGGCGGTTAGCGCGGGTCCGGAGACCCCGCAAAAATCGCTGGGTCCACCTTGATGTAGATGGCATGACAGGTAGCGACCACATCTTCGCCAACGGTCGCTTCAGCGACTATGAACAGTTTGCGGCGTTCTCGTGACTCAAGCCGTGCACGAATGACGATCGTCTCTTCGACAGGAACCGGAGCAACAAACCGCACGGTCAGTTCCCCAGTAAACGCCGGCTCTTCAAGGCGTCCAATCACGAAACCGGTCACATCGTCAAAAGCGGCAGCAACGATCCCTCCGTGGGCACGGCCTGGTGCACCTTCGAATGCATGCCGCAAGATCAAGTCTGCGACAACTTCATCGCCTTCGTAGCGGACGTCTAGATCAATACTGGTTGGGTTCGCCGTGCCAGCAACAGCACGGTCATCGAACCCAGAGTTGGCCATGAATCCAGACTGGTCTAACCCGCCTCGCGCTGCAATGACTGAACGAATCAGGGCCAAGCGATCACGGCGCTCCCCTTCGCGCATCGAGGCTGCCTCCGAAGTTGCAAACTCGGCGAGGGCCCGGAGGTCTTCGGTGGAACGATCGTGACCGACGAATGCGTGATTGAGATCTCGAAGAGCAGCGGCGGCGTTGAGGCGCGCTTCAGGATTAGTCAAACGCTCACGCGGCCTTAACGTCCTTCATCTCCACAACAAACCAGAGCGTTTCGTTCGGAGCAATGTCGGGTCCAGCACCTTCTGAACCGTATGCGAGCCCAGGTGGAATTCCAAGCAGGCGCGTGCCTCCAACCTTCATCCCCATCAAGCCCGTCTGCCACCCAGCGATTACCTGTGCGAGCGGGAACGTCGCAGTTTGACCACGGGAGTATGAATCGTCGAACACCACTCCGCTCGAGCACGCGACACCGATGTAGTCCACGGTTACGGTCGATGTGGTCTCCGCGGCGGTTCCGGTTCCGACTACAAGATCTTCAACCACTAAGTCCGTTGGTGGCTCACCGACTTTTACTGGAACATCCGGCGCGCCTTCGGGCAACGGCTTCTCAACTGCCACGCAGGGCTTTGTTGTAGTTGAGGCTGTCTTATCGGAGTCGCTACTGCAAGCCGCTAAACCCGTCAGCGCTAACACTGCAAGGGCCAGACCGAACAGTCGTATGGATGATCTAGTAGTAGTCATAGTCCGCAAAAGTTAGTAGACCGCCGACCATCTAATAGGTAGGGACGCCAACACGACCCACCTGGCCTTTGCCCCCACCTTTTGCACATCGTCGGTAACCCCGTCAGACTCCAACCATGGCACCGGCGGCGAACCCTAGGTACCAGACGACCCTGTTGCCTGACCCTCCAGCGGCTGCACGCAGTTACACGCTCATCTCGGTCGACGATCACCTTCTGGAACCTCGCCACCTCTTTGAAGGGCGGGTGCCCGCGGAGCATGCCGAGCACGCTCCGCGCGTCATTGAAGAAGAGGATGGCAACGAAATCTGGGTCTACGAAGGCCGTCGTTACCCCCAGGTGGGGCTAAACGCTGTCGCCGGCAGACCCAAAGAAGAGTGGAGCATGGAACCGGCCCGCTTCGACGAGATGCGACCCAGTTGCTACGACTCCGATGCCCGCGTCTCCGACTACTGGGATCCCCTCCTGGGCGCGTGCGAAGAGACAGAAACGGTTCTGTGTCTGCACAACGCCTCTAGTAGTTGGACGGCGGCGCGTTCACCAGGCGCGCCCCTCGAGCTCTACACAACGTTGTTTCCCGTAAACGCGCTCGTGGCGGCCGCAGACTGGTTATGGGCTGGAGTTCCCACCCGTTTCCCAAAACTTCGCATTGCCCTGTCCGAGGGTGGAATCGCTTGGGTTCCAATGTTGATCGACCGCTTCGAATACGTACTCGAACATTCTGCGACTGGTCTTTCCACATGGCGTGACCCCAATCGGTCTCCAACCGACGCGCTTCGGCAGAACTTCTGGTTCTGCATGATTGACATCGGTTCAACCATGGCATTGCGTGATCACATAGGTGTGGACCACATCATGTTGGAAACGGACTTGGCATGGACCTAATCATCCGGGGCGCGACCGTCGTAGACGGGACCGGTGCGCCGTCTCGGGTTGCGGATGTCGGAATCGCTGACGGCCGCATCGCTCAGGTGGAGGACACCATCACCGAGGGAGCCAAAAGGGTGTTCGACGCCGATGGCTTGGTGCTCGCGCCTGGCTTCGTAGATCTACACACCCACTACGACGCGCAACTGTTGTGGGACCCGAGCGCCAGTCCGTCATCGATGCACGGCGTTACCACCGTCATGGGAGGAAACTGCGGCTTCACGCTCGCCCCCGCAGGAGAAGAGCACGTCGACTACCTCGCAAGAATGATGGCGCGCGTCGAGGGAATACCTCTGGCGGCACTCGAACACGGGGTGCCTTGGGATTGGCGCACGTTCGAGGAATACCTGGAACGTGTAGAACGCGGAGGTACCAGCGTGAACGCAGGGTTCCTCGCAGGGCACTCGGCCATTCGCCGATCAGTTATGGGCGATAACGCAACCACCGGCGAAGCGAACGAGAACCAAATCGATGAGATGGTCGAACTGTTGCACCATTCTTTGGAAGCTGGTGCGCTCGGCTTCTCGACCAGCCAAGCTCCTACCCACAACGACGGAAACGGCGACCCCGTCCCATCACGGTCAGCGTCACGCTCCGAACTACTCGCTCTCGCGGCTGCAGTACAAGACCACCCCGGCACTCAACTCGAGTGCATTATCGCTGGATGTCTAAACGGATTCTCCGACGACGAAGTAGAACTCCTTGCCGACCTTTCTATGGCGGCAGACCGACCTCTCAACTGGAATGTTCTTGGGGTAACGGCTTCGGGCAACCACGAGCACCAACTTCAAGCATCGACGCGCGCGGCTGAACGCGGAGGGCGCGTCGTTGCATTGACGATCCCGCAAGCGATGAGTATCCGTCTCTCTTTTCTGTCTGGATTCGTACTCGATGGATTGCCGGGTTGGAGAGAGGTGATAGCACTGCCCGTAGCCGAACGCTTGCGCGCGCTTTCGGATCCGGAGATCCGCGAACGTCTAAACCGTGGTGCACGATCGGACGAGGCTGGCATCCTCGCAAACCTGGCACGGTGGGAACGTTTCACAATCGTTGAGGCATTCACTGCCGGTACGGCTCAGTTTGAAGGCCGCCGTATTTCAGAGATTGCGCGCGAGCAACAAAAAGACCCGTTCGATGCTCTGCTGGACATCGTTGTGGCGGATGGCTTGCGAACAGGATTACGGCCCGACATGCCAAAGGAAGACGACGATACGTGGCAAGCACGAGCAGCAGTTTGGAAGGACCCGCGCGCCGTTGTTGGCGGATCGGATGCCGGAGCACACCTAGATATGTTTTGTATGGCTGGGTACTCGACATTCTTAGTCGGGCCCGCTGTGCGTGACCTCGGCCTGCTCACCCTTGAAGAAGCCGTACGGCTACTTACCGATGTGCCCGCACGTCTTTACGGGCTAGACGGTCGCGGTCGCATCGAGCCCGGTGCTCACGCTGATCTGATTTGTTTCGACCCGGGCACGGTTGCCCCCGGACGCGAACGCACGCTCGACGACCTTCCTGGCAGCGCTAGCCGCATCGTCGTCGATGCCGTAGGCATGCCTCATGTTTTTGTTAGCGGGACCGCTATCGTCCGAGATGGAGCGCTAACCGGTTCCACACCAGGAACCGTTCTTCGTTCCGGACGCGATACATCCACCGTCAATGCAGCGGAAGTGAAACCATGACGACGCTTGATCCGATGACGCTGCTATTCGGTACCAACGCGGCGAACAATCCTCATAATGCGTATCGACAGTTGCGCGACGAGTGTCCGGTGGCACGCGCCCCTGGGTTCACCGAGGGACACATGATCTACGTATCGAGTTACGAAGACGCGTTTTGGGCATTGCGTCATCCCGAAGTATTTTCCTCGAGCGCCGAGGCGGTATCGATTGGGCAAGACGCGCCACTCATCCCGTTGCAAGTGGACCCGCCAGACCATGCGAAATATCGACGGCTGATGGACCCCGAGTTCTCGCCGAAGCGAATGGCTGAACTCGAAAGTGACGTGAGAACGCTCACCAACGAAATCATCGACCCACTCGTAGCCCAAGGTGGGTGCGACTTCCACGAAGATTTCGCTACTCCGCTCCCGTCAACAATCTTCCTGCGGCTCATGGGACTGCCACAGAGTGATTTGGAGTATTTCCTTAAATGGCGCGACAACACGATCCGGCCAGACGTAGAGCTAGGCGACTTCGAGGGTGCCGCACTTATTCGCGCCGAGACTGCGTCCGCGATCACCGCGTATTTTGAAGGCGCCATCGCGAAGGCGCGCGCAGTGCCCGAAACCCCTGAGTTGCTATCGCGTCTCGTCTACGCCGAGATGGAAGGACGCGCTCTCACCGCAGACGAACTGCTCGGTACCTGTCACCTGATGCTCCTTGGCGGCCTCGATACGGTCACAGCAACACTCGACTGCATGATCGCGTATCTGGCTAGACATCCCGACCGGCGCGCCGACCTCGCTGCAGATCCGAACCTCGCTGTGGTCATTATCGAAGAACTGCTCCGAACCGAAACACCGGTCATGACCGTGATGCGCGTAATCAAAACCGACGCGGTGCTACATGGAACCCAGCTTCACGAGGGGGACCACGCAATGATCGTGCTCGGAGCCGCCAATACAGACGATGCCGAGTTCCCTGACGCAGAGAACGTCGTGCTCGATCGCGAAGCAAATCGGCATCTCGCGTTTGGTGCGGGTCCACACCGCTGTTTAGGGTCGCACCTGGCGCGACTCGAATTGCGAGTAGCTCTCGAGGAGTTTCATCGCCGTATACCTGAGTACCACATACCCGACGGCGTGGAGCTGACGTACTCGCCCGGTATTCGCCAAACAGATCGGCTGCCGATTGTGTTTGGGCCGGCGCCAACGCAGTAGCGCGCCTGTCTTGTGAGCCACCACACTGGTTCCATTCGGCGGATTCGTTGACAATGCATTCGCAGTAGTCGGTGAAACATTCCGCACAAATTTCGAACCGCGCGACGATCGCGTTAACGACTTGGGTCCTGCACTGACGGTAACTGTTGGTGGGTGCACAATCATCGATTGCTGGGGTGGGTGACAAGATCAGGCCGCTTCCATTCCGTGTGAGCGCGACGTGCTCGGGCGCGATTCG
>CAMBEL010000084.1 GCA_945865605.1 Bifidobacterium breve
ATACAAGCTGCAGCAGCAACTCGAGCACAATCGTTCTTGAGTCCTCGGAGTCCGTTGGTTGCAGCACTAGTTAGTAACTGCCGCTCCGCGTCAGGATCAGCAGTTGCTGCAGCACTGACTGCCTCTGCCTGGACGCCCGATAGTTCACCGGCCCGTAGTGCGGTCTCCACCTCTGGGAGATCGCGAATCTGGCGCGCTGTTGTAATCGCGGCTGTTGCCTGACCAAACGAAGTGTGGGTAACTGCTGCGAGCCATGACTCGGCACTGCGATGGTTACCCGATACTGCCCACGCACCCGTGCCTGCCGCACGACCAGCGGCGAGCAACTTGCCAGCGCCGGCGAGGCGTTCTAATTCACTAAACATCTCGACTAGCCCACAAGCGGTGGTGCCATCAATAACCAAGGGATCAAAGGCCACGACAGCCTGGCGCACTTGATCAATCGCCTGATTGATCACCTGACCCATCTCACCGCCTAATTCGTAATGCACCACAAGACTCCCAACGTCTGCTTCGACCCGCTAACCCGATCCCGATACTTCGGTGGGCACTAAGCGAGATGACTAGCTGGACTCTGTGGAGTCGAGTGTTCCTGACCTGCAAGACCCATGATACGAACAAATGTTCGCCCTGTCAAGTTCTAATCAAGATTTCTTTGAGAAACTTTTGCGACCGCATCCACGTAACGAAAATTACCGCAACACGAAGATCGTCTCCTTCGATCCAGCGACCGCTTGAGCCCACGGTGGGCTACACGACAAGCGCGCTAGGGGTTGGGGTTACCGAGAAATAGACGTCAGCACTGTTTGACAGTCGGTTGCTGCAACCACCAGAACGATCGTGCGCCCTGAACGCTCGATACCTATTAGTACCGCCGCTTGTCCCTCGTAACTACCTGTGGCCCGGAAGACTTCTTTGCCGCCCGCTGCGAACTGGTCAGCACAATTCCACGGGGCAGCAGCTACCACTCCACCTGAAGTCGCTTGATCAGAACCTATAGACCGACCGTCTTCGGCGGACCCCGCGTTTCCGCTCGGTGCCGGTAACAATTCCTGCTGCTTGTATCCACCGTCTAGGAGCGAACGAAGATTTTCGGGGTCTGTCACGTCGCCGATGTACCCGAGATCTCCCTGGGCAGGGGAGAGCTTCGCGCCCGCCGTCGTCGCTGTTTGCGAATTATCTGTGCCAAGTGAACTGATCATTCCGACTCCTACTACAAGCGCGGCAGCGGCTGCGACGGCAGTGATCGCCAACCCACGCCACGGGCGCCGCTGCGCTGTCGGCGTATCAGCAAGAGCGGTACGCACAAGACGCCGACTATCTATCTCTGCGAGTTCAACCGGTTCCCCTACAACCTGTTGCACTTCACTGAAGCGTTGCCGCCGCGCAACCGCCTCCGGCGAAGCCTCAAGACGCGCGCGCGCTTCGTCAGCAGTGCAACCGTGGTCCGCAGCGAACGCGTCTAGTTCGCCGTCGAGCCACGCGCTGATGGCCTCGTCGGTGTCTTCACCGAAGGGGCCACTCTTTGTGGTGGGGTTCTTGGGATCGTTCATGGGCTACCTATAAGACGTCGGGAACCATCGTTCGGGTTCCCGATTATTTCAGCAAGAGCCGCACGGCCACGGGCGATGCGGGAACGCACGGTACCTACGGGAATGTCTAGAACCGTTGCAATCTGGGCGTAATCGAGGTCACATAGGTCCCGCAGTACCACTGCAACCCGGAACTCCTCGGGTACTGCGGCCAAGCCAGCATCCACCTCAAGCCGGTCGGCCACCCCATCTATTCCAGACGCCGACGCCACAACATCCGGTAACAAGTCCGATGGCATGGGTCGCCGCGCGCGCCGTCGCGCCTCGTCGAGAGCGGCGTTCACGGCCACGCGGTGTAGCCATGTTGTGAAAGCAGCGCGTTCATCCCACTTCGCGATCGATCGCGTGACGGAGAGCATCGCTTCTTGTGTTGCATCCATCGCGTCGTCGGGTCCGAGAATCCGACAACACACCGCGTAGATCCTGTCCACATGGCGCGCGAGCAGTGCTTCTAACGCGTCGCGGTCATTACTCGCAGCCGCTCGCGCAAGCACCGCATCAGCGCGGGCGTCAGGACTGGCCAAGGTCGCGCACCTCTAAGAAGGAAAGCCGGAACGTAAGCGGCTTAGGTTTTGTCGACCCAGCCAAGACCAATAGTGCCAGGCCCACCGTGCGATCCAATGACGGGTCCGATAATGCCGATCGCAATGTCTTCGCGAGGAACTATCTCGCCAACCATTTCGAGAAATTCCTCGATATCGGGAGCCTGAGCGTGGAACACGTAAACGCTGGTCGGTGCGTTTGTCTCTTTGAGTTTGTCGGCGAGGTACTTGAGACTCTTCGATCTAGTGCGCACCTTTCCTGCCTCGACCATTAGCCCATCGGTGATCGTCAAGATCGGCTTCACCGAAAGTGCTCCACCCATAAGAGCCTTCATGCCGCTGATGCGCCCGCCCTTGCGCAGGTGGTCGAGCGTGTCGAGCGTGGCGAACAGATGCGTTCGCGTTACCTGGTCTTCTATGACACTCGCAATCTGATCTACATCTTGTCCTTGTTTTGCGAGTGCCGCCGCCGTAATGCAGTGCAGACCGACACCCATCGACGCGCTCATAGAGTCGATGACTCGTATCTCGCATACGCCTTCCAATGCCTTGGCGCCAAGTAGTGCCGCTTGCATGGTGGCCGACAAACGCGACGTAAGGCAGATGCAGACAATGCCGTCAGCGCCGTCAGCGGCTAGCGCCCGGAAGCGTTCCTCGAATGCGCCTGCAGATGGAGCAGCAGTTTCTGGCAGTAACGGCGATTGGGCAACCTTGGTCCAGAAGTCTTCTGTAGAAAGTTCGACCCTGTCGACAAACTCCTCATCACCGAATCGGATCGAAAGTGGAACGATCTCGATGCCTAACTCGTCGGCAAGTTCTTGCGGAATGTCGCATGAGCTGTCGGTGACTATTCGGACGGTCAAGGTGGTCTCCTCACAACTCGGAATGGATTGGAATGGGTCGCCGGCGCTTTGGCGCGGCAGGGGTACGGACCTTCGACCCGCGCCGATGCCCAATGGTTACACGCGAGGCGTCGGGTCCGCTCGTCCGGCCGGCATTAGTACCGACTTGAGGGCGCCCAGCTCGTCGTGGCGGAGCAGGAGTAGCACGCCGAAGAAGGCCGCACCACCGGCGAACGCGGCGGCCACCGCTGCGAGAATCGCCTGGCCAGAGGTGTCGTAACCGATGGCGTTCGCTACCAAGTATGCAATCACGCCCAGCACCGCAGATGCCAGCGTGACCCTAAGAAGTGAATCCCCGATTTGGCGACCGTCGAGGCGAGAAAGGCGCGCTCGCATAACGACGAGCGAAGCGACAGCACCCAATCCGTAAGAGATAGACCAAGACAAGGCGAGGCCCTGAACACCGAGCGAAGGGTAAAGGGCCAACGCAAGCACGATATTCAGTATGTTTTCGAACACGTTCAGCAAGAATGGCGTGCGGGTGTCCTGCATCGCGTAAAAGCCTCGCAACGTGAACAGGTATGCCGAAAAGAAGAACAGTCCGATAGCGAATGCAGTCAAGGTTTCTGCGGTCAATATTGCTGACTCGTCGGTGAACGACCCGTACTTCAGCAACGCGTTCACAATCGGTTTTGCTAACACGCCAAGAAGGACCGCCGACGGGATCACCGCAAGGCCCATCAATCGGAACCCACCACAAAACGCATCGCGCAATCCCTCTATGTCGCCGTCTTGGCTGTGATGTGCGAGTTCAGGGGCGAGTGCCGTCATAATCGATACGGCAAACAAGCCGTGCGGCAGTTGGAAGAACATGAACGCGGCCAAGTACACCGAAGTGTCGCCGCTTTTGGCATACGCGAGGAACAACACAACAAGAAACGCGACCTGGTTCGAAGCCACATAACCAATGGTCCAGCCGGAGAGTCTTGCGAGTTTGCGAACTGCCGGGTGACGCCATTCCCAAACCCACCGGAACCCTGCACCCGCTTTGCTGAGTGCAGGCAACAAGACCATCGCCATCGCAATGATCCCCGCCGTCGTTCCGATCCCGATCAGTAACACAAGCCAAGGGTCGTCCAACACGGATTCCACCGTTGGTGGCGCACTCGCAACACGAGGAAGCGTGAGCAGCACAGCAATCACGACGATGTTGTTGAGAACCGGAGCGAACGCGGCAGCAGCGAATCGCCTCCGCGCGTTCAGCATTGCCGTGGCGAGGGCGGTTATCCCGTAGAAGAACATCTGCGGCATGAACAAGCGCAGTAGTTGTGTGGAGAGTTCGCGTTGTTGCTCGACCAAGGCGCCGTTTCCGAGGCGCGCTGTGTACAGGTCGATGATCCATGGCGCTGCAATAACTCCAAGCGCAGTGATTACGGCGAGCGCGACGATTGCGACAGTATTGATCGCATCACTAGCACGTCGATCGTTGTTTTTTAGATGCTCTACGTACAGCGGTACGAGGGTTGCGGTGAGAATGCCCCCGAGCAGAAGTTCGTAGACGATGTTCGGTATCGAGTTGGAGACGTTGTAGACGTCTGTCAAGCGAGCGAACCCCAACGCGGCCAATGCCGAAACGCGCACGAAGCCCGTAGTGCGCGACAGGAGCGTGCCAATGCCAACGATCGCGCTGGACCGCGCCAGCCTGTGTTCCGAGGGTTGCGCGCTCACGTGTGAATCATGTCGACACGGTGACGGTTGTGGTTGCGCGTCTACTGCGGCGCCAATGCGTAATCCACCAGAACGCCAAGAACAGGATCGCGCTGATGGTAATGATCACTCCAACACCACTAACGACGGTAGATCGAACCGTGTAACGCGCACGACCAAGGGAGAGGGCGCCGTCTTCAGATGTGAGGACGACACCGAGCGGGAATGTCCCCGAAGCGCGCGACTCCACAGCAAAGTGAACCGTCGTGTTGTCTGGCGCCAGCGTGAGCACGCGGTCATTGCCATCGGGAAACTTGAGTTTGTTGCTTTTAAGGCGCAGGCGCACGCGCACGTCCCGGCCTGTCTCGTTCAGGATGCTCACCGGAATACCAGCGCGTCGCGAGGTGACCGTCACCGAACGAGCAGCAGGCGTGCTCACCTTCGCTGTTACGGCATCGATGCTCGTGTCCACGTCGACCAGTCGCGCCGCCGCTTGTTTGCGCCCAACCCCTCCAGTCCAAGCCGAAGTGAGGGAGGTTAGGAGCGATTCGCGCCCCTTCTCCACCGATGGGTCTGCAGCGCCGACCATGCTGGCGAGGCCGTTCAGGCGGGCGCTCGTCGCAAGGAAGGCGGTGGGATCCACGCTCGGGGAATCGGATGTGACGGGAGCGATGCGCCGCACGACGGGGCCATCTTCGGTTTCTTCGGGCGGCACCGCGGCCAGAAGATCGTCCAGAGATACGGCCTCAATGAGCGGGTTACTGAGCAACCCGTCGAGGACAGGTTCAATCACCTCGGGATCAGGG
>CAMBEL010000085.1 GCA_945865605.1 Bifidobacterium breve
GAAAGGCACCAGCGGTTTGTGGTCGGCACCGATGAGGGTCCGATCGAGAGGCACTGGTAACGTCGCCTGGTTCATGGGCTAGCGCCCTTTCATGTCTACCCTGCTCCCCGGCGTCGAGTTTGCTCGACGAACCTGGGAGCCCACGGGCACAAAGCTTGTGGTCCTAAGGAGGTGGCTGCAAATGCGGCCGTACGAAGTGATGATCATCCTCGACGCGGACCTGGAAGAGGAGATAATCCGTTCCAGTATCGATCGCTATGTTGCGATGCTTGAAGCCAAGGGTGCCCAGAAGGGGCAGATAGACATTTGGGGCAAGCGCCGCTTCGCTTATGAGGTAAACCACCGTTGGGAGGGCTACTACGTAGTTTTTCAAGCGATGAGCGAGCCCGCGGCGATGGAAGAACTGCATCGGACACTCTCCCTGGCAGATGAGGTAATCCGGCACAAGGTGTTGCGCATCCCAGAGAAGGTTTATGGGAACTTGGGCGGCAACTTTGTGGCGGCAGCCACCGAGGCAGAATTGAAGGAGATGAGAGATGACCGATAACGCGATCACAGTGGTAGGGAACCTCACGAGAGATCCCGAGATGCGTTACACCGCTGGCGGGCAAGCGAAGGTGACGTTTGGCGTTGCAGTAAATCGTCGCTGGATGAACAAGCAGACCAACGACTGGGAAGAGCGAGTCAGCTTCTTCAATGTGGTCGTGTGGGGTGAAATGGCAGAGAACGTTGCTGGATCCCTCAGCAAAGGCAGCCGCGCCGTTGTTACTGGCAGGCTCGAGCAGCGCAGTTGGGAAACCGAGCAAGGCGAGAAGCGCTCGGTAGTCGAGATTGTCGCCGACGAGGTTGGTCCGAGTTTGCGATGGGCTACGGCCGAGGTGAATCGCACTGAACGGCGCGGTCCAGGTGAAGGTGGCGGACAGCGTCCGTCGGTTCCTGAAACGGGGAACGGCAACGGTAACGGTGGCGGCAATGCGCCGACATACGAGAACTTCGGAAACGAAGAACCCTTCTAAGTCTTTTCGAGAGATTCGCGGGAGATATAGACCATGGCTAGAGATAACAACCGGGACAAACGCAAGGGAGGGCCCTCCTCAGATAAGAGGCGCCAACCCAAGCGGAAGATCTCGATCCTGACCCAAGAGAAGATCGAGTGGGTTGACTACAAGGATGTGAACCTGCTCCGGCGGTTCATGTCAGAGCGCGCCAAGATAAGGGCGCGCCGTGTAACGGGTAACAGCACCCAGCAGCAGCGCGCCGTGGCACAGGCAATCCGCCTTTCGCGCGAGATGGCGCTGCTTCCATACAGCGTGCGGCAAGTGACACAACGCGGCGGTCGCGGTCGCAGAGACCGGGAACGTCCAGACCTTTCTGCGCCAATGCCAACGCCTGATGCTCCACCACCGATTGCAACTGACGCGGATCTGATTGAAGATTTGTCCGTAGTAATCGTCGAGACCGAAACAGTTGAAGTGATCGAAGTGATCGGTGAGACTGAAGGGATCGAAGTGATCGTCGAGACCGAAACAGTTGAAGTGGTCGAGGTCGCGCCTGAGCCGGAGGTTTCCGAGTGAAGATCGTCCTTCGCGAAGACGTAGAGACACTCGGTAAGAAGGGTGATCTTCTTGATGTAGCCAATGGTTACGCGCGCAACTTCTTGGTCCCTCGGGGATTAGCGATTGTCGCCACCAAGGGCACCATCAAGCAGTCGGTAGCGATGCGCCGCAGCCGTGAAGTCAAAGACTCCCGTGACCGTGACGCAGCGCAAGCGATGGCGACAACACTCACCGCTTCCGCGGTCCAGATAACAGCCCGTGCTGGTGAAGGCGGCAAGTTGTTTGGATCAGTCACGTCTTCGGATGTAGCTGCAGCACTCGGTGTGGTAGTTGGTTTCGAGTTAGATCGTCGCAAGGTTGAACTGGCGGAGCCACTCAAGGCGCTTGGGCCAGCCGTAGTAACGGTTCGCCTGCACCCAGACGTCTTGGCGACCGTATCGATCGAGGTCATCGCCGAATAAGGCCAGGTGGTCAGGTACGGGAGCGATCCCGTCCCGACTGGTACATCCGCGTGACTGTCCCAGCCATGGTCGACAATGGGTATCCGCGCGCTTCGGTACCCACAGGCCTGGGGATTATGAGCTCTGTTTTCCACAGGCAATCCACAGGCAATTCACAAGAGAAATAGGGGTTATTCCACTTACTCCCCACAGGCACTCGGTGGCACGATGCAGGGGTACATAGAGGTCCGCACAGGTGAAACGATCAAAGGGGTTACGTGGTTCAGATCGACGACGAAAGAGCGACCCGCCGAAGCGTCGGCAGAGTTCCTCCCCACAACCTTGAAGCCGAAGAGTCACTGCTCGGAGCGATGCTCCTCAGCCGCGATGCCATAACTGCCGCAGTCGAAGCGCGCGTAGACGCGGCCGACTTTTACAAACCCGCGCACGCTCATGTGTACGGCGCGATCTGGTCACTCTATGAACAAGGTGAGCCCGTAGACCCGGTGACCGTTGCCGAAGAACTGCGTCGCAAAGACTTGTTGGAACCGCTTGGCGGAAAAGGAATGTTGCTTAGTATCCAGGCGGGTACACCAGCCTCCGCGAACGCTGGTCACTACGCCAAGATTGTTGGTGAACTAGCCCTATTGCGGCGATTGATCACAGTCTCTGGCGAGATCGCTGAGTCCGCGTACGCGCAACCCGACGACGTAACCGCCACCGTCGATCGTGCGGAAGCGATGGTGTTCGAGGTCGCGGAGAAGCGCATCTCAGAGTCACTCGTTCGAGTGTTCGACTCGATCACAAAGAGCGTTGACCAGTTAGAAGCGATGTATGGCAAAGACAACGCAATAACGGGAGTACCAACCGGCTACACCGATCTAGATGCGATCCTTCTCGGCCTCCAGCCCGAAACACTCATAATCGCCGCCGCTCGCCCCGGCATGGGTAAGTCCAGTTTCGCGCTTGGTGCAGCCGCCAATGTCGCGATGGAGTCTCGCCGCCCCGTCATCTTCTTCTCGATGGAAATGGGTTCGCTCGAACTCACAAAGCGAATGCTCGCCGCAGAGGCGCGTGTCGAGGCGCGCAAACTTCAGACGGGCAGTCTTAACGACGCCGACTGGAGCCGCCTGCACACAGCGATCAGCCATCTTGGCGACGCCCCTATGTTCATCGACGACAATCCGCACTGCACCGTTATGGAAATGCGCGCTAAGGCGCGGCGCATAAAGGCGAGCCATGGCGACCTCGGTCTCATCGTTGTTGATTACATACAACTGATGAGTTCACCGCAGCGCGTAGAGAGCCGTCAGGTGGAGGTATCCGATTTCTCTCGCGGGCTCAAGATCCTTGCGCGTGAACTCGGTTGCCCTGTGCTCGCTCTTAGCCAGCTCAACCGTCAACTCGAGTACCGCCAAGACAAGCGCCCGATGCTCGCAGACCTTCGTGAAAGTGGATCTCTGGAACAGGACGCGGACGTCGTGATGTTTATTTATCGTGACGATGCCTACAACCCAGAGTCCGATCAGCGCGGTGTTGTCGAACTCATTGTGTCTAAGCACAGGAACGGGCCCACCGGATCTGCGCGGCTCGCGTTCCTAGATCACTTTGTGAAGTTCGCCAATATGGCTAAGGAGTAGCGGGCTCTAAGCCGGTCGCGAGAAGTCGCGGTTGGCATCGGGAGGCGGTGTCATAAAGCCGGGCTTCGGGCGCCACCCAGATGCTCCGAGATCTTCGAGCACGTGGACCATGTTGAGCAGGTCTTCTTCGTAAGAAAATTTGCCGTTACCCGCGTAGATCAGCGACGAGATGCCGGATTGACTCCATTCGCTGCCGTCCGCGCGCGTTCCCGGTGTGATCTGCGTCCATTTGATGACGACGTTGTCGCCATCGATGGCGGTGAACTCGACGGGGAACCGCCAGTCCTCTAGACCGCGCATTGATTCGTCGAGGAAAGCGCGCAACTCGTCGATACCTTCGATGCGCCCCCACGCCGGATCGATGTAGACGACATCATGGGTGAACATCTCGGCAAGGTCGGTCCAGGTTGCGTCGCCTGCCTCGATGCGCGCACGCAGGTCGAAGTAGGCGTCAACTGCTTTCTGCACTTCTTCGCGGGGGTAGGCCATTGAGTCTCCATTTCTGGACGGTGAAACCGATGTTGCCACAGCCGTGGAAACCGGCGCCGGTTCGGCGGGAACCAAATGCATGGTCGCGAGCGTCCAACCTTTGACCAACCCGAGGAGGGTACAGATGAGATCGAAACGTTTTATGGGTATCGCGGCACTCGCGGCTGTGATTCTGCTTGGAGCAGGTGCGGTAACGGCCTCACTGGGTGGATCAGATGCCAAGAACGCAACCACGGATGCAACCGAGAGCGCGGGACGGGATCTGTTGTTGACGCCCGAGATTCACACGGACAGCGCTTCATCCGATTCGGGCGGCGCGCCCGATACGCCCGCGGAAGCTCGTCTTCGTGGCATGTCTACTGAAGCCTTGAAGGTCTCAACGTCGCCGGTGGATGTCGTCACGTCCTCGGCTCTGCCTGTTCCTGGCATGCCTTCGCGAGTCGTGAAGACGGCAACGCTGACGTTGGATGTCAAGCGGGGTCGCCTCGATGATGTGTATTCCTCGGTGCTTGGCACCGTCGAGTCTGTGGGCGGGTTTGTTGCGAGCAGCAACCAGTCCAAGGGAAGAGCGCAACTGACGATGCGTATCCCGGCATCGCGCTTCGAGAGTTCTATCGCCACATTGCGCGCATTCGGCAAGGTCACAAATGAATCGGTCACTGGAGAAGACGTGACGGCACAATTTGTTGACCTCGAGTCGCGTATTCGCAACCTGCGCACGCAAGAGGTCGTGCTGCTCGACCTGATGCGTCAGGCGCGAACGATCCAAGATTCGATCGCAGTGCAATCACAGCTATCAGGTGTGACCGTGCAGATTGAACAACTTGAGGGACAGCGCCGCCTTCTCGACGACCAGTCCGGTTTCGGAACGCTTACGTTGGGGCTGGCCGTTGTTGGTGTGGCCGCAGCCGATCCTTCAGAACCGAGCACGTTGTCGGGTGCCTGGACCGACGCGACCAACGCTGCTCTTGCGGTCATCGCTGGCACGCTCGTCGTGCTCGGTGTGCTTGTTCCGCTGGCGGTGATTGGCGCGGTGATTGGCGTTCCGGTGTGGTTGATGATGCGTCGCCGCAGCAATCGACCGCTTACACCTGCTCCCTCCATCTGATCGACAGAGGAATCGATAGGTGGTTCGTTAGCCTGGCCAAGTGAGCAGTTTTTATGACGATGTAATGCGCGAATTGGTCGTAGCGCTAGGCGCAGCCCTGTTTTTCGCTAACGCATTCGCACTGATACGTCGCCGTCGTGATGCAACAGCGCGAGTAGGGGGTAGCGGTGCTCGC
>CAMBEL010000086.1 GCA_945865605.1 Bifidobacterium breve
TGAAAGCAGCGACGATTGGCCTTCTTCGAATTTTGGGGGAGGAACCATTGGGGATGGACGGGGCGGCGAAGGCGGGTTACGGCCGAGGGCGCTGGCTTCGAGAGTGGTTACGGCATAGTCGAGGTGCCGACGCATTTCTCGGCGGAAGACCGGACGGAACCACCACCCGAAGAATGCAACACGCGTTTCGTTAATCGCATCGAGAGTTAGATCGGCGCCACCCTGGTGATCCGCTTCGATTGTTATCGAAAGGGTGGAGTGAGGATCACCGGGGAGCGTTCCGGACAGATGTTGGTCGAGCGTGAGTACATTGCGTGTCAGTGTGGCTGCCTGATCGGGGGGCATCGCGAGATGAGTTGTCGCTCGGCGGTGCACGTGCGGCATGCTACGGCGTATCTAATCGCACGTTGTGGAGGATCTGATGGCGAAGTTGGTGATTGGAGATCGCGCTCCGGCGTTCACGCTGCTTGATCAGCAAGGGCAGAAGGTCAAGTTGAGTGATTTTAAGGGCAAGCGTGTCGTTCTCTATTTTTATCCGAAGGCCGATACGCCCGGTTGCGCGACGCAGTCATGTGAATTGCGCGACCACCGCAAAATCTTTTCGAAGGTTGGGGTAGGCGTGTTAGGTATAAGTCCGGACTCTCCGGAACGGCAAGCGAAGTTCGATGAGAAGTATGGATTGGGCTTCCCGTTGCTTGCAGATACCGAACACGTTGTAGCGGAGAAGTACGGGGTTTGGGGAGAGAAGATGAACTATGGCCGCAAGTACATGGGCATCATTCGCTCGGCATTTGTGATTGATGAGAAGGGCAAGATTGCGGGCGCGTTTTATAAAGTTAGTCCGAAGGACACTGTTCCGAAGTTAAAGGGCATCCTGGAGGGCGACTGATTTAGTTCATGCCCCAACGGCATGGAAGCCGCCGTCGACGTGCAGCATTTCGCCCGTGGTCGCAGGGAACCAGTCGGAAAGCAATGCTACGACCGCGCGTGCAGTGGGTTCCGCGTCGCGTATGTCCCAGCCGAGGGGCGCACGGTCTTCCCATACGGTTTCGAACTGTTCGAATCCGGGAATGCTTCGAGCGGCGAGTGTACGAAGTGGGCCTGCCGATACAAGATTGACGCGTATTCCCTGTGGACCGAGTTCGCGTGCGAGGTACCGAGCGGTGGATTCAAACGCCGATTTCGCGACGCCCATCCAGTCATAGACGGGCCATGCTTGGTGTTGATTGTCGAAGTCGAGACCGACGATTGATCCGCCTTTGCCCATGAGCGGTAGGGCCGCGACCGCGAGTGCCTTCAGCGAGAAGGCGGATATTTGGAGAGCTACTGCGACATCTTCCCAGGGTGCGTCTAGGAAGCCGCCGCCCAAGCAAGACTCCGGCGCGAAACCAATTGCGTGTACTACGCCATCGAGGTTGCCGCCGATGCGATCGGTCAGTGCGTCGAGATCAGGTTGCGAGGTGACGTCGAGTTCGACGATCTCGGGGGTGATAGGGAGTCGCTTCGCCGTGCGTGTTGTGAGGCTCATGATGCGTCCGAAGGAAGAGAGGATTACCTCCGCTCCCTGCTCTTGAGCGACACGCGCAACGGAAAACGCGATGGATGAATCGTTCAGAACGCCGGTAACGAGAATGCGTTTTCTGGCGAGAAGTAGCGGGCTGGCGTTGGAGGTCACGGACTTACCTTTGCCGTCAGTCGAAAGGAACAATGACGAGCGTAGCGTTGTGTCCACCGAACCCGAAAGAGTTGGATAGCGCAGCACCCGGCGAAATGCTGCGAGGTGTTTTGCTAACGACATCTAGGGGCGCGACGTCGGGGGCCAATTCGGTGTGGTTTGCTGTTGGCGGAACGAGTCCCTTGCGCGCACTCAACAGGGCCACGATTGCTTCGAAGGCGCCGGCGGCGCCAAAAAGGTGGCCCGTAACACCCTTAGTGGAAGTGACAGGGGGAATGGAATCTCCGAATACTTTGCGCAGGGCCGAGGCCTCTGCGGCGTCGTTGAGGGTTGTTGATGTGCCGTGGGCGTTCACGTGCTTGATGTCTGCAATCGTGAGTCCGGAATCGTCGAGTGCGAGTTGCATGCAAGCCGCAGCGCCGGCTCCACCCTCCGATGGCGCCGTTATGTGAAACGCATCGGAGTTGGTGCCATAGCCAGCGAGCTCTCCATAAATGCGCGCGGCGCGCGCTTCGGCGCGGTCAGCACGCTCCAACACGACGAATGCGGCGCCTTCGCCGAGGACGAAACCGTTGCGGTCGGTATCGAAGGGCCTCGATGCGGAGGCGGGGTCTTCGTTGTTTTTGCTTAGTGCACCCATGCGCGCGAACGCGGCGACTGCTGGAGGTGTTATCGGGCACTCCGTGCCGCCAGCTATGACAACTTCGGAAGAGCCGTCTCTGATTAGCCGAACGCCCTCGCCGATTGCGTTGGCACCAGCTGCGCAAGCGGTTGCGATGCAGAGATTGGGTCCCGTGAATCCGAAATGAATCGCGATAAGGCCGGCCGTTGCGTTGGGCATCAGCATGGGAATGAAGAATGGACTCACACGGTCGGGCCCTTTGTCACGAAAGAGTGTTACTTGTTCTTCGAGGGTGACGATCCCGCCGATTCCGGTTGCTCCAATGACCGCGCAACGCGCAGGGTCAGATTCGAGTTCGCCCGCGTCGGCGATGGCGTCGGCAGCCGCGGCGAAACCGAGTTGCGCATTGCGATCGACGCGGCGACTTTCTTTGATGCCGAGGTATGGCACCGGATCCCAATCACCGACTTCGCATCCAAATCGGACAGGTAACCCGACAGGGTCGAACCGTCCGATAGGCGCGGCCATCGATTTCCCGGCAAGCAGCGTGTCCCAAGCGGTATCGATTGTCTTGCCTGCTGGCGTCTTGAGGCCGATGCCAGTAATTACGACCCTTGGTCTCCCACGCCCATCCAAATGTTTCATCCGGTTAGGCCTCTGCGCCGACCTTCGAGAGAATCAGGTCCACGGCGTTCCCGATCGTGGTGACACCTTCGAGGTCTTCCTCTGGGATCGAGATGTCGAATCGTTCTTCGAGGGCCATTACGACTTCGACCAAGTCGAGGGAGTCTGCATCTAGGTCTTCTTTGAATGAGGCCGATTCCACCACGTCGTCGGGCTGCACGGCGAGCACGTCTACCGCCAGTTCGCGTATAGCGGCGAGTGCTTCGTCACGTTCCATGATGGTGGATCTCCTCGGGCTGGGGTTGTGGGGCGGTCGTGCGCAAGGTTAGGACAAAGGACTCTATGTGCCCATGCTTAAGCCACCATCGACGGGTATGAGTGCCCCTGAGATGTAACCAGCGGGCTCTGAGCAGAGGAAGGCGATCGTTGCGGCACACTCTTCCGGCAGGCCGGGCCTTGCTAGGGGCACGAGGGCCGAAATGCCGGTTAGCCACTCTTCACCCATTGCTTCGGTGAGCGAGGTGAGTATGGGGCCGGGTGCTACGACGTTGCAGGTGATGCCGCGTTTGCCGTATTCCCGCGCGACCGATCGCGTGAGGCCGAGCAATCCTGATTTGGCTGCCGCGTAGTTGGTCTGTCCCGCTTGGCCCATGAACCCGGCTATGGAAGACACGTTCACGATGCGCCCGTAACGCGCACGCATCATCTTTGGAACCGCGCGACGAATGGTTTGGAAGGGTCCCGTGAGATTGACTTGTATGACCGAGTCCCAGTCGTCGTCATTCATGCGGGGGAGAAGTCCGTCCCGGGTGATGCCGGCGTTGTTCACGAGAATCTCGACGGGACCAAAATCGTTTTCGATGGATGTGAATGCTTCATTGATCGCTTGGGGGTTGCTGATGTCTGTTTGTAAAGACATTGTGGATCCGCCCAGCGCTTCGATGGAAGCGACGGTGGCGGCGGCTCCTTCTTCGTCCTGGGTCCAACAGAACGCGACGCTGTGACCCTCTTGTGCGAGCGCCACTGCGGTTGCTCTTCCGATGCCGCGGGATGCACCTGTTACAAAAGCAACGCGACTTGTCATACGAGGATTCCAACGTCTTCCGGATTGGCAACGGTGTGGACGACAATCTCTGGGACAGTTCGCTTGGCCAGTGAAGCCAGCATTGCGCCATCGCCGATTTGTAGGAAAGTACCTGCGCCAAGCGCGGCCAACGTGGACTGCACAGTGCGCCAGCGCACTGGTACGGAGACATGGCTGGCGCTTAGCGCGGTTAGTGCGTCGGGTTGGTCGTAGGCATTGCCGTCGTGGTTGGAGACAATGACTGCGGAGGGAAAGTTGAATTGCGTGTTCTCTAAATATTTGGTCAGCCCGTTCGTTGCCGACTCCATCAGTGGAGTGTGGAAGGCGCCACCTACGTCTAGTGCTGTGGTTCGGCGGACTCCGAGTTCCTTTGCGGCCGCGAGTGCCAGTTCGAGGCCTTCGGGAGTGCCGGCCAATACGACTTGTCCTGGTGCGTTGTCGTTCGCAATCCAGCACGCGTCGGGAGCAACGTCGCACGCCGCCTCAGCTTGTTCGATCGTTGCACCGAGAAGGGCAGCCATACGACCCGGTCGCGCGTTCGCTGCGGCTTGCGTGAGGTCTGCGCGGTGCGCGGCAAACGCGATGCCGTCATCGAAACTAAGTGCATTCGACGCGATGAGTGCGGTGACTTGTCCTAGGGAATGGCCAGCGAACGCGCACGCCTCAACGCTTCCCTTCGACGCTTCCCACGCCATCAGGGATGTGAGTAGCACTGCGAGCTGCGCGCCTCGGGTTGTGTTCAAGGCTTCTGGCGCATCATCGAGGAGTAACTGTGTGAGATTTTCGCCTAGAAGCGCCTCGGCGTTGCTGACGATTTCCCACGAAACGTGATCGCGCCAGGGTTCGCCCATGCCGGGTCGTTGGGTCCCCTGGCCGGGGAAAATGACGGCCGTCGGCATATCGCTGCTCACTCGCTTTGGTTGCGGAACGCTCTGGATTTCCGAGGAGGTTACCTTTAGGTGGCAACATGTGAAGTGAGAAACGTATTTCGACCCGTCAAGAGTTGATGGATCGCCATACGGATCTCGGTTACAACTAGCCCGGGTGGCGGAGTTGGCAGACGCGACGGACTCAAAATCCGTTGCCCGAAAGGGCGTGAGGGTTCGAATCCCTCCCCGGGCACCGATTGAGAAGGCAAGCGGTCGAGGGTCTCGACCCGTGCTCACCTATTTGTAGGTATCCGGCTAAGGCCTTTTGTTTCCTGCCGATGCCCAATCGAGATTGTCTCACCCCTGGTTTATGATGCAAACATGTGTTCGACAGTTACTTGCGACCAATTCAGCGACCCGGAGGGACTTGATCCCGTTGGGGTAATCAAGGCTGGCGTCGACGCGCTTCTAGTTGCAGATATCTCAGGCTTGTCCGATGTAGTGCTCGCTAGTGA
>CAMBEL010000087.1 GCA_945865605.1 Bifidobacterium breve
AATCGACGGTCGGGTATCCTTAGGCCCAAGTAAAACGGGAAGCGTGCTCGCTACTTACCCCGGGGCACCAAGCGTCACCCGGCTCGGTCGTCTACTCGGATGG
The DNA here is from genome assembly GCA_945865605.1 of Bifidobacterium breve. Taxonomy (GTDB): domain Bacteria; phylum Actinomycetota; class Acidimicrobiia; order IMCC26256; family JAENVU01; genus SHUZ01. The sequence continues at coordinate 104 of CAMBEL010000087.1, forward strand.
GATCCACCACCACTCACGGTCCGCGATGCCCGGCGACGTTACGCCACGCATCGTCCGTCGCTGAATGCGCCAATACCCGATCTCGCCGATGCTCCGGCCAGCGGCGACCTGGCGATTTCAGCAAAGGGCATCAGCGTGCGCCTCGGTCCAAGTGTTGCTGTCCACGACGTCGATCTCGACCTTCATCAAGGCGAAGTGACCGCGTTGCTCGGACGCAACGGTTCAGGAAAGACGACGCTGCTTCGTGCGCTCGCTGGGCTCACCAAAGTCGACAAGGGAACCGTCACGACGCATGCCACGATCGGATACGTTCCCCAAGATCCAAACACGCTTCTGTTCTCGCCAACTGTGCGAGAGGAAGTGCGCGAAACGTTAACTCTGCTCGGCCGTTCCGACAACGCGACTGTTGAAAAGTGGATTGATGTTCTGGGCCTGCACTCCCTAGCCGATCGGCATCCGCGCAGCCTCTCTGGTGGTGAGCGTCAGCGCGTCGCGATCGCCGCAGTTGCAGTTGGTGGAGGTGCAGTGCTCCTGCTCGATGAACCAACCCGCGGCATGGATGCAGAGTCTCGACACGCGCTAGAGCGAGCCATCAGCGCCCATGTTAAAGAGGGTGGCTCAGTCGTGCTCGCGACCCATGACATAGAACTTGCGGCGCGCTGCGCCGATCGCGTAGTCGTTATGGGGGACGGCGATGTCGTAGCGAACGGATCAGCGCGCGACGTGCTCTCGGGTTCACTTTTCGCTCCCCAAGTACTCCGGGTGATGCCGCCGTTTCTAACGGTGGAAGAGGTGGAGAATGCGATGAACACACCTTCGGGGAACACGCAATGACATCTGTGACGACGTTGCCAATCCGCTTCGCGCAAAACACTCGTCCCGCGCTTGTATACGCGCTCATGATCGTTGTTGGTGTCGCTGCTTTCCTATATCCATTCTGGATTCCCGCAGACGCGCTACCGAATTCCGCTCACGCTGGCGACGCCCCGTTGATTGCTGCAGCGGTTGCAGCACTCGTAGTCGTCGCCGTGGCCCTTGAGGTGCGTCGCGGCACGATGAACGGAGCGACCGTTGCTGTTCTCGGCGTTCTTGCAGCGAACGCTGGACTTCTGCGTCTACTCACATTGCCTGGGCGCGGAAGCGGGATCTTCTTCTTGGTCGTACTTGCCGGTGCCGCTTTCGGACCTCGATTTGGGATGTTGCTCGGCTTCTGTGCAATGGCCGTATCCGCCATCATCACGGGAGGGATCGGCCCGTGGTTGCCATTTCAAATGCTTGCTCTCGCGTGGATCGGCGCGTGCGCTGGAATCGTTGGGCTCGCGACATCCCGGCTGTCGGCACGTTCCGAGGTAATCGTGTTAGCCGCCTTCGGATGGATTGTAGGACTCCTATATGGCGCCCTTATGAACCTTTGGTTCTGGCCGTTCCAACGAGGAGGCGGTGACTTGTCATGGGAACCCGGCATGGGAGCAGCAACGACGATTCAGCACTACTGGTCCTTCTACGTCACAACTTCATTCGCTTGGGATGCCGGAGTGGCAATGGGAAACGCAATCCTGATTCTTCTCACCGGAGTTGTCATCCTCCGCACGCTGCGTCGATTCGCTCACCGTCTCGACCCGGTTGTTGAACTCGAGGAGTTACAGCCTCAGGCAGTTCGCGCCTGACCTGCATCCCACGCAGCGAACAGTCGTGAGTAGTGGGCGCGACGTTCTATGAGTTCGTCGTGCGTCCCGATCTCCACTAGTCGCCCACCATCGACGACCGCGATCCGATCACAACGGGCAGCGGTGGACAGCCTGTGTGCAACAACAACAACAGTCCGCCCCTCACTCAAGCGTTCAAGCGCCAGTTCCACCTGGCGCTCTGTTCCCGGATCTAGATTCGAAGTTGCCTCGTCGAGCACGAGGAGGGCGGGATCAGCGAGTGCAGCGCGGGCCAGCGATACCAACTGCTTCTCACCGGCCGATAACCGCGAACCACGTTCGCGTACTTCGGTATCAAGGCCGTCGGGGAAAGATTCAAAGATTTGACCAAGGTCGAGGGCCGCGACGGCCGCGTCGATCTCCGCATCCGTGGCCCCGACTCGTCCCACCCGAACGTTTTCGCGCACTGTCCCGGCGAATAGAAAGCCCTCCTGGGGTACCACGACAATGCGTTCACGCAGACTGGCAAGCGTCGCGTCCCTGAGGTCTACGCCGCCGAACGTGACATGACCTTCGCGCGGGTCGTAAAAGCGCACCATCAACTTGGCGAGCGTCGACTTACCCGCACCGGTAGGCCCGACGAGTGCCAGCCTTTCGCCGGGGGGAACTTTCAGCGAAACTTCGCTAAGAACAATCGGGCCCTCTGGAGGGACAACACCATCTGTATCGGGCGCGCCGCCGCCATATGCGAAGGACGCAGCATCGATCTCGAGAACTCCTTCGGTAGGAAGGTCTACTGCACCAGGCTTCTCCCCGACTGCGGTTTCAGTGTCAAGGAGGCCGAAGATCTTTTGAAGCGCGGCACCCGATGACTGAACCGTGTTGTACAACTGACTCAGTTGTTGAATCGGTTCAAAAATGTTGTTCAGGTAGAGCACAAATGCGAGAACGGTTCCAACGGAGATGACCGCTTCATTCACCATCACTCCACCAGCGCCCACGATCACCGCGATCCCAAGCACGCCCGTGAACTCGACGAACGGGAAGTAACGAGCCGATATCCGCACGGTCTCTAGATTCGCTTCAAATTGCGCCTCATTCGTATCGCGGAACCGGCGAATCCAACCCCCCTCGCGTCCGAATGCTTGGACAACACGCACACCTTCTAGGCCCTCTTGCAGGGTCGCCATATTTGTTCCGATGCTCTCTCTCACTTCGAGATACGCACGGTTCGACTCGCGCCGGAACCAGCGACTTGCAAACACGACAGGGGGAACGATGACGAGTACAGCGAGCGCAAGTTGCCAACTCATGAAGAAGATCACGACGATCGCACCAACAAAAATCAGAATGTTCTGAACGAACATCACCAGGCCTTGCGCTATCAGTTCTTGCAACGCATCTATATCTGACGTCATCCTCGCTACAAGCCGACCGGTTTTCTCGCGTTCGAAGAAGCCCATGGACAATCCGATGAGATGTTTGAAAACACGCGCGCGCAAATAACGAAGAAACTGCTCTCCCGTCTTGCTCACCATCCAAATAACGGCTCGGCCCAAAACGAGACCGATTAGAGCAACAACGAGGTATGCGATCGACGCACGGTTAAGGGCCGACGCGTTCTTGTCCATGAGTCCAGCATCTACGCCGTAACGGACCAACCACGGGCCAGCAAGAAGACATGCGGTCTGCGCGACAAGCACGATCGATGCAACATAAACGGCAGACCGATAAGGACCCAGCAGCCTCCAAAGCCTCCGAAGAACGCTGCGTGCCTGATCGCGATTTAGCTTGTCCTCGTCGTCTAATGGCCCGGACTCGACCCAACCCCCCCTCATGGCGCCATTTCCACAGCGACTGATCCAGCGGCCTCTGCTTGCGCGAGCACTTCTCGATATCGCTGAAATGATGCGAGCAGTTCGTCGTGCGTGCCTTGCGCGATGACGCGACCCTCGTCGATAAATACAACGCGGTCCGCGAGAGCGATCGTCGCAGGGCGATGAGCGATGATCAATGTTGTCCGCCCCTCCATCACCTCGCCAAGCGCCGCCCGTATCTCATGTTCCTTAGTTGGATCCACGGCTGAAGTCGCGTCGTCGAGAATCAAAATTCGTGGGTCGGCCAGAACAGCCCGCGCAATCGCGATTCGTTGACGCTGCCCACCCGATAATGAGAACCCGTTCTCTCCAATAACCGTGTCGTAGCCATCCGGCAGTTTTGTAACGAACTCGTCAGCACCCGAGAGTCGCGCTGCGCGCTGCACACTTTCGAAGGACGCCTCGGGATTAGCAAACGCGATGTTTTCGCGCACACTGTCCGAGAAAAGGAAGGTGTCTTCAAAGACAATCCCAATTTCGCTACGGAGTTCCGCAATACGAATCGATCTCACATCGACTCCGTCAATAAGGAGCGCGCCTCCCTCGATGTCATAAAACCGTGGCAACAACCGACCAATCGTTGTCTTCCCCCCACCTGTAGCGCCCACGAGCGCGACCGCTTCGCCGCCGCGGATTGTCAGATCCAATCCATTGAGCACAGCGCGGCCTGGCCCGTACCCAAAACGCACACCTTCGAACCGAATTTCTCCGGGACCATCCGGCATCGCGATCGCACCTGGTGCATCTGCGACCAACAAATCTGTCTGCAAGATCTGATCGACACGGCCACCTCCGGCGGACGCGCGCGAGGCCTGTGCTATGAGCATGCCAACCATCCGAAGCGGCCAAATAAGCATGAAAATGTAGAGATTGAACGCGAGGATGCTGCCAACATCAAGTTGTCCTTCCAGAACCTGATGCCCGCCGTAAAACAGAATCGCCACCATCGCCAACGTAGGCAAGAAGTCGATCAACGGCATGAAACTGGCGCGCAACCGGGCTGACGCAAGGGCGCGGTCCAGGACGGCGTCGGCTTCCGCTTCGAGTTTCTCTACCTGCATGCGTTCTGCGCCAAAGCCCTTGACGACTCGAATACCGGACAAGCTTTCTTCGACGACTCCAGAGAGGTCAGCGAGTTCTTGTTGCAAATCCATGTTCACGGGCGCAATGCGCTTGCTGAAACGCGCGGCCGCGATGTTGAGAAATGGCATCGCTCCCAACGCCAGGAGCGCGAGAATCGGATCTTCTAACGCCATGATCACGATCACGCCAAGCATCGTCACGAGGCTGGCGGCCGTTAGCGGAATCAGGATCACGACCGTTTCAATCTGCTGAATATCAGTGTTGGCTCTAGCCATGAGTTGCCCGGTCTGCGCGTGATCATGGAATGCGAAGTGAAGCCGTTGGAGGTGAGCAAACAGCCGTTGCCGTAGGTCTGTCTCGGTTCGAAGCGCGATCCTGAACGCCGAGTAACGCCTAAGTCCCGTACAAATACCTTGCACGACGCCGACCGCGATCATCACGCAGGTCAACCGGATTACGTGCCCAATGTCGCCCTGACGCAGCCCGTCGTCGATGGCCGCGGCGGCGAGCAGAGGAATCGTGAGCTTGGCGGCCGTCCAAACGAGGCCGGCTGTTATTCCACCAGCAATCCACCACTTCTGGGGCCGAACAGCATTGCCGATGAGACGCCAACCGGCACGGCGAATCTCGCGTTCATCATCCACGACCATTCGAAACTAC
>CAMBEL010000088.1 GCA_945865605.1 Bifidobacterium breve
GAGGAGAATTACAAGCCCTTGGTCGAGGAACTAGCCAATTTGCTCAAAGGGGCGTCCGGCGCATCGCGGGCAATCGTTGATGCGGGTTGGGTTCCTTACTCCAAGCAGGTAGGACAGACCGGCAAGACCGTGAAGCCGAAGGTTTACATCGCTCTGGGTATTTCTGGCGCGACGCAGCACATGGTCGGGATGAAGGGTTCAGACAACATCATCGCCGTTAACAAAGACGGCGAGGCTCCCATCTTCTCGATTGCAGACATCGGCATCGTTGGTGATGTGCACAAGGTTGTTCCTGCTCTGATTGCTGCGCTCAAGAACCGCGGTTAATTCACTGGCGAAGCGCGCTGACCTTTAGATGATTGTCTTCTTCGCTCTAAGCGGGGAGCGTGGTTGAGGGCGTAGTTGTCGGCGGTGTTGTAGTTGGAGGCGCCGTCGGCGGTGTTGTTGTCGGGGAGCTGGTCGTTGGAGTTGTCACGAACGGAAAGACGGGATTCGCTGTACTTGTATTCCGAACTGCGGAACTTCGCGTCGTGGTTGTGGTGGCACCCTGGACAGTTGTTGCCGTAGTCGTTGTTGTGTCGACCGGTGCGGGAGGTGGCGTGAAGGTCGCGTCGGTGGATTCGGGTTTGCCTGGGCCCATCACCACTCGGATCGCAAGCATCGACCATCTGAATGGATCTATCCAGGTACAAACGTGTGTCTGGTTGCCCTCCGAATAGCAGCCATGCAACTCCATGTTCTCGGCTTCGTACGTCGGTACCGCGGCGAGCCTGGCAGCGGTGAATGGTGTCGAAGTGGACAGGAGCGCTGCTTGGTCCCCTGACTTCCAGTTATCGAAGACGATCGTGGCCATTTCCTTCGGAGTGGCGGCTGTCCTCCCGGCCGTCGTGGTCGTCGACGGGGTCGGTGCCCCTTGACGACCAGAGCATCCGGCGACGAGTAGAGCAAGCAGAATGGCGGCGGTAGGAAGGGTACGCACCGTGACATTCTGCCAGATGGGGGTAGGGTCGTTGTCGGTGCCCAGTTCAGTACTCGTTGATCCCGAAAGACTTGCTGCATGGCTTGATTCCTCCGGAATCGCCGTCGGCGGAACACTGGTCGTCGAGAGGATCACGACGGGGCATTCAAACGAGGTGTTTCTGGTTGAACGCGCCGGTTTGCAGTTCGTCCTGCGGCGACCGCCCCGCACACCGTTGTCGCCGACGGCCCATGACATGGCACGCGAATATCGCGTACTTACAGCGCTTGTCGAACGCGGGTCACGTGTTCCGGTACCCGCGCCAATTGCCCTCTGTACGGACGCGGAAGTTCTTGGCGCGCCTTTCTATCTGATGGACAAACTCGATGGTGTTGTCGTGCGCGAGGCGTTGCCACCAGAAATGGCACACGACGCAAACGCGGGCACGGAACTGGCCAACGCACTGATCGACCTTCTTGCAGGGATACACGACTTCGACTGGAAGATCGGTGGACTCGACGGGTTCGGTCGTCCCGACGGATATCTGGACCGCCAAGTTCCGCGTTGGCTCGGGCAATTGGAGAGATACAAGACGCGTTCAATTCCTGAAGTCGAAGAAGCTGCCGCATGGCTTGGCGCGCATACCCCAGCAATGCGAGAGCCAACTCTTATTCACGGCGATTACAAACTCGACAATGTGATGTTCGCGCATGGCTTGCCGGTGACTCCGCTCGCCGTTCTCGATTGGGAACAGGCAACGATCGGAGATCCACTCGTTGATCTCGGGTGGTTGCTTGGGCTCTGGCTTGACCCTGGGGAGACTGTGTCGCTATTCGGTGGCGCAAATCTTGCATTGCTCGGACATGATCCGGTACCAACGCGCCAAGATCTCGCGCAGCGATACGCAACGGTTACCGGTCGCGATTTGACGCACCTCGACTTTTACTGCGTGCTCGGGCTCTTCAAGTTGGCATGTGTGATGGAGGGTTCGTACTCACGGTTCAAGGCTGGGACAAGCGACGACGCGATGTTTGCCATGCTCGAAACTGGCGTCCCTGCATTGGCGCGCCGGGCGCTCGAGTTCACCTGATCGATTAGAGATCTACGTCGATGATCACTGGAGCGTGATCGCTCGGTTGCGTTCCCTTACGCGCATTGCGATCTACAAGAGCCCAGGTCACATGATCTGCAACCGATGCAGTAGCGAGCACGAGGTCGATGCGCATGCCGCGTCCTTGGTGGAAGTCGCCGCGTCGGTAGTCCCAATAGCTGAATAGGTGATCAGTGTCTGGATAGATGCGACGAAAAGCGTCTTCAAGGCCCCACTCCTCCAACGTGGTAATCGCCGCACGTTCGGGACCCGTCACATGCGTGCTGCCTTCAAAAGAGTCCATGGACCAGACATCTCGATCCTCGGGAGCGACGTTGAAGTCTCCGAGGATCACCAGTTGGTCGGACGGCGTGCAGGTTGCATCGATCCATTCACTCAGGCGCTCAAACCATACGAGTTTGCGGTCGTAGAAATCGCTCGGCACTTCACGTCCGTTCGGAACGTAAACGCTCACGACGCGGACACCGCTGCACGTGGCCGAAATTACGCGCGCGTCACCCTCGTATGGATCGATAAATGCATCACCAAATCCGGAGGTCACGTCTTCTATGCCAACGCGCGACAAGATAGCGACTCCGTTCCACTGCCCTTGTCCATGGTGAGCGCTTTCGTAGCCGAGTGCCGAGAAGGCCATAGCAGGGAATGCTTTGTCCGCGAGTTTCGTCTCCTGTAGGCACAACACATCGGGTTGTGCGTATTCGATCCACTCCTCTACGCGCGGCAGGCGTGCCTTGAGAGAGTTCACATTCCATGTAGCGATTCTCATTTTTCTTCCTCTGTGGGGAGATAATTGGGATTCGCAACTTCAAGTTTCGCGCGTACCGCTGCTCGCACACACGGAAGCACCTCGGCCTGTCGCGAATCCCAGTCGCCCGCGCGTATGGATTTCGCGAGTTCGATGGTGAGGTCCCGAATGGTGCCTTCGTGGCCCAGTAGTTCGACTAGCCGTGCACGTTCCTCTGCGGCCTGCGTCGCTCCGAGGATGAGTTCTCGTTCGACTATTCCGAGGACATTGGCTGCCACGCGCGCGTGAAATGCGATACGCCCTTCGGTGGCAGGCATGACGTCTTGTTCGAGATACTCGCGTACTGCGATTACTAATTCGGCAGCCGATGGCCGGTCGTGAAGAGTATCTGGATCAGGCATCTAACAACTCCAATAGGTCCCATTCCATTTCGGCGACGCGCCTACCGAGCGCGGCTAGTTCAACAGAGCGAACGAGTCCGTTCAAGTGAGTGAAGCCTTGCAACTCGCAGATCACGCCCCATTTCAAGGTACCGAACACCTCCCAATATCGGAGCTGCTCTTCGTCGACAGCGGTTTCGGATATGGCTGCGTACGTGTCGAGAAGTTCTTTGGCCGTTCCAAAACCGCCTACCGGGAGATCGGAGTTACCAAATCGCCATGACTTCACACACAGCCATCCGAGATCTTCGACCGGGTCGCCTAAGTGAGCGAGGTCCCAGTCGAGCACGGACTTGATGCCGTTTTCGTCGACAATGAAATTCCCGTTCCGGAAATCGCCGTGAACCAACCGAGGTTCCTCCGCGTTTGTTGGCGCGCGTTCGTCTAGCCAACGCAACCCAAGTTCGAATGCGGGGTGGGGCTCGCCGAAGCCGTCGAGAACCGCCCGATATTGATTGATCTGCGTGCGCGCGTTTTGTACCGGCAAGGCGGGCAAGTCGTCGAGGCTAATGGCGTGTATTTGTGCGGCGATTTCACCACACTGTGATGTGAGTAAGCCGCGCGCGCGTTCGTATTGCTCATCGCGCAGGATCTTGCGCGGGATGGTTTCGCCTGCGATTCGCTCCATTACGAATCCCGCTCCCATGCCATCGGCTTCGGATAGCAAAAAACGCACCTCCGGTACAGGTACGCCAGCAGAATGCGCGGCGCGCAGCAGATGAAACTCCGTGGAGCGATCGGTGCCACCAATCGAAGATCCAGGATCTCGTCGCAGAACGAGTTCTTGTGGCGGTCCGTCGGCAACCATGGCGTCGAATGACCAAGTCTCACGGGAGGCACCGCCGGACAGGCGCCGCAGGTTCGCGATAGTTGCATCAGAGCCGAAATGTCGGGAGCATGCGGCCGCACAATGCTCTTCATCGATACGAATGCGGGCCATGGCGATGCACCGTAGTCTGCAGCAGATGGGGTTCTATGAGGAACGAGTGCTGCCGCGTGTTGTCGAGGTGACGTGTGGTGGCAAGCGGATGGAACAAGTTCGGCGGCCGGCACTGGTTGGTCTCTCCGGCACAATCGTTGAGCTCGGGTTCGGCTCAGGTTCGAATGTCGGTCTGTATCCGTCGGAAGTCGAACGCGTACTGGCCGTAGAGCCTTCGACACTTGCACGTGAACGCGCTGGCACCAAGATCGCCGCGCACCCAAAGCCTCCGATTGAGTTCATTGGACTCGACGGAGCGCAACTGCCGCTAGAGGACGGGTCTGTCGATGCCGTGCTTAGCACTTGGACGTTGTGCACGATCCCAGATGTAGAACGCGCGCTCGCTGAGGTGAGGAGGGTGTTGCGAGTAGGTGGATCACTGCACTTCTTGGAGCACGGCATATCGATGGATTCGAAGGTGGCTAGATGGCAACGGCGTGTTGAACCGGTGCAGAAGAAGATCGGTGGAGGTTGTCACCTAACCCGTGATGCTCCAGAAATGATCGTGGCGGCTGGTTTGCGCATAGACCAATTAGCCAGGTTTACCATTGGGCCGCGCGTGTTCGCGAGCATGTCGAGCGGGGTCGCCATTAAGGACGACGCCTAGTTAGCGAGCACCCCCGCCCCCTTCAACCGTTTGTCGCAGAATGCACCGTGGTGGTGCTCTACACGACTAGCGCCCCGGGGTTGGGGGGCGGGGGTGTCATAGCCCGCGCGTCACGGCGGCGCATCATGGCGGCGGTCTTGGTGCTGGCATGAGGCTCATCTCTGAACCAGTACCTATAAGCCGCGCATTGTCTCTGTGCTTTTGTCTGTGATGGTGGTGACACAGGCGGTGCAGGTTCGCAAGCGTTGTTGGCCCACCATGAGCAACCGGATTGTTGTGGGATGACCCGGCCCATGTGAGTTACAGAGACAATGTCAGTGCCATCAGTGATAAGTGCTTTGAGGAAAGCATCTTGGGCTAACTCACGCGCCACCCCTACAGGGATAGGCCCCACACCTGCAATCTCACAGAACTCTGCTGGCACTGCGCCTGGTTTGCTGTGACCACGTAT
>CAMBEL010000089.1 GCA_945865605.1 Bifidobacterium breve
ACGCGTCTCCGGCTTCTTCGGCGGATCGATTCGCGTCCCTTTCGCGTCGCGCACAACGCGTCCGAAGCGCGGGTCCACCTTGAGCTTCGCCTTGTCTAGCTTGCTGTTGACCAGAACAGATACTGGATTTTCAGTCTGTCGTGCGACTACAGCTTCCAAGAACGGGCGAGCGTTCTCGAATGTGAAGTCCTCCACGGTAATGAGGTGATAACCAAACTGCGTCTTCACCGGTTCCGAAATGGTTCCTACTTCAGTTGCCACAGCAGCATCCCGGAACGCCTGATCGTATTGGCCCCAATTTTGAGAATCGATGCACGTGAGTAGGCCGCCTTGCGCGCCTGACCCCGTATCGATCGATTTCTCTTTCGCTATTGCGCCAAAATCTCCACCGTCCGCGAGAGCGGTTTTTACAGCGCTGGCTTCTTCAGAGGTCTCAACGAGAACGTGTCCAACAATCTTGCCGCTCGGACAAAACGCTGCTCCTTGTTCGTCGAAAAGAGTTCGCAATTCTGCTTCTGGGGGAGGGTCGGGCTTGGGAAGAGACGCACCCAGCGCCGATGCGCGCGCTTGACGTTCAGCGAGTTCCGTTTGGAACCATTTCGGAAACTTGGCAAACACCTTGGGGCCACCAAAGGTCTGCGACTCCGCCAACTCTTTCTTGGCGGCGGCAACATCTGCCTTGGTCACCTTCAAGTCGCGATCACGGAATGCCTCATCAACGATAACCTGGCTAACGATCGAAGACAGCCAAGCAGCGCCGGATGCCGAATCGAATCCCCCACCTGACGGAACGAGTTCGAGGCCCTGGCCCTTGTAGAACTTCACCAACTGCTTGTTTCCAGCGAGCGCGTCTAAGTCGCGTTGGAACTCGCTCCGAGAAATTTCAGTGCTGTTGACGGACGCTGCTGGCGGCGCCACGCTTGAACAAGAGGTGACGAGTGCAAGTGCAGCAATTATTGCGGCGGCGAAGGGAAGTTGGCGTTTCACAGAAGTGAGAGCCTACCGGGAGAGGTCATGCCCACGGGGGTCGGGCAGTTGGTCCGGCTCGTGGCCGGGGTCTGGTTCCGGCAACAACTTCGCGAAGAGTGCCACAAGCACGCGTGGAACTTCCCCAGAAGCGCAAGTAACCGGCACCGTAATTTCGCCGTCCTCTTTAGCGAGTGACTTAGGGGCTAGACGTCGCAAGGCCAACTTCTGCGATTCCTTCAAATTCAAGCCATCGATACGCGCCATGCCCTTCTGGACGGAGACACTCGTTATCCCCACCCTCACGCACTCTGAACGAAGCAGAGCGACCTCAACCAAAGCTTCAGCGGCGGGGGGTAGCGGGCCGTATCGATCTTCCCATTCGGATCTCACATCCGCTACATCACCTGGGCTGCGAACTGCCGCAAGACGTCGGTAGGCCTCCATTCGAACATCGTCGCGACTCACATAATCTCGCGGTAGATGCGCGTTAACCGGGACATCAATCACAACTTCGAATGGCTTAACAGGCGTGTCGCCCTTCAGCTCACCCACTGCTTCAGTTACAAGTTCGCAGTACAGGTCGAACCCAACCGCAGCGATGTGTCCGCTCTGGGACACGCCGAGCATGTTTCCTGCACCACGAATCTCGAGGTCACGCATAGCGAGTTTGTATCCCGACCCCAAGTCGGTGAACTCACCAATCGCTTTTAACCGTTCATACGCCTCTTCGGAGAGCGCGCGGTCTCGGGGATGCAGCAGGTATGCGTACGCCCGTTGCCCGCGTCGCCCTACGCGCCCGCGTAACTGATAAAGCTGCGCGAGCCCCAGTAAGTCTGCTCGATCTACGACCATCGTGTTCACGGTCGGCATGTCGAGTCCACTCTCAACGATGGTGGTGCAAACCAGTACGTCGTATTTGAGATCGGCAAAGTCAAGAATAACTCGTTCAAGGCGGCCCTCGTCCATCTGGCCGTGCGCGATCGCGATCCGCGCCTCTGGAACTAACTCGCGGACTTGTTCCGCGACATGCTCAATGTCCTGCACCCGATTATGCACATAGAACACCTGCCCTTCACGCAGAAGTTCACGCCTGATCGCTTCAGAAACAGCACGCTCATCGAATTCACCGACGTAGGTGAGGATCGGCTGCCGATCCTCAGGTGGCGTCTGCACAAGCGACAGGTCGCGAACGCCAGTAAGACTTAATTCGAGCGTGCGCGGTATCGGCGTTGCCGTCAGAGTCAGCACATCTACGTTTTCGCGAAGATGCTTGATCTTCTCCTTGTGCGACACACCGAAACGTTGTTCCTCATCGATCACAAGCAGACCGAGATCTTTGAGTTTCACGTCGTCAGACAACAAGCGGTGCGTACCAATAATTACATCGACCTCACCCGTTGCGAGAGCAGCCACTACATCGGCCTGTTCTTTCGACGAGAGAAATCGTGACAACACCTCAACACGTATTGGATAACTGGCGAACCGTTCCCGAAAGGTCTGACCGTGTTGGTTCGCGAGCAAAGTTGTAGGAACGAGAATCGCGACCTGCTTGCCGTCCTGTACTGCCTTGAATGCAGCGCGCAACGCGACCTCGGTTTTTCCGAAGCCAACGTCGCCGCATATCAGGCGATCCATCGGCGAAGGTAACTCCATGTCGGACTTGACTTCGTTAATCGCTTCTAATTGGTCCGGCGTCTCCTCGTACGGGAACGAGTCCTCCATTTCGCGTTGCCATGGCGTGTCTTGCGAGAACGCGTACCCCACAGCGGAAAGTCGTTTCCGATACAGAATCACGAGTTCAGCCGCGATCTCTCGTACAGCGCTCCGCACTTTGCTCCGCGTTTTCTGCCAGTCACCTCCACCCATCTTCGAGAGACTTGGTGAATCGCCACCGGTGTATCGACGCACAGCACCAACCTGATCCGTTGGTACATAAAGACGATCACTACCGCGATACGCAAGCAGCAGGTAATCGCGTTCTACGCCGCCAATCGCGCGCTTAACCATCCCCTCAAAACGCCCCACGCCGTGAACCTGATGTACGACGAAGTCACCTGTCTTCAAATCCTCGTAATAGTCGACCGCCTTGCGTGCTCCGCGAGGCTTGCGATGGACGCGGCGACGTCCGGTGAGGTCTGCCTCCGCTACGAGAGCTAACCGGATACTCGACACGACTACACCTCGCTCGAGTGGCGCTACAACAATCGAAAGCGAGCCTTCCGTTGTGCGTGGTGTATCAGTAATTGGAGCATTGATTCCCTCACCAGCGAGGACATCACAAAGGCGCGAAGCGCTGCCGACTCCTTCGGCAGCGAGCACCACGCAAAAACCGCTATCAACCAATGAACGCATCCGTATGGCCAGAGCTTCGATATCTCCGACTACGGGATCGAACTCCGACGCACCCAACTGTTGCGTCTTGGCTGAGTCTGGCGAAGCCAACACACTCGTCGTCGTGGCCTTGGTGTGTTCGAGCAGCCGATCGAACGGCAGCGACAGGCGGGGGAACTCGTGGCCTTGGGCACCCCATGTGGACGCAAGTACTTCTCCGAGCGCAGCTTCTTCGTCCAACAGTTCCTGCGCTCGGTCGCGCATGCGTCGCGGCTCAACCAGTAGCACGCGCGACCCCGCAGGAAGTAGATCAGGGAGCAGGTGCTCCTCTTCGGTTAGCCACGGAAGCCATGACTCCATCCCGTCGAAGGTTTGTTCCTCGATGAATCGGTCCCACTGCGCAATCCCCCACGGAGCCACCTCGCGTAATCGTGACGCTCTCTCCCGCACCTCATCGGTAGGCAACAACTCACGACATGGAAAAACTACGACCTCTGATAGATCATGAACTGTGCGTTGATCCGCAACGGAAAACACCGATACTCGATCAATCGTGTCGCCCCAAAGATCTATCCGTACCGGATGATCAGAGGAGGCTGGATAAACGTCGACGATCGAACCGCGTACCGCAACTTCTCCACGCGCCTCGACCTGGTACTCGCGTCTGTAACCCATGTGGATCAACCGATCGAGAACTTCATCGCGATCAGCCCCATCCCCACGCACTAGGCGCAGTGGATCAACCTCCTCCACGTGCGGACCAAGACGTTGTATCAACGCACGAACCGGCGCAACTACGACAGCAGGAGTTTGCTCGCCCCCCTCGCGCAGGCGCCACATCACGCGTAACCTTCGGCCCATCGTTTCGAGTGCAGGAGATACGCGTTCGAAAGGCAACGTCTCCCAAGCCGGGAACAGTTCGACCTGGTCCGCACCGAGCATCTGAACTAAATCTCCAGCGACTCTTTCGGCTTCCGCTACGGTCGGGACCGCCAGCAATACTGGCCGCGCTCCCGTCAAGCGGTGCAGCGCTGCGGCGAACAACGGGCGCGCAGCATCCGGCACCGCAACAACATCCACTGTCCCTGATGCGACCGCTCCGAGACACGCGTCTTCGGCCAACAAGCGTGGTATATCGCTAAGGGGGGCTGTAGACACGCTGCCATGCTGTCAGGGCACGTATACCCTCAGCGAACGCGCTTGCTGATCGACCCAATCCCATGCTCGTTGCGCATGAAACTGTCAGGCGGATGCCGAAGCAGTCTCTTCTCTGAGGTCGTCCCATGCCTTCATAACGGCTTCGGTGGTGATCGCGCTCATAGCGTCCTTGAAACGCTCATCGCGTTCCCAACCGAGGTTGAGGTAACCGGCGGGGACAAGAGGTGAAACAACACACCGCACATACGGTCCAATGGGTCCCCACCTACGAACTGATGTCGGCCCATTTAGGGCAACTACTGGAGAACCGACGGCGGCCGCTAAATGCATGATCCCGGTATTAACACTCACAACTCCGGCTGCATGTCTGAGCCACACAACGGTTTCGATAGGCGAGTAACCGCAAATAGACCGAACCTTTAAACCTTCGGCAGTCCACGCGCTAACTAGTTCGTCATTTGCTCCCACATCCGATGGCCCTCCACTGAGCACCAATTCGAGACCTGTGGCAGCCAAAAGACGAGCCAACTCGCGCCAACGCGACGTAGGCCACGATCGCTCTTCACTGTTGGATCCACCCGGCCAAAGGTGGAGGACCGCATAGGGGCCTGCAAGCGGGCGCACGTTACCATCCCCGCGAGTAATCACGGGATTGCTTTCGCTTACGACCCCAAGC
>CAMBEL010000090.1 GCA_945865605.1 Bifidobacterium breve
GGCCACCGGATTGGAGCTGTGGACTTTGTGCGGCCCAAACGTTCCATGAGCCAAATAGGTGGATGACGGAGCGCTGGCACGGCCCTAATACGCCGGCTGGCGTGATCTCGTAGACTCGCCCGATGGCATCGGAGTTCACTCACCTAGATCCCCTCGGCCGTGCCCGCATGGTCGATGTCTCGTCCAAGGAGCCCAGTCATCGTCGGGCGATTGCTAGGTGCCGTGTGTACATGGAACCGGAGACGGCAGTGCGGGTTGCGTCGGGCGCGATTACCAAGGGCGACGTGCTCGCCGTCGCAAGAGTGGCGGGTATTCAGGCCGCTAAGCAGACCTCAAACTTGCTGCCGCTCTGTCACCCGCTGCTCGTCGGATCAGTGTTTGTGAACTTTCGCATCGAGGAACGCCATGTAGAAGTGGAAACGCAGGTGGAGACGGTAGATCGCACTGGCGTCGAGATGGAAGCGCTAACTGCGTGCGCGATTGCTGCGCTTACCGTCTATGACATGTGCAAGTCGATAGACCGCGGCATCACGATTGGCGATCTACAACTGTGGGAGAAGACGGGCGGTCGTTCAGGAGTTTGGCGTCGTCCTGGACGCGACGGCGACGATTTCGCGCTATAGAGAAACAAATATGCGCACCGGTTTACCTGCACATTAGCGACGCATAACGAACAAACATTCGCTTTTCGGCTAGACGGGCGCGGCAGGGTTCCCCTAGGGTTGGGGGTAGTTCTTGACGAGCACAAGTGCGGAGGTCCACCTTCGCGTGTTCATCCGTTGTTAGCGTTCCCGACACGAAAGGCGACAAGGAGTCTTGGCGATCATCGTCCTGTTAGTACTTGTGGTTCTATGGGCGGCCTTCTTCGCGTGGCCCCTTTTGAAGGGCCGCACAAGCACTAGCCGCACCGCCGACTCCGTAGGCGACTTCTCATTCCGGTTGGGCGTTCTCGGCCGCACCGGGGGGTTCGCTAACCGTCGCCGTTCAGATCCATCGGCTATTCCACTTGGCGCTTCCAACGCCCAAGGCCTGGGCCATTCCGTTGGTCGTCCCCTCGCTGGACCCGTCATAGCGCCCGAACTCACGAGGTCGCAGCGCAGGCGCCGTGAGGTCTTGATGATTCTCGCTGCAGCCGTCCTGGTGACATTGTTGATCGCTGTCACGATGGGAAACCCTGTCACTTGGAGCTTGCAACTGTTGGTTGACTCTGCCCTTGTGGCATACCTCGTTCTGCTCACCCGCATGCAGCAACGCGAAGAAGAGCAAAGAGCGAAAGTTCGGTACCTGCCCACGGCGGCTCGCAACCAGCCATCACTAGCGCTTCGCCGTACAGCCTCCAATCGCTTCTAAGCGTTTCCTCTAGGCGTAGCTGGTAAGGGTCCGCGGGACCGATGGGCGAAATACGACGTATCATCTTGTCCTCTATTCAAGGGGGCTAGCTGTGCGTAAGCATTTGATCCTGATCGTGGCGGTTGCTTTCGTCGCGTCCGGCTGCCTGTACCTGAAGCCTGGCGCAGGTGCGTTCCAACTCGAAATCACTGTTGGCCCTCCCGGTGCGCATGGAGACCGCGCTGCGCTTGTGCGAGCGCCGGGGTTCCCTGACGGGACCGCAACGTCTGTTGAGGTTCGCCTCGATGACCCACGATCTGAGCCGGTTGCTACCGGCGCGCAACTGCCGTTCACGTTCACGATCTCTGGCGATGCCGTGGGCAATGGTACGCACCTCATATATGCAGTGGCGCGCGTCGACGGTAAGGCGCGTAGGGGACTTAGCGGATTCGACAACCGGCCGCGCCTCAACCAACTTCAGTCTGTTGGAACACACAACAGTTACCACCTGATTCCGACAGACGAGCTGTGGTCACAGATACAGCCATGGCAATACTTCGAGTCGCCACTTGCGGTGCAACTTGGTGCGGAGGGTGTTCGGCAGTTTGAACTTGATGTGAACCTTGCGAACGATGGCAGCGGTCGCATGGACGTGTTCCACGTGCCGATTGTCGATGAGTTGACTAGGTGTCGCGCGCTCGTTGATTGCCTGTCAGAGATCAAGGGATGGTCGGATGCGTTCCCTGGCCATGCGCCGGTCGCTGTGCAACTTGAACTGAAGGACAACGACCTCGGGTTCCCCGTGCCGTACGGTTACTGGGACGCGGACGCGCTCGATGATTTAGACGCATTGATTCGAACCGTGTTCACCGAAGAAGACATGTTCACCCCCGACGATCTGCGCGGCGCACATTCGACATTGCCAGAAGCAATCAGCAAGTCCGGATGGCCAACGATTGATTCGGTGCGCGGCCAGGTGATGTTTCTCATGGATAACGGGGGATCGCCACGGTCGTGGTACGCGCAAGGTCGCCCCGCGTTGCAAGGCCGAGTGTTATTTACAAACGCGTCGCCAGGCGCTCCCGATGCAGCGTTCATCAAGCGCAATGATCCCGTTCCAGAGGCTGCAGAGATCGCTGAACTGGTGGCAGCGGGTTATGTGGTGCGCACAAGATCCGATTCGGACACGGTGGAGGCGCGCACCAACGACACCGCGCGACGAGATGTCGCGTTTGCGAGCGGAGCGCAATGGGTGAGTAGCGACTTTGTGGTCGCGGGACGCGCGTTCGGCACGCCATATGTAGTGCAGGTGCCGGGTGGCACACCAAGCCGTTGCAACCCAGTGAACACAGGTTCATGGTGCACCCCGACGATGATCGAGTCGCTCGGCTGATGCCTAGGGCCACAAATGGTTCCGCGGAACCGCTTTGCTAGCCTGAAACGTCCTTCGGGGGTGTAGCTCAGCCCGGTAGAGCGCTACGTTCGCAACGTAGAAGTCAGGGGTTCAAGTCCCCTCACCTCCACTTTTATCGGCACGGGCGTGGGCTCTGTCGTCACATCCCCCAGGGTCATGCAGCCAGCCCATGCAACATGAACTCGTTACCATCGGGCCGGTAGATGTGGAGCACGCCGTTACGCAGGGTTGCGTTCCATCCGCCTTCATGTAACAAGTGATGGTGATGACTACATAACAAGACCAGAGTGTCTAGTGATGTGACTCCGCCGTGTGACCAGTGGATGACATGGTGTGCTTGGCATCTAGATGGGAGTCGGTCACACCCTTGGAATCTGCATCCTCGGTCGCGCGCGACCACGGCTTTTCGAAGTGGTGGTGGAACAGTGCGTCTAGACCTCCCAACATCTAATGGGATTCCATCAGGATCAGTAATGATTCGAGAGATTCCAGCATCACAAGCAATACGACGAGCAGTTTCAGCGCTGATGGGCCCAGTGCGGAAGCTGTCAAGTCGTTTGAGACATCTTTCGTTCAGTGGCTCTGTATGAGGGCCTCCTCGGGTTCGTTGATCCACGCGATGGTGGGGAGTGCGGGTGGGACGGGTCGGGCTGCGAACCGTGATGGGTTCGCGGCGTAGGCGGCGTTGAGGGTCACGGCCCGTTGCGCGCGGATCTCGGTCGCGGTGTCGTAGTGGACCGACGCGGGGGTGTGGAGTCCCAAAGCGCGGTGACGGTGGACATGGTTGTAGTAGTCGAAGAACTCCTCGCACCAGGCGCGGGCGTCGTTGAGGGTTTCGAAGTGGCCGGGCCACGCGGGACAGTATTTGAGGGTCTTGAAATGCGCTTCAATGTAGGGGTTGTCGTTACTGACGTGGGGGCGGCTGTGGGTGCGGGTGACACCGAGGTCTTCGAGGAGTTGCGCGACGGTCTTCGATGTCATCGATGTCCCCCGATCGGCGTGGAGGGTGAGTTGATGTGGTCCCACTCCGTGACGGGCGATCGCTTCCGCGATCAACGCGCTCGCGATCGTGGAGTCTTCTGACGCGGCGACGGTCCACCCGACGATGTAGCGGGAGAAGATGTCGATCACGACGTAACAATCGAAGTAGACACCGCGGGCCGGGCCGGGGAGTTTCGTGATGTCCCACGACCAGACCTGCAGCGGGGCGCGGGCCACGAGATGCGGTTTCGTTTTCGCGGGGTGGGTGCGTTGCCGGCGTCGGTCGCGGTTCTCGCCGGCTTCGCGTAACAGCCGGTGCATCGTCGATTGGCTGCACAAATACTGGCCGTCGTCGAGGAGGATGGCCCACACCTGAGCGACCGCCAAATCCCTGTAGGCCGGGCCCCGCAACAAGCCCAAGACCTGTGCCCGTTCGGTGGGGCTCAACGCGTTCGGTGGTGTCGGCCGCGGGGCGGGAGGCCCGTGGGCCGGTCCAGTCAACGCCCGGTAGTGCGTGGCTTTGGAACGGCCCGTCAACCGACACGACCGGGTCGTACCCACCAGACCGATCAGTTCGGCGCACGCGACGATCGTCATCTCGTCGACGGCGGGTCGGTGTCCGCGCTCTCGGCCAAGAGCTCCAAGAGCGCGGAAGCTTTTCCCATGAGGTCCAACGCGGCGCGGGTCCGCACGAGTTCGGCCTCGACCCGCGCATGGCGGGCCCGTAACTTGGCGAGCTCGACCTCGGCCGGATGACGCCTGGGACGACGGACCTGGGTCTCGAGACCATCGAGAGCGCCCGCATCGCGGGCCTTGCGCCACTCGGTCACATGCGACGAGTAGAGACCCTCACGACGCAAGACCGAGCCCTTCAACCCGTCCGGGGCCGCGTCGTACTCCGCGACGATCGCCGCCTTGTACTCGGCGCTGAACCTGCGTCGGCGAGGCCGGCCAGCCGGATCAACATCAGCCACGCCACCATCATGGGCGCGACCACTCAACACTGCAGAAGGCAAAGACATCAAAGAGAACACCGTTCTCGCCCTACGAGGGAAGATCCACTACACCGGGCGTCTCACACGATCCTGACACGTAGGGGTGCGTTCGAGCTCACACCTGCCCGCCTCACTTGCACCTCCAACCCGGCTGGCCTTCGCCATTTCCAGAAGCGTCGGATAATCAATGATCACTGAAACATGGGGTTGTTCAATACCCATGACATGACCTGGTGTTGCCATATCTAGAGCACTCCGACACAGGGTTACTAGACCATCAGCACGACGTTGCCC
>CAMBEL010000091.1 GCA_945865605.1 Bifidobacterium breve
CGCGGCGCCGCGGCGCCGCGGTCTGATAAATAGGCATCGCCCGCTTGGTAAAAGCGGCTGGTACTTTAACCATCGCGCAGTTTCGTAAAGTTGTTGGTTCGTTTGAACGTGTGTACGGGTACGGCGCCACCCTCCTTGCGGCCGGGCTAATCGCCGCAGCACTTGGAAACCTTGGTTTCCAAGTGCTCGCGGCGGACAACCTTGTTCAGAGTGATCGAGAAGCTCTCGCGAGACTGCTTGGCGTCTTGCTTATCTGTTCGGCGCCGTTTGAAGCGTTCTTTGTCGTAACCGCTCGCAGGTCGGCGCGCTCAGATGGGTTACTACCGAGGTGGGAGCCTTCGGCGCTGGCGGTAAGTGCCGTCGCACTTGGTCTTGGCTTGCTCGCCATCATTGCGTTGGTAGTGCTTGATCTCGGTCAGCGCATCGGAATAGTCGGTCTCGGGCTGTTAGCCGCGCTCATCGTCATTGGAGCGGGGGTTGTTCCACGGGGGATGCTTCTTGGCTCCGCAAGGCTGGTTCCAGTTTCGGTCGCGATCATCGTAGGAATGTCCACACGACTTGTCATCACAATCGTCGCTCTATGGCTTGGGATCGGCCTCATTGGGGTTGTGGTGGGGCTGGTGGTGGGTGAAATCGCAGTGACCACATTGCTGTGGCTCGCGGCTAGCCACGCATCCAAGACCGTAGGCGACGCTCACCCGCCACTCGGTTTGTTCGGGTGTTCGGTAGAGCCGGTAGTTGTATTTGTTGCGCTCTTTGCTCTAGTTCTTTTACCCTCGTTCCTCGCCGAACGATATCTAGGTGAACTTGCTGAAAGCCAGTTCGTTTGGGCTTACGAGACCATGAGGGTTCTTGGGTTTTTACCGCAAGCGATAACGGTCGTAGCCGTAGCAAGTTTCGCGCGCGGCGGGCATCGGGCTGTCGAGTCACTGCGCGTAACTCTCCGGATCGCGGCTGTAACAAGTTTGGCGGTCACCGCCGCAGTTCTGCTTGTTGGACGATCGTTTCCGCGTTCAGTTTCCTCGGTGAGCTCCGGCGCAGATACCGCCGTTGTTGCGATGTTGGGGCTCGGCGCATGCGCATTGGGACTGCTTGGCGTTATTGCCGTGTATCACGTTGCTCGAGGGCTGCCTTGCGCGACAACCGTCGTCGGTGCGTTAATCGCGGCGACTGTTCTCGCATCTATATGGCACTCGTCACTGGTTGTGTTGTCCGCGATTGTTGTCTCGGTCTCGATGGTCGCTTTGGCGCGCCTCCTCGCGGGACCGGCGCTTGTTGGTCCTGCCGTCCCGTCTGAGGGTACGAACCGTCGCCATGGGCCAGAAATCGAAGGGAAATCACTTGGGGTAACAGTTGTTGTGCCGTTCTATAACACGGGTGAAGGACTGCTTCGGACCGTGAAGGGACTGGTAGAGGTTCTCGAATCGTCGAATATGACCTTCGAAGTGATCGCCGTGTCCGACGGTTCGACAGACGGCAGCGAACTCTTAGTGAAAGACCTCGGTGAACGCGTGCGGACTGTCGTTCTGGCGAATAACAGAGGGAAGGGGGCAGCCCTGTGCGCGGGCATCGAAGTCGCTAGAGGACAATTTGTTGGGTTCATAGATGCCGATGGAGATATTCCACCTCACCTATGGCGCGCATTTTTGGTCTTGGCTGAAACCTATGGTGCAGACATGATTGTTGGCTCGAAACGCCATCCACTGTCCGACGTCAGTTATCCATGGGTACGTCGCGTGTACTCGCGGACATTCCAGTTACTCGTTCGTTTTCTATTCAGAGTGGATGTGTCTGATACCCAGACTGGGATTAAACTGTTTCGACGCGAGCTGCTCAATGACGTTGTTCCGCTGTTGGTCGAGGACGGTTTTGTATTTGATCTTGAGTTGCTCGTTGTCGCTCGCCGTCGTAACTGGCGCAGGGTTATTGAGGCACCCGTACGCGTGGAACACCAATTCCGAAGCACGATTTCAATACGTAGCGCGTTGTCAATGCTTATGCAGACGATCGCACTAGCGGTTCGCGTTTACGTCACGCGCAGGTATGACACACAAACGGTTGAGGTTTCTGCGATCGCCGATAGCGACGGTTCTGGTGTCGATTCGGTAACTCGGCTGTGACGGGTCGTCAACCAGTCCAGCGCCAACGCTCGGCGCGGTCCTACCGCTTGCCCAAGCTCAGCGCCGATCGGCTGGCCCTGATCGTGCCTACCTTGATTTCGGCAGTCGTTACTATTCTATGGTTCCCGTGGGATCGTTTCCTGGCTGCCGGGGACATAGCTCCGTTTTTGCCCGCCGGTGACGCGCCGGAAGTATTCGAGCTCTGGAACCACAGAGCTACTGGATCCGGTTCCACATCGGCATCCGCAGCCCGATTCGCCAATGTATTACTGATGCGAGTGACCGACGTATTAGGCGGTTCCGAGGTCGTAGCCCAGCACATTTTTTATGCGTTGGTAATGGGATTTGCTGCCTTCGGTTCGGCGTATCTAGCTCGCGCATTCATACGCGACCCCGTCGCGATCGCGGTTGCAGGATTACTTGGTTCATTCAACATATTTGTATTGATCCACTTGCCCAACCCACTGACGATGATTTGGATCGGAATGGTTGGAACCCTTGGCGGAATGCTTGTGCTTGTCGCTCGGGGCGTACCCATTTCGCCGGTGTTCTTTGCCGTGGTCACGCTTCCGGCTTCGTGGCTATCGGTCAATCCGCCATCGCTTGCTACATCCGCACTCACCGTGATTGCTGTCGCATGCGCGTGCAACCTGCTCGTTGGTCCTGGAGCCTCCAGGCGCGCATTGGCCTATATATGTCGTGCCTTACCGTGGGTTCTCGGTCTGAACCTGTGGTGGATAGTGCAGGTCTTCATTTCGACGGTGTGGCGCGAGGGTCTTGATTTGGTGGCGGTCACGCGGGTCGAGGATTGGGCCTGGTCACACGCTCGCAATTCGATTCCAAATATCTTGAGCTTGACCGCTAACTGGGGCTGGGTTCACCGGGACTACCTGCCATTCGCTGAGTCGTTAGACGCATACCCTTGGTCGCTGTTGCGCTGGATTTTACCGCTATTGGCGGTGTCCGCCGTTTTCCTTGTCAAAGGGAGGCAGCGCGTGGCCGCTTGGACGTTTGTTGGTGCTGGTTTGGGCGCGGCGCTCGTTGCCAAGGGCCTCCACTGGCCCATCGCGAACGTCAACCTCTGGGCGTACCACAACATTCCTGGATATTGGTTGCTGCGGGATCCGATGAGCAAGGTCGGAGGCATCTTGGTGCTTTCGATCGTCGTGCTCGCAGGTATGACGATCGAAGTAGTGCTCGCGAGGGCTGAAGCCTCCACTTCTCTTCGGACGAGTCGATTCGCTGTTGCCGCGCTCGGGGCCGTCGTCTGCCTGGCCATAGCGTTCCCCTACCCCCTATTCATTGGGCGGATTGGCCCTGATGGGAAGAGTGAGTTGCCCTCTTCCCGTGTCGCGTTGCCATCTGAGTGGAGGGCACTCGCCGACGCCCTAAATGATCAAGAGGTACGCGGCAAAGCGCTTGTTCTCCCATTGAATTCCTTTTACCAGGTCACCACCGACTGGGGCTATCACGGAGTAGACAAGCTCGCGTCGCAGTTGTTGACCCGTCCCGTGCTCTCCTTGAGGCCTGAAGAATACTTTTTCCCGTCCGGCCTTTTGCCAGCGATGCTGCGCGGAGTCGAGAGAGAATTACTTCGCGGCAACTCAGACCGAGTTGCAAAACTTTTGCAGCTACTAGGGGTTTCTCACGTGATTCTCCGTGACGACCTAAGAGCGGTCCAGGTCGTTCGCGACGTGGCCGATCGAGATAATCTTGCTTCGGGCCTTGAAGGTGTGCCGGGCATAGGTCAGCCCGCGGAGTTTGGCGTTGCGCAGGTGTTTCCGGTAACTAATCCGTCCGGGCTTGTTTGGGCCGCTTCGAAAGTCACGGGCTTAACACGTCGTGATGATGACAGCACCGTGTCTGCACTCGCAGACTTACCAACTTATGTAGCCGCCGTGGATCCGGAGACTAGTCGGATAGACGGGCTTTCCTGGGAGGCCCCTGTTGGGCCGACTTCTGCGGTGGACTTTGATCTTCGGAGCGCTGGCCGCTACGCAATCAATTTCGCTGAACCAATGCCGAATCAATACCGCCTACAGGTAGGCAAGTCGAGAGAACAAGCGACCTTGACGCTTGTGGACCCCGTTTCGCTTCGGTTCGACGGTGAGGCTTTCGAACCTTCTCCAGCGAGGACGATCGCGTTTTCCAGAGGCGAGATTACGGCGGTTGCAGTAGGTGACCAGTTGGTGTCAGTCAAAAACGACAAGGCTGTTGTGAGAATTGATGCACCGTCCCGGCTAGCGGCATACCGACTCTCGAGTGATCGATTGGATGGGGAAAATTTCACGTCGGTTGGCGACTGCGGCCCACGCGCGAAGAGGATGAAGGCTCCCACGGCTAAACGAATACCGAGGGGCATTCAGATCACAGCAAGGGCTGGTAGGGCGTGTGTGAAGGTTCCCGTGGGATCGCCGTCGGAAGACGGCGTTTATATGGTTCGCTTCGAGGCGCGTCAATCGGATGTAGGAAACGCGAGCGCGTGCCTTTGGATGGCTGGACCGAACCGATGTGAGCCAATGTTGCCCGTGCGCTCGTCGGGCGAATGGACGGTGTTTGACTCCGTAGTGAGATCCGATCCAGGCACAACCGAGTTGACTCTGTTTCTCTACTCAACCCCAGTCTCGGGCGTCCCTTCGGTCGCCAGTTATCGAGACGTGATCGTCACGCCCCTTGAGATCTTCGGCGAGGCCGACGTCGCGCCGGTGGTCCACGTTCAGGAAATCAGAGAATTGTCGAGTGGTACGCATCGCCTTGAAGTGTCTCAGTCGAATCCAAATCT
>CAMBEL010000092.1 GCA_945865605.1 Bifidobacterium breve
GTCGCATCGAGCGAACTCCCGGCAGCAGCGGTTAGCAGTGGTGCGAGATCGCCCGCGCTGCCCGTGAGCAGTGGGTCGACGGTCGCTGCGCTGATGTAATTACGGATGGTTTTAATTACCGCGTCACTGTCGACATCACTCAAGTTGCCCGAAGGGCCAGCAGTTTCGATTAGGACAGCGCCTGGTTCGATGGTCCACTGAAGCGGACCGGAGGTTGTCGTCGTTTCCCGAGCCGCGTCTTCGTTGTCGCCGCCGCAACCCGCGAGGCCGGTTACCAGCAAGAGTGCGATCCCAAACGCGCTGACCTTGCTGCTCAAATGTGGGCCTGCGGGTTGGCCAACTTGCCGTCCAACGCTTTGAGGGCATCGGCTTCGACCAACAGGTGAAGAATGTCGCCGACCTGTCCAACGAGACCTGGTTCCGGCAACTGAGGGATGCCAAGCCGAGTCACCATCGCTAGGTTGAATTTTCCAAGTTCAGGCAACTCGTCGACTGGCTTACCGATCCATGCTTGCGTGATTTCACGTTCCACTAGGGAGAACTTACCGCTTGAGTCAGTCCATTCGGCCTCAGGAGCACCGGCGATTAGTCGCTTAAATACTTGATCTGTAGTCCAAGAAACGGTTGCGACTGTAGGTATGCCGAGGCGCTCATAAATTGCGGCACGGCGCGGGTCATAGATGCGCGCCACTACGCGGTCTACCCCGAACGTCTCGCGCGCTACTCGCGCCGACATGATGTTTGTGTTGTCACCGCTCGTCACTGCAGCGAGCGCACCTGCGTCCTTAATTCCAGCTTCAATCAACGTGTCTCGATCGAATCCAAAGCCGACTACGCGGTAACCAGTGAAATCCTTGGCTAGCCGTTGGAACGCCAACTTACGTTTGTCGACGACAGCAACTGTATGGCCGTTGCTTTCGAGAAAACCCGATAGTTCGCTGCCTACGCGCCCACATCCAACGACTACTACGTGCACTAGTTGCTCCATCCTGCAGACTCGTTGCCTGGCGCGCTTCGATGCTAACGGCCCAATCTCCTACGATGCTGATTAGACGGGAGAGATCATGAAGTTGCTCGAGAAGTTGGCACGGTTCCGGACGCCCATCGAAGTTGAGGATCGCCAACTCCTCGCGTCCTTCTGCAACGATCTCGGGCTAGACCGCCTCGGTGAGATACCGATGCGCGTCCCCGTCGTCATGGGTGGCGAGATCCAACGCGTTCGGCTCGTACCGCGTCCCGGTGCACCCGCACTTGAGATCACGGTCACCGACGGCAGCGCATCAATCGTCGCAATCTTTCTAGGACGCAGGACGGTGCCAGGAATGATTCCCGGGCGACGCCTGCTTTTAGAAGGGGTTGCGCTTCACGATGGTGAACGCTGTCTCGTTTACAACCCGTCGTACCAGTTGCTCAGCCAGTGACTTGAGTAGACCGTTCTCCGGTTAAGAGTTCGCGCATGATTTCTTCGGAATCCGGAGTGACTAGGGCGAGTACTTCGTCACCTTGTTCGAATTCCGTTTCTCCCCTTGGTACAACAAGGTGGAGTCCCCGAATGATGGCAACGACCGTCGCGTCTCTGGGGATAGCGGACTCTTTGATGGACTGCCCACATACAGGCGAATCGCTCGCCAGAGTCACTTCGACCAGACGTGCAAGGCCGCCTTCGAATCGCAAAATTTCAACTAACTTTCCGACCGAAACAGCTTCTTGGACCATCGCCGTAATCAAGTGGGGGGTTGAAACTGACACGTCGACGCCCCAGTTCTCAGTGAACATCCATTCGTTTTTCGGGTGGTTCACTCGGGCGATCACGCGTGGCACCCCAAACTCTTGTTTGGCGAGCAGGGAAACGACCAGATTGTCCTCGTCATCTCCTGTTGCGGCGACCAATACGTCGTATGAGTCGAGTCCGGCCTCCTTGAGCGCCGAAACCTCGCACGCATCACCCACTTGGAACTTCACCCCGTCATCGACGACCGATCGCTCGACGACGTCACGGTTTTGTTCAATTAGCAGCACTTCACAACCGGAGCGGCAGAGTTCATTTGCGACGTGGAGTCCCACGTTCCCGGCTCCGGCGATGGCTACACGCATGTCCTGAACCTACTCCGCCCGACGCGGTAGACAAAGGTCGTGGCGTGTCAGACTGCCGCACCTAGGAGGTTTCGTAGGTGGCAATCCTGAAGCGCGTGCTAGTTGGCCGTCCATTAGCGACTACCGAACAAGAACACCAACGCATCACGAAGAAGATCGCCCTAGCGGTTTTCTCCTCCGATGCGATCTCATCGACTGCATATGCGACAGAGGAGATTCTGTTCGTAACGGCGGTTGGCGCCTCGAGCCTGATGCTCGGTCTAGACGTGTTGGTACCGATCTCGATTGCCATCGCGATCTTGTTAGCGATTGTGGCGACCTCATATCGCCAAACGATTTTTGCGTATCCAAGCGGTGGTGGCAGTTACATAGTTAGCCGCGAGAACTTAGGCGAAATGCCCTCATTGGTAGCCGGGGCAGCCCTAATGGTGGATTACATCCTCACCGTCGCCGTCTCCATCTCGGCTGGGGTGGCAGCGATTGTATCTATCCCTACCTTTCGTGGCCTCAGCGACAACCGCGTGCTCTTAGGCCTCGGCCTAATCGCGCTTATCACCATTGCGAATTTGCGAGGAATCAAAGAGGCGGGCCGATTCTTTGCGGTACCAACTTACGTCTACATACTCGTGCTTTCGACGCTAATTTTGTGGGGCCTCTACGGCGTGTTTTTTGGTGATATCGGGACTGTGCCGTTTGATGCAGACGCCTCAGCCGCGGTCGAGACCGGCGGCACGCTCGGACTGTTTCTGATCTTGAAGGGCTTCTCGTCTGGCGCTGTAGCACTTACAGGCGTTGAGGCCATATCGAATGCCGTACCTGCGTTCCGAAAACCAGAATCCAAGAACGCTGCGGCGACTCTCGTTGTAATGGCGTTCGTTCTCGGTAGCCTATTTTTCGGGGTATCAGTCCTTGCTCATCACGTACAGCCCTACCCAAGCCATGAGCAAACAGTGTTGTCACAACTCGGTCTTCTTGTGTTTGGCAATGGAGCGATTTATGTAGTGCTGCAGTTTGCGACGGCAGCGATTCTGACGCTCGCCGCCAACACCGCTTACACCGGGTTTCCGTGGCTCACATCGATAATCGCCAGTGACGGCTACCTCCCCCGACAGATGGCCAACAGAGGAGACAGGCTTGTTTTCTCGAACGGCGTTCTAGTTCTTGCCGTGGCCTCAGCCATCTTGATTGTGGCATTTGGCGGCGTGACCAACGCCCTCATCCCGCTTTATGCAGTCGGGGTTTTCATGTCGTTCACGCTGTCCCAAATTGGGATGGTCCGTCACCACAAGAGACTTAAGGAGCCGGGCTGGAAGCGCAATATGGTGATCAATGGCTTTGGCGCTTTCGCCACATTCGTTGTTTTGTTAATTGTCTCAATCACCAAGTTCTCGAGCGGAGCATGGCTGCCCTTAGTGGTGATCCCTATCATCATCTTGATTTTCAAGGGGATCCACAAGCATTACAAAACAGTTGCCGACGGCTTACGGACTGCACCCGGGTATCGAACCAGGACCATGAATCACACGATGATCGTCCTGGTCGGTGATGTGCATCGTGGTGTTCTTGAGGCACTCGCATATGCGAAGTCAATGCACCCGAGTTACCTCGTAGCAGTGACTGTGGTTGTGGATGAAGAAGAACAGGAACGCATCACGGCTGCTTGGCATGAGTATGAGATTGACGTTCCCATCGAGTTCATCTTCTCGAAGTACAGGGAGTTGACGGACCCGATCGTGCAATATGTCGAAGAGTTAGACGCCCGCAAGGACCATGATGTCGTGACGGTCGTAATACCGGAGTTCGTGGTCAGATCGCGTGCCACACAGCTTCTGCACAACCAGAGTGCGCTGGCCCTGAAGTGGCGCTTGCTATTCCGGGAGGGCATCGTAGTCACATCGGTGCCGTATCACCTGGAGGGATCTACCACCGACAAGGGTCCATTTCCCGGTTAGACACCTGTCCTAGAGCCATTGCTAGATTGACACCTCCGTTGCGGCGGCAATACCGTCCGCGTCACCCACTCTCAAACGCATCGTGCCGTTCTCGCGCGGTAGTACCTAAGGAGCAGATACATCAATGAACATTTTCGCGGCCGAAGGCGGTTGGCAGGAGTTCACACTTGGCACTACTGAGTGGTTATGGCTGTGGTTCTCGGCAGCGACCGCGGTCCTGGCATTGCTAGTGGGCCTCGTATTGATGCGTGGCGTGCTCGCCGCCGACCAAGGCACTCCAAAGATGATTGAGATCGCAAAGGCGATCCAAGAGGGCGCAATGGCGTACCTCAAGAGGCAGTTCCAAACTATTGCAATCATCCTCGTGCCGGTGGCGATCGTCGTGTTCCTCACGTCGACTGAAATCGTGAAGCCTGAAGGGGGAGGGGTTGCGCTTACTTATGTGCAGTCGGGAACGTTCCGGACGCTTGCGTTCATCGCAGGTTGCTTCCTTTCAGGTCTGACGGGATTCATCGGGATGAGCCTTGCGGTACGCGGCAACGTGCGTACCGCTGCGGCCGCTAAAACAGGTTCACTTGCGGCAGCGTTGCGTGTCGCATTCCGCACCGGTGGAGTTGCAGGCATGTTCACCGTAGGACTTGGTCTGCTCGGAGCGACCCTGATCATCATGATGTTCCAGAACACCAGTTCAGCGATCCTGATTGGGTTCGGGTTCGGTGGCTCGTTGATCGCGTTGTTCATGCGAGTCGGTGGAGGCATCTTCACTAAGGCCGCCGATGTTGGTGCAGACCTTGTTGGAAAGGTAGAGCAAGGTCTTCCCGAAGACGACCCTCGTAACCCAGCGACGAT
>CAMBEL010000093.1 GCA_945865605.1 Bifidobacterium breve
GGCCGTGGGTTGCCCTCGTGGACTCGGTCCAGCACCGCATTGATGACAGAGTCTCGTGTGCGACCGGACCGTGCGCAGCAACCGTCGATGTCCTGGGTTGTGGTCACAGAGTGGCACCGTAGGTGTCCGTGCACTACCTGTGCAATCGGAAGACATAGTCTGCCGTTTCTTACTTGGAGCCAAAGGCTGGCACCCGTTGTCCGAGTTGAACAGAGACCGGAGAGACAATGACCGTCACATATGAGATCGGCACCGATCGCGTGGCGCATGTGCGCATGGACGACGGCAAGGCAAACGCGCTAAATGGCGAGTCCTGCACGGCATTGACCGACGCGATCGCAAGGGCGGGCGATGACGGCGCTGGAGCATTGGTTATCTGGGGACGAGATGGCGTGTTCTCCGGTGGGATTGACTTGGCGGTTCTTCGTGACGACGATGCGAACCGACGTTTCGCAACGCTTACTCAGATTGCACACACGCTTCTTGGGGTATGGATGGCTCCGATACCGACCGTTGCCGCTGTTACTGGGCACGCGATTGCTGGAGGCGCGATCCTCGCGATGGCCTGCGACCGAGGTGTCGGTGTTACCGGCGTGATGAAGTTGGGAGCAAACGAGACCGCACTCGGCATGGTGTTCCCCACCTGGGCGAAAGCGATCATTGAGTCGGCGATCCCTACTGCCTATCGCACCGATGTAATGCTTATGGGACAACTCTTCGATCCGGAGGAGGCCGTAAAAATGGGCATCATCACTGCAGCCGTCGCGCCGGATTCCCTGACGACGGCTATCGATGAAGTCACGGCGAAACTCGTGGATCTCCCGACGCGCGCATACGCGATGAATAAGCGGAAACTACGCGCCGCGAGTGCTGATGCGGCCGCCGCGCTGGTTGGTGCAGAGATGGGCATGGGCTTCGGTCGCCAAGAATCGCCAAGCTGACGTGCAACAAGCGCGACCGATCGGCTACTTCGCGAGTCCGTGGCCTTGTGAGGACGGTGGACCGCGACGCGTCCAAGCTCCTCACGGAATTGCGGGTCTCGGCGTTACGGCCGAGGAAAAACTAGTTGCCGTCAGCCGAGATGCGCCCGGGTCAACGATGGTGGTCCTGCGTGAGCCAGGCGAAGTTTTTGTACAGGGACTCGCGTTCGGGACCGAGACGACGGCTTGGGTTGAACAGATCGACCCAGAGTCTCTAGAAACGCGCCGCCGATCCCTGGATCTGCCAGGGGGTCCATTTTGGCCAGGCGGAATTGCAGTGCACGCGAATGGTGATCTCTATGTGACCTACGGACGCTGGTGTCACCGCCTTGCGCCGGACCTGACGGTCGTTGCCGCCCGTGAACTACCGCAACCGCGTCCGTACAACTCTTTGTTAATTCTCGACTCTGGGCACCTGGTGATGAAGGACTTCATCATGGATGGATCGGCGGTTAGTCACCTTGTGGTGTTGGATCCGGAACGCCTTGAACCCGTAGGGCCGGAAATAGCAGTGCCAGAAGGATCGATTGCGCGTCTGAGCGCGGATGGCGATTTTCTTTACGTAATCGGGGACCACACAGCGTTTCGGTATTCATGGGACGCAACTCGATTGACGCTAGAACGCGATGAAAGTTGGACCGTTCCCTACCGTACGTTGGATGACCAGTCATTCGGATGGGACCCGGTGATCGAAGGTGGACATGTGTGGTGGATGGACAACGGCGAGCACACCTGGTCCGGTTCATTGCGCGACGGCGGCGTAGCCCCCGGTCCAAGCCATCTCGTGCGTGCGTCGGTGAGTGATGCGTCTGACTTCGAACTCGTAGAGGTATCTGGGTTGCCGCATGGAGTAATTGTGAACCCGCCCTTGTTCGACGAGCAACGGCGTATAGCGGTCGCGTATGACTCGGGAAATGGTGTGGTCTGCGGGTTGCGGTTCAACGGTCCTGGAAGCCTTGAACCCATTTGGCTCCGGGAACTAGGTCAGGGAATGCACATGTTGCACTTTCCGGATACAGGAGAGGTCGTGGTCGGTGATCACGGACCCGATGGGGAGCATGCGGTGGTGCTCGATATCGCTACAGGCGAAACGCGCGGAAGGGTTGCTACGGGAAGCCGGGTGCAGAGTGTGGTCTTCCCCTCGCCTGGTTGGAACCGAGACTTCTATACGAGCACGTTTACGACGCTCACCCGCGTTTTCGTCGAGTGACATTCACCGGGAGACCGGCTAAGCGGTAGCCCAGATCAGTATTTCCGCGCCTAGCGCGTCAGCGGTTAGGGATGGCGTCCCTGCGCCGGTGAGGCGCGCAGCGTCGCCGGTAAGCAAAGTTTCAACACCATCGATCGATGCTCCGCCGCGCGCTATATACACATGAACGTGGGTTGCCTCCGGCACTATGACCGTGTGGTTTGGGGAAAGACGGCCGACCAGAAGTTCGGCGTCATGTTGGTGAATGGTGATCGCACCGTAGGCATTGGACCCCGACGCGACGGTGACCAATTCTCCAGACTTAAGACGTTCGGAATAATCACGCTGTTCGTAACTTGGTTCTATGCCCTCGGTATCCGGTAGGACCCACATCTGCACAAGGTGGGACGGCGAAACTGAAGAAGCGTTCTTTTCGGAATGAGTGACTCCGGTGCCAGCACTCATACGTTAAGCGATGCCCGGGGTGATGATTCCGTGGTTCCCCATGCCGTCCTCGTGTTCAAGCGCTCCTTCGAGAACCCAGGTCACTATTTCCATGTCGCGGTGTGAGTGCTGTCCAAATCCTTGGCCCGGCGCGATTACGTCATCGTTGCTGACTAGCAACAAGCCATGGTGAGTATTCGCAGGGTCGTAGTGATCTCCAAAACTGAAACAATGGCGTCCGTCTAGCCAAGGCAGTCGAGTACGAGGCCTGCCATCGGATCGCATGACGACGACCGTGCCAGTCATGGAGATCGTGGCTCCCCGCGTTCCTTTGGCGAAGTCGTGTCCAGCCCATACCACAGCCGGTCTTGTTCTTCATCAGTCAATGCCATTGAGGTCTCCGATTAATTTGCGATGGTGCTACTTGCTCCAGCCGCCCGAGAAGGAAATAAATTGTCCCGTCTGGAAGCGGCTTCTTCCATCTAGCAACATCGAAGTGAATTCCGCCAACTCGTCCATAGTTCCGAATCGACCAAGCGGTACCTGCGCCTCAAGTTTCGCGCGACGCACCGGATCCTCGGCACCGAGTGCCTTGATAAGTCCCGGGAAGTCCATGAAGTTTGTACCGATCGCATTGACACAAACATTGCGTCCTGCGACCTGGTCAGCTGCCATCTCGACGAGCATGTTCGCTCCTGCTCTTGCGGCGGAGTAACCAGCGGCACGCGGTTCACCGCGCTTTCCTGTAGCGCTGGTGTAGACAACCACGTTGCCGTAACCGGCCTCGGCCATCGGGGGCAGAACCGCTTGGAGCGCGTGAAATGGCATGTCGAGGCACGTGAGTTTTAACAAGTCCCATTGTTCGGTGGTTGTGTCTAAGAAACGCGCGGCCGTAATGAGACCCGTTAGGAAGCACGCGGCATCGATGCGCCCGAAACGCGAAAGCGCATCGGCCACAAGAGTTTGATTGCCTTCTTTCGTATTGAGGTCGCCAGTCGCGCCGACCACGGTCGCGCCAGATTGGCTGAGCTCATCGAGTAATTCAGGTTTGGCTCCGTGTAGGACTAGGCGATGTCCGCTGGATGCGAGCCGTCTAGCTAGATAAGGACCTACATAGTCGCTGCATTGGGTCAAGATTGCTACGGGTGAATCAGTCATGAACGGCAGGATGCCACGCGACCTAGGTACTCTGACGGATCGCAACCAGCGTTGGATCCTTTTGAGGTGCGCATGCTCGACATATTGATCAAAGGCGGAACCGTCATCGATGGGAGCGGGAGCCGCGCAGTCAGAGCCGATGTCGGACTGCTCGACGGCAGGATTGCTGTTGTTGAAAACGGAATAGATGAGGTGGCTACTCGCACGATCGACGCAGGCGGTTGCCTAGTAACGCCTGGCTTCGTCGATCCACATACCCACTACGACGCCCAATTGTTTTGGGATCCACTAGCAACACCCAGCAATGTCCATGGCGTTACTACCGTGATCGGAGGCAACTGCGGGTTCACACTCGCGCCGCTGCGTGCAGAGGATGCCGATTACACGCGCAGAATGATGGCGCAGGTGGAGGGCATGCCGCTCGGGGCACTCGAGCAGGGAGTCGAATGGAGTTGGGAGACATTCGGTGAATATTTAGACCGACTCGATGGAAATATTGGAGTAAACGCCGGTTTCCTAGTCGGTCATTGCGCGTTGCGGCGTTATGTAATGGGTGCCGACGCGATAGGCCGTGCCGCAACATCTGACGAAGTCGCTGCGATGGTGCGAGAACTGCACACCGCAATCGAGTCCGGTGGTCTTGGTTTCTCGACCACGTTGTCAAAAACACACTCCGATGGCAACGGAGACCCAGTCGGCTCTCGATGGGCAGCACCAGATGAAGTTGTCGCGCTGTGCGCCGCTGCTGGCGAACACGTCGGGACGAGCCTTGAAGCGATAGTTGATGGTTGCCTCGACCAGTTTGCCGACGATGAGATCGATTTGCTTGTGCGGATGTCGGCCGCCGCCAAGAGACCGCTCAATTGGAACGTTCTGACGGTCGACTCGCGGGTACCTGAAC
>CAMBEL010000094.1 GCA_945865605.1 Bifidobacterium breve
CGCGTACAAGACATCGACCACCAAGTTCAGCACCACGAAGATCAGTGCAGTGAGCAACACGACTCCCTGGATAACCGGAAGATCCTTGTTGATGAGCGCCGTATAGAAGTACTGCCCCATGCCAGGCAAAGAGAAGATCGTCTCGAGGATCACCGTTCCACCCAGCATGTAAGCAAATGAGATTCCGAGAACTGTCACAGGCGCTATCGACGCATTTTTGAATGCGTGCTTCATCACGACCATTCGCGACGGCAATCCCTTCGCGCGCGCAGTTCGAATGTAATCCTGTTCCATCGCATCGATGAGGGCCCCGCGCACCTGTCTCGCCAGCCCCGCTGCACCCGGTATACCCATCGCAATCCACGGAAGGTAGAGGTGGTTCGCCCACTCACTAGGCGACTCCGTGAACGGCACATACCCAATAGCAGGAAGCCACTGCAGGTTCACGGCGAAGATCGTCACCAACACCATCGCCAACCAAAAATCGGGAATAGCCAACCCGGTACTTGAGGAGAACGTCACAATCCTGTCGATCTTGCTCCCAGGCCGCACACCTGCGATAAGGCCCATCGGCACGCCGAGCACAATCGTCACAAAAATCGCACCCAACGCGACCGAAAGCGTTACAGGAAACCGGGTGGATATTTCAGCTGCAACCGTGCGGTTGTTATAAAAAGACTCGCCAAGATCACCCCGCACCGCACCGCCTAGCCATATCCCGTATTGCGCGGCTGTCGACCTATCTAGGTGCATCTCTTCTCGCGCGCGTTCGATGCCCGCTGGAGTCGCTTGTTGTCCACCTGCAACAACTACCGCTGGGTCACCCTGGATCAGTTGCGACAGTCCAAAGACGATTACCGATACAAGCAGCAAAAGTGGCACGGTCAACGCAAGCCGACGCACGATGTACGTACCCATCCGTCAGTTTTCCCAATCGATTATTAGGCTCACTTCATCTTCAAGCCGGATAGATCAGGCGCCTTGCATATGTCGTACTGACCCGTGAACGTTCCGCCAACACGGGCCTTATCGAAACCGATGATCTGAGGCATAAATGCGATCGGAACTTCGAGCGCATGTTCCGATGTGTACTGCGCAGCCTGCTGGACGAAGCCAGCAATCTCAGCTTGGTCATTACTGCCAAGTGCCTTGTTCATCAGGTCGGTAATTTCCTGATTCTCTGCACCGTTCCAGATGGCGACGAACTCATACTTGCCCCACTGTGAATCAATCGCTGTTGGATAGAACGTGCTCGCAAGACGCGCGGCAGCGAACGCATCGCCACCCCCCTGTATGTAGTACTGCGTCGCGATGTCCTGGCCAAGGATCGGCACGATCTTTGCGGTCACGCCGATCTTCTTCAGCTGATCTTGAATGAGTTGGCCCTGGTCGGCCATGTTTTTGATGCCAGGACCTGGAATCGCCATCGTGAACTCAAATCCATTCGGAAGGCCAGCCTCGGCAAGCAACGCTTTGGCTTTCGCTGGATCGAACGGATACGCATTTGCGATCGAAGCGTCGTAGCCGGGCGAGTCCTTCGGTAGCGGTTGCGAAGCGACCTCACCCTTCCCGCGCTGCACAATCTTGTTTATCTCCTCCGTGTTGATCGCGTATCGCATCGCCTTACGAACTCGCTCGTCCGCAAAGGGACTCTTGCGTCCGTCCTTGTATTTCTCGCGCATCTGGAACTGCAAGTACGCGCCGCTCGGTTGTAGGACCGAACCGAGGTTCTCGTCGCTCTCGATCGCTTCAAGCGACTCGATCTCGGCGCGGATCATGTCCACTGAACCAGCCTTCAATGCGGTTAGCGCTGGAGGTCCGGTTCCGACCTGAGTGAACTCGATGCCGTCGAAGTCGTATGCGTCCTTCTCCCAGTAACCGTCATAACGCTCAAGCGTTATGCCCTGTCCCGGCTTGTACTCAATGAACTTGAATGGACCGGACCCGATCGGACGATCGCCAGCGGTATCCACGGAACTCGGCGACATGATCATTCCGTCGCGCGCGTCGGCCATTGCGTATAGGAGCGGCATGGCCTGATTGTTCTTCAACTGAATCTTCAAGGTTGTCGGGTTAACAACCTCGATCGTTTGGATCGGGTCGAGACCACTCAACTGGTCGTTCTTGTTATTCCTATCTATTCCCTGCTTGACGGCTGCTGCGTCCAACTTGGTGCCGTCGTGGAAAGTGACGTCGTCGCGCAACGTCAACGTGATCGACTTCTTGGCCTCGCCCTCAATGACCCACTCGGTTGCCAATTCGGGAAGAAGTTCTCCCGATTTCGGGTCATAACCAAGAACAGACCTGTAGATATATGACATCGGAATGCCGTCGCAGTCGCCCTTGCTCTCCGCAACGTCAAATGTGTTCGTGAACTGTGTGGGCAGGTCGTAGCCATATCGCAAGCTGGTTCCGCCCGAATCGCCGCCACCACATGCCACGGTTGCGAGTCCTCCAACCGCAATGACGGCCACGATCGCCACCGACCCTCTAATGCGGCTCGCGACGCGGTTAAACGAAGTCATGTCTTCCCCCCGGATCCAAGCCCCTTGGCTCAGTTCCCGCATCGTATGACATCCGTGTCAGTTCTGCACGACAACCGCTAGCCGTGCGGCAATAACCACTCAGCCAAATCATCCACATCGCCGGCGGGACCTTGGTATGCGATGGCACCCTTGTTCAGTACCGCCACCTCGTCGGCGATCGCAAGAGCATGGCCTACGTACTGCTCCACAATGAGCAAGGTCGTCCCCGTCACGCGCACCGTCTCAAGTGTGCGATACACCTCATCCACCACGATTGGAGCCAAACCCAGTGACAACTCGTCGGCAACAAGAAGCCTCGGAGGGTGCACGAGGACCCGGGCCAACGACAACATGCGTTGTTCCCCGCCAGAGAGAGTCCCTGCAATTTGCCTTCGGCGTTCTCCAAGCCGGGGGAACAACTCGAATGCGCGGTCAAGGCCACGTTCAACTCCCGACCTTCCGACCTCGCGCCTGAAGGTAAGCACCAAATTCTCCTCCACGCTCAACGATGCAAACACTGATCGCCCTTCGGGAGCATGCACTACACCAAGTCGAGCGATCTGAAAAGGTTTCAACCCATCGACGCGCACGCCACCCAACAAGACCTCGCCAGACGTAAGGCCAACAAGGCCGGTGCAAACACGCGCGACGGTTGTCTTCCCCGATCCATTGGCACCAAGCAGCGCGAGCACTTTGCCTTCGTTGATCGCTAACGACACCCCGAACAATGCACGAAACGGCCCATAGGAAGCTTCGATATTGCGTAGTTCGAACAGTGGTGTATTGGTTGTCACACCGTCTCCCCTAGATACGCCTTGCGTACCGCACCTTCAGCTAGCACTGTCGCTGTAGGCCCCTCGGCGATCAAACTGCCGAAGTCGAGCACGTAACAACGAGATGCGAACGACCTCACAAAATCGACATCATGTTCAACGAGCAGAACTGCCGTTCCCCGCGCAGCCTGCACATCGCGCAACGTCTCAGCGAGGGCGTTGGTCTCTCCCGCATCGAGTCCTGACGACGGCTCGTCGAGTAGCAATAGCTTCGGTTCCGTCATCAGTGCTCGCCCTACCTCGACTAGGCGACCGCGCCCGAGGCTCAATGCCTCGACGGGACATTCTGAAACATCACCCAGGCCCAAAAGTTCAAGGGTGCGGTCTGCTCGCGCCCGTTCCTCCGCGCTTGAGCCAGAACGATTGAGCACGTCTTTCCAAAGTCGCCCCGTACCCAAACGGGATCTCTCGGCCACAAGAAGGTGATCGCGCACTGTCATTCCTGCGAACAACTCCATGCGTTGGAATGTGCGCCCAAGTCCAAGCCGGGCTCTGCGGTAAGTCGCAAGCCTCGTAATTTCTTGGCCATCTAATGTCACTGTGCCGCCGTCACAGCGTTCAATACCAAGCAAGCAATTGAAGAACGTGGTCTTGCCCGCGCCGTTAGGTCCGATGAGCCCAACTGCCTCTCCGTTAGCGATAGAGACCGAGAGGTCGTTCACAGCGACGATCCCCGAGAACCGTTTCGTGATCCCATTCGCGTCCAACAACGCCATCAGAGTTCTCCCCCGGAAGCAGCGGTAGCGGCGTCGACAGAAACTGCGCGGAGGCGCGCTGGCAAGTGCCGATCAATGAAGGCAAGCGATTTCAGTTTGTTGAACTCGAGTACTCCGTCAGGGTGTTTCGCATACGTGATGGCCCCAAGACCGAACAGCACGAACTGCCAACTCGGCGAGAGCCCGACGAACTTGAGAATCTCGGGCATCAACATGAATCCGATGCCTGCGTAGATCGCGCCCTCGACGGTACGCGCGCCCACCGTTACAACGATCACAACGAAGAACAGGCTGTAGAAATAATCGAAGTCGGTCGGCGCGGCTTGACCCTTGTCGATCGCTAGCAGCGCTCCACCCAAACCTGCGATGCCAGCGGAAATGGCGAACACAAGAATCTTGGAACGCGCCGGATTGATTCCGATGGACTGGGCAGCAATGTCGCTGCCGCGCAAGGCATCAAGAAATCTGCCTGTCGTGCCTTTGCGAATCAGAACCACGAACAGCGCTACGAGTGCCAGCACCAATATGCAGAAGAGGAAGAACGGTTTGTCTTCGCTTAGACCGGCGGGGCGCGGTACATCGAG
>CAMBEL010000095.1 GCA_945865605.1 Bifidobacterium breve
CCGATCACTCCGACACTCGCTGGTTCAATCGCTAGTTGCGCTCCGGCACGCGGCCCCAACCCCAGACAGCATGCAGCAAGTATTCGCAGAATGTGACCATGCGCGAAAAACAACACACGCCCTTCTACCTCCTCACATCTGTCTAATAAGGCGGTGGCGCGTTCGGCGACTTGCTCGATCGTTTCACCACCAGGCATGTCACCATTCCATACGTTCCAACCTGGAACAGTCTTCTTGATCTCTGCCGTGGTCAGGCCTTCATAGTTGCCGTAGTCCCACTCGAGTAGGTCTGTTTCGACCACCGCATCCGCGAACCCAGCGAGACGCGCTGTTTCGCGCGCGCGACCGAGTGGACTGGTGAGTACCAAGGCGAATGCTTGTCGATCTAAAGGCTTAACCAGCGACGCTGCTTGCCGCCGGCCCTTGGCCGTCAATGGAATATCTGTACGTCCGGTGTGTTGTCCGGATTCGCTCCACTCCGTCGCTCCATGGCGCGCCAACCAAA
Source organism: Bifidobacterium breve (assembly GCA_945865605.1). Lineage (GTDB taxonomy): Bacteria > Actinomycetota > Acidimicrobiia > IMCC26256 > JAENVU01 > SHUZ01. The sequence continues at coordinate 506 of CAMBEL010000095.1, forward strand.
GCTCCGGACCCAAGCGCTCGGTCATGGACTAGTCCGGTGCTCGATGCCGTTCGGTCCCGCCACAACAAGGTCTGTTGCAAGACCTAAAAACAATCCGTGTGCCACTACACCGGCTCGACGATCAAGCGATGTGCTGAGGCGTTCCACATCGGCGATTGGACCGAACGTCGCATCCAAAATCCAATTGCCCTCGTCGGTAACTACAGGATCCGACCCGGCATCCCGCCGCAGCCGTACCTCTGCACCCATGTCATCTAGATAGTCGGCCTCGGGGCGCCATGCGAATGCCAGTACCTCGACAGGTACGGCAAACTTCGCACCTAACATTTCCGAGCACTTCTCAGCATCGACCACGATCACCTCACGCAAGCTCGCTTGCGCGACGACTTTTTCGTGAAGCAATGCAGCTCCACCACCCTTGATCAGATTGAAGTCGGGATCAACTTCGTCTGCGCCATCAATCGTTATATCGATCACCGGATAATCAGCAAGATTTCCAAGTTGGATTCCCAACTCCGTTGCCACCATTTCGCTAGCACGCGATGTCGGAATCCCGATCACCTGCGTCAAAGAACCATCCACAAGCCGCGCGGCAATTCGATTGATCGCGTGAATCGCGGTGCTACCGGTTCCCAAACCGACGACCATCCCCGACTCAATCCAACTTGCTGCGTGTTCTCCAGCAGCTTGTTTAAGTGCTTCTCGATCGCTCATTCAGGTGACATTACGGGGTCGCGCCAACCACCGAGTCCCTCGATTAGGCGACTGGCCTGCGATGGGCCCCACGTACCCTTTGCATACGAGTGCACGGAGTTGTGATGCTCCAGAACTCGGTCCACTACGCGCCAGGCCTGTTCAACGCCGTCTTCACGGGCAAACAGTAGGTTCTCCCCGTTCATCGCGTCTCCAAGCAGCCGTTCGTATGGACTCATCTCGTCTGGAAAGTCATTACTCAAGAACAACTCTTTGTGTTCCCCAACCATTGCCTCACCAGGAACCTTCGCCCTCGCGCCTATGGCAATTGCTATCTCTGGGTTGAAGCGGAACCTGACGTAATTGCTTTCGTCGAGCAACGGCTCCGTCTCCAAAAACACGCGCTGCGGTGGTTCCTTCAGTTCGACGACCACTTCGGTGCAATGAACCGGTAGCTCTTTACCTGCTCGTATGTACCAGGGCACGCCATTCCATCGCCAAGAATCGACATGCAAGCGCACAGCCGCAAACGTTTCAACCTGAGAGTCCGGGGCTACTCCCGGTTCGTCCCGGTAGCCCTCGAACTGGCCGCGCACAAGATCCGCTTTCTGCATAGTCTCGACTGAAGTGAAGACCCGTTCCTTGGCATCACGCAATACCTGATCGCCAGATCCTTGCGGTGGCTCCATCGCGAGCAGTGCAACCATCTGGAATAGATGGTTCTGCACAACATCGCGCAGCGTACCCACATTGTCGTAGAAGGCTCCACGACCCTGCACACCAAAATCTTCCGCCATTGTTATCTGTACACTGCTCACGTAGTTGCGATTCCAAATTGGTTCAAGGAACGCATTCGCAAAACGGAAGTACAAAAGGTTCTGCACTTCTTCCTTTCCCAAGAAATGGTCGATGCGATAAACGGCGTCTTCTGAAAATACCGAGTGGATGACTCGGTTTAGTTCTTGCGCACTCTCGAGGTCAGTACCGAACGGCTTCTCCACAATCACGCGCGCATTCGTAGCTAAACCGGACTCCGCAAGGGCTTCAACCACTGTCTCAAAAAGACTCGGAGGGATTGCAAGATAGTGCGCGGGGCGCGAAGCGCCAAGCACATCCAGTTGGCTCTTCAACGCTTCGAATGTCGCGGGACTTCCGTAATCACCGTCTATGTAGTGCAACGACTTCATCAGTCGGTCATACGCCTTCACGTCGGAGATACCACCGCCGAAATGCTCGATCGAATCGCGCGCTCTGTCCCGCAAGTCGTCGAGAGCCCAACCGTTGAACGCCACCCCAACTATCGGACGGTTCAACGTTCCGTGGCGAGCCATCGAGTAGAGGGCTGGGAACGTCTTCTTGTGGCCAAGGTCTCCGGTGCACCCATACCAGCAGAGTGCATCGGCGCTACCAGCTTTACGTCGCGCCACTTCTAGCCCTGCTCCTTCTCATCGTGGCCGCCAAACTCTTTGCGCATCGCAGAAAGCATCCTGTCGGAGAACTCCGCCTCGCCCCGGCTCTCAAAACGGTCCAGCAACGCTGCGGACAACACGTGCGCAGGAACTCCTTCGTCGACGGCAGCATGAACAGTCCATCGCCCCTCACCGGAGTCCGAAACCCGTCCAGTGAATTCGGCAAGGTCCGGCGAGACGGAAAGGGCATGGGCCGCCAGATCTAGCAACCAAGAGGCAACAACACTGCCGCGTCTCCACACTTCCGCTACCTCAGGGATGTCAATGTCGTATTGGTAGTACTGCGGATCACGCAGTGGAGTCGTCTCGGCGTCCTCATCTCGTTGGTGCGTTCCTACATCCGCGTGCTCAAGAATGTTCAGACCTTCGGCATACGAAGCCATCATCCCGTACTCAATGCCGTTGTGAACCATCTTCACGAAGTGCCCAGCACCATTCGCACCACAGTGCAGATACCCGCGCTCCGCGGTAGAGGGTTCTCCACTTCGGCCAGGAGTTCGCGGCGCGGAATCGACACCAGGAGCGATGGTCGCAAATATGGGGTCGAGATGTTCGACAACTTCTTTCTCGCCCCCGATCATCAAACAGAAACCACGTTCTAGCCCGAACACTCCACCACTTGTTCCACAGTCCACATAGTGCACCTGCGATTTCGCAAGCACAGCGGCTCGATCGATGTCGTCGCGGTAGTAAGAGTTGCCACCATCGATAACGATGTCGCCCGGCTCCATCAGCGCGGCCAACTTCATCACGGTGTCGCCGGTAAATGCAGCCGGAACCATCACCCACGCAGCGCGAGGCTTGGTGAGTTTGCCGACAAAGTCCTCCATCGTCAGGGCACCGATGGCACCTTCACCTTCAAGTTCCTTTACTGCCTGCACGTTCACATCGAACACCACACACTCGTGTCCATCACGCATTAGGCGGCGAACCAAGTTCGCTCCCATCCTCCCTAGACCTACCATTCCGAGTTGCATCGTGTGTTAGTTCCTCTCTTGTGAGTTGGTTATGAAGTGCGCTGGCTTCGGTAGCGCCTGATGAGCGCATTTGTTGATGAATCATGTGCGAGATTCGGCTCGCTCGCATCCTGCAGTTCAGGGATGATCCTTTGAGCCAACTGCTTGCCTAATTCGACACCCCATTGATCAAAACTATTTATGTTCCAGATTGCGCCTTGTGTAAACACCTTGTGTTCATAGCAAGCCACCAGTTGGCCCAATGTGTAGGGCGTCAATTGCGTGGCCATGATCGTATTTGTCGGGTGATTTCCTTCGAACACTCGGTGGGGCACCTGGCTTGGGGCTACTCCTTCTGCCTCCACCTGTGCACGCGTCCTACCAAACGCCAGCGCTTCTGGCTGCGCGAACAGATTGGCCGCGAGCAGGTCTTGGTGGTCCCCGACAACATGGTTAGGCCGCGAGAAACCGACGAAGTCACATGGAATCAATTTCGTCCCTTGATGAATCAGTTGGTAGTAGGCATGTTGACCATTAGTGCCAGGCTGGCCCCAAACAATCGGCCCCGTCTGACAAGCGACATGTTCGCCCTCGCGAGTCACCGACTTGCCGCTGCTCTCCATCTCGAGCTGCTGAAGGTACGCGGGCAAGTGAACCAGATACTGGCTGTACGGCAACACGGCTACCGTCTCTGCTCCGAAAAAGTCGTTGTACCAAATGCCGAGTAAACCCATGAGCATCGGCATATTTGCCTCTATAGGCGCGGTGCGAAAATGCTCGTCCATCGCGTGCATCCCAGCAAGCATCTCCGCAAATCGCTCAGGGCCGATCGCGATCATCACGGAAAGCCCGATTGCGGAGTCGAACGAATAACGGCCGCCTACCCAGTCCCAGAATTCGAACATGTTCGCGGGATCAATTCCGAACTTGGTCACCTCATCGGTGTTGGTCGACAGTGCAACGAAGTGCTTCGCGACTGCCGCTTCGTCACCTAACGCATCTAACAGCCAGCCACGAGCAGTG
>CAMBEL010000096.1 GCA_945865605.1 Bifidobacterium breve
GTCAACATGCGTTGCGCGCGATCTTCACGACGGCGACGAAGCGCGCCGGGCTTGGGTAGCGGTAGGCGACGAGCCATGGCACACCTCCTAAGCGGGATGGGCGGACTTGGGCAAATAACCGCCCAGCCTCAGGCTCGTCAGTTCAGCTGGGGCGCAAGCGGCGGGCGCAAACCCTTGTACTCGGGGGATCGCTGGGGTGCATGCGCCTCACCTCCCTTAATAAATCGACTCGTAGCAGCTAGGAATTGCCCTAAAGCCTACCTCCTGAGGCGCTCTATTCCTCAATAAAAATGCACTCGCCGGGGCATTCCTCGGCCGACTCGATCGTGGCTTCAAGCATCCCTTCAGGGATCTCCGCAAGGCCTTCGGCCCCTCCGGGCTCGGCGAAGACCTTGTCTCCCTCCTTGACGTAGGCCAGGCCATCGTCCAAAAGCGTGAATACAGTGGGTGCGATCTCCTCGCAGAGACCGTCTCCTGTACATAGGTCCTGGTCAATCCAGACCTTCATTTGCTGGCTCCTCGCAGTGATCTCAAGACTTTGCTCATGGCTGAGCCCTCGGCTGTCGATGCAGCGTACCCAATACAACGCCACTTCAACGGCACGGATGGCCAAAATATCAAGATCAATCCGGAAATATGCACTACGGACCCACGCAGGATCGCTAGGGTCCGCGTAGATGCCAAGGCTTTTAGGCCCTAGCGTCACTGAGACCGAGAGGAGGAAGCACCGTGGCTGACGAACACGAGAGACGCCTCGCCGAATACGAAGGCCAGGTCGGCGAACTCCAAGACCAGATCAAGACCCTCGAGGAAGACATCGTTTTACTCCGCCGGAGGCTCCAAGACGCCCCGAAGCGCGTGCGGACCCTTGAAGAGCGGCTACTCGAAACTAAAGGACAGTTGTCACAAGCCGTATCCCAAAACGAACGGCTGTCAGCCACTTTGCGCGAAGCGCGCGAACACATTGCAGCGCTTCGCGAAGAAGTTGAAAAACTCACCATGCCTCCATCTGGGTACGGCACCGTTCTTGGATCCAACGATGATGGAACAGTCGACATTTTCACGGCTGGCCGAAAAATGCGCGTCAATGTGCATCCGGAACTCGACTTGAACGACCTGACGCGCGGTCAGGAAGTGGTCTTGAACGAGTCCCTCAATGTTGTTTTGGCGCGAGGTCCCGAAGCCCATGGAGAAGTTGTCATCTTCAAGGAACTGCTCGAGGATGGCTGCAGGGCGCTCGTGGTCGGTCGCGCCGACGAGGAGCGCGTCTGCGAACTTGCCGATGATCTAATCGGTGTTCGTATGCGATCAGGTGAGCATGTACTGCTCGAAGCGCGTTCAGGATTGTTGATCGAACGCATTCCTCGACCTGAAGTCGAAGAACTACTTCTCGAAGAAGTTCCCGACCTCACATATGCCGATGTTGGCGGACTCGACTCGCAGATCGAACAAATACACGATGCGGTTGAGCTGCCATACCTACACGCAGAACTCTTCACGGAACACGACCTCTCTCCACCGAAGGGAATCCTGCTTTACGGACCTCCCGGTTGCGGTAAAACGCTCATCGCAAAAGCTGTTGCGAACTCTTTGGCCAAACGGGTTGCCGAAAAGACAGGCGACCACACGACGCGCTCTTACTTCCTCAATATCAAGGGTCCGGAACTCCTGAATAAATACGTAGGAGAAACCGAGCGCCAGATCCGTTTGATCTTCGAACGTGCGCGCGAGAAAAGCGAAGAAGGTGTACCGGTAATCGTGTTCTTCGACGAGATGGACTCGCTGTTCAGAACCCGAGGCACCGGAATCTCTTCCGACATTGAGAGCACGATCGTTCCGCAACTTCTTGCAGAAATCGATGGCGTCGAAGCTTTGAAGAACGTCATTGTGATCGGTGCTTCAAACCGTGAAGACCTTATCGACCCAGCAATCCTTCGCCCCGGCCGCCTTGATGTAAAGATCAAAATTGATCGACCTAACGAGGATGCAGCGAAACAAATCTTCTCTAGATACCTCTTGCCGACACTGCCGCTTTCGGAAGACGAAATAAAACTGCACGATGGGGACGCGAGCGCAACAGTAGCGGCGATGATCGACAGCGCGGTAGACGCCATGTACGCCACAGACGAAACAAACCGTTTCCTGGAGGTCACCTACCAGAACGGGGACAAGGAGGTCCTGTTCTTCAAGGACTTCTCGTCTGGAGCGATGATCGAGAACGTCGTGCGGCGCGCAAAGAAGTTGTCTATCAAGAGGCAGATCTCTGGCGGCGCAAAGGGAATCTGCACCCAAGATTTGCTCGACTCGATCAAGCAGGAATACCGCGAACACGAAGACCTCCCGAACACAACCAACCCCGACGACTGGGCGAAAATCTCAGGCAAGAAGGGCGAACGGATCGTGTTCGTGCGTACGTTGGTCAGCCATTCTGAGGAAGAAGACACCGGCGGTCGCCAAATCGAACGCATCACAACCGGCCAGTACCTCTAAGCGCGGATCACGTGTCGGCTGGACGCATCCAGTGCGGTAGAAGCGACAGGTAGGGTGCAACCGTGGCAGTACCAAAGGTTTGCGGCATCGAAACGGAGTACGGAGTCGTTCTCCGCGGCACAGCGGACTCGAATCCCGTGGTGGCATCTTCGCTGCTCATCAACGCCTACGTAGAACATCGAAAAGTCGGCTGGGATTTTGACGACGAATCGCCAGGACGCGATGCAAGAGGATTCGGACGCGACGGTTCTCAGGCGCCCGCTATCGAAACGCACCTTGTAAACACGGTCCTCACAAACGGAGCGCGGTACTACGTTGATCACGCTCATCCTGAATATTCGACACCAGAATGCGCGAATGCGCTTGAACTCGTGGTCGCAGACAAGGCAGGGGAGCGAATCCTCGATCGGTCCATGCGCGCGGCGCGTCGGTTATTGGAACCGGGTCAAGAGGTAGTCGTCTACAAGAACAATTCCGACGGCAAGGGGAATTCCTACGGCTGTCACGAAAACTACTTGGTCGATCGTGCAGTTCCTTTCACCGCGTTGGTCCGCAACCTTCTCCCTTGGTTCGTGAGCCGACAGGTTTTCACTGGGGCTGGCAAGGTGGGTACCGAGAACGGCGCCGAAGAAGTTGATTTTCAGATTTCGTCGAGAGCCGATTTCTTCGAGGAAGAAGTCGGACTCGAAACGACGCTAAAGAGACCGATCGTGAATACGCGTGACGAACCTCACGCCGACCCGCAGAAGTATCGACGCCTCCACGTCATCGCAGGTGATGCAAACCTCTGCGAGGTGTCCACATTCCTGAAGGTGGGAACGACTTCGATTGTTCTAGCAATGGTCGAAGATGGCTTCATCGGTAAGGACCTCTCGATCGTTGGTCCCGTATCCGCGGTGCGCACGGTCTCACACGATCCCACATGCACAGCAACGATCAGCCTCTCAGAAGGCGGAACATGCACGGCCATAGAACTGCAGTGGGAATTTCTCCGCCTAGCGCAGAAGTACGCCGAAGATGTCGGCCTCGAAATGTGCGGCGGCTCCGATGTCGGCGCGATTGTGCTTGCGAGATGGGAGACAACGCTCGAAGCGCTCGAACGCGATCCGTTCGAGTTGGATGGCGTCCTAGACTGGGTTACGAAACTGCGCTTGCTCGAGGCATACCGCCAACGTGATGCCCTCGACTGGAACGACCCCAAGCTCGCCCTCCTCGATCTTCAGTACCACGACGTTCGATCCGAGCGCTCCCTTTACGAACGATTGGTGAAGGCGGGCAAAATAGAACGCATCGTGGATGAAGAGGAGGTACTAAACGCGATGACTTCTCCTCCGGACTCAACCAGGGCATATTTCCGTGGCAGGTGCCTCGCCCGGTGGCCCGATGCCGTCGTAGCGGCTAACTGGGACAGCATCATTCTGGATGTGGGTTCCGATCCGCTTAGGCGTATCCCGATGTTGGAACCGCTTCGCGGAAGCCGCATCCACGTTGAGCAATTGTTCAATGAATGCACGAGCCCTGCCGAACTTGTAGAGGCTTTGGCGCATTAGGTCTGTCCGAGCGACCTAGGGTGCTGTTGTCATCTAGGAGGTTCACAAATGCCCGAACGGGAGCAAAAGAAAAAGCCGGCTCCAAAGGAGCGCACGGAAGAAATAGCCGAGGTCGACGCGCCCGTTAAGCAGGGGGAAGCCCTCAAAGAGGAACTCGATGATCTCCTGGACGAGATCGATTCGGTATTGGAAGTCAACGCAGAAGAGTTCGTCCGCTCATACGTTCAAAAGGGCGGCGAATGAGCCCCGAATCTACCTGGGCGTTACCGATGCAGCTGGGCACCTTGGACCCCGGCCCCTCGTTCGTCGAGTTACTCCGCCGGGTCGCGCCAGACGCACTGCAGATTGGCGGCTCGTTATCTGGCGACAACCCTCCGTTCGAGATCACACACGGTACGACGGTCGTTGCGATTCGCTGCGCCGGGGGAGTGGTCATGGCTGGAGACCGCAGAGCAACCGCCGGCTTCACGATTGCGAACCGACGAA
>CAMBEL010000097.1 GCA_945865605.1 Bifidobacterium breve
CCTGGAAGCGATAGCGGGAACACAATCTTGCGAAACGCGCGCCAAGTATTTGAGTAAAGGTCACGCGCCGCATCAACGAGGCGAGTATCGATCTTCTCTAGAGCGACATAAATCGGCAAAACCATAAAGGGCAAAAAGTTGTAGGTGAGTCCACCGATTACTGCGATGGGGCGGCGCAACAGCGACTCATGCTCGCCGAGTATCCCGATATTCCGCAGCATGTCCACGACCATGCCCTGATCACCGACGATCGTCTTCCATGCAAGTGTACGAATGAGGAAGTTGGTGAAGAACGGCACTACAACTAGCCCGAGTAGCACGTTCTTGTAACGCCCGCCACGGAATGCGATTACATACGCAAGCGGATAAGCGATGGCGAGTGCGGTGAGGGTCGCCAACCCGGCATAGAGGAACGACCGCGAGAACTGATCCCCGTACTCGGTAAGCGCCTCTGAGTAATTCGCCCACTCCCACGTGAACACAGGTGATCCGAATCGAGTCGGACTCGCGGACAAGGACATCTCAAGAAGCGTGTACAGCGGAAAGAAGAAGAAGAGGAACAGAAATAACAAGCCAGGGCCAAGTAGAAGCCAGGGCGCAAGACGGGCGCGTTTGCCCCCTTGATCATCTCGTTCGTTCACACTTCCTACCGAGTTCAGTTATGCGCTTGCGATCAGCCAGTACCCGTAATCGCAGCGAAGTGTTGATCAAACTGGATTTCCTCTTCTTCATCCAGTGGGCCGAAGATCTTGACATTCTCGAGCAACTCAGGCGTCGGAACGACAAGTGGATTATCCACAAGTTGGGCGGCGTCGCCACCCATCTTTGTCAATTCATCTTCAACGCCCTCAACCGGCGCGATGTACTGGATGTAATTAGTTAGGACCGCTGCATTGGCGGGGTCATAGAAGAAGTTCATGAACTCGCTCGCCAAGCCCGGCTTCTCGCTAGGGGAGGCAATCATGAAGTTGTCCGACCAAAGCATTCCGCCCGATTCCGGAATCACGAAGCGCACATCGGGATTGTCCCGTGAAATCTGCGCTACGTCTCCGGACCATGCGAAAGCCGCTGCCAAGTTTCCGGAGGCCAGATCGTTCACATACTCATTTCCGTTAGTTCCGGAGATCGACCCGTCATCGAACGCCTTCTGCAACTTGTCGAAGGCAGGAAGCGAATCAGCGTGTGTCGGAACTGTGGGATCTGCACCCGTTGCGAGCATGAAGATCCCGACTGTGTCCCGCATCTCTGACAGAACACTTGTGCTTCCTTCAATGGCCAGGAAGTCGTCGAGAGTGCGAATCTCCTTGCCTGTCTCCTTGATGTTGTAGGCGATACCCGTGAGGCCCGACTGCCACGGAGCGCTGTACTTACGCGTCGGGTCGAATGCTGGCGTTTGCAAACTCACTCGCATGTTGGCCTTGTTCGGGAAACTCGCATCATCTAGTGGCTGCACCCACTTGACCTGATTGATCATTCGGTTTGCCATCCAGTCCGTAAGGACGAAAGCATCGCTGCCAATACTTTCGCCCTTCGACAGGTTGGGCTGGACCTTTGCGAAGTACTCGTTGTTGTCGTTGATGTCTTCTTTGTATTTGAGTTCGATACCGGTCGCGTCTGCGAACGCTGCAGGCGACTTGGGAGCCATGTAGTCAACCCAGTTTGAAACAGTTACCGACTTGCCGCCTCCGCCAGAACTCTCATCGGAACCACATGCTGCAAGGATTGTCGGACCAACCGCTGCTGCACCGAGCAAGACCGCGCTACGCCCGAGAAACTCGCGGCGACTCCAACGCGGCGTTCCCACCATTCTCGCCAAACGCAGGGCTTCGTTGCGGATCATTGCTTGTCGGTCAGTCATTTTTGCTCCTAATTGTTTTGACTACCTGGTCCGTACTGTCGACATCGAGGGGCGGCAACTTCCGCGTCGATCTTGTCAGAAGCCTGCCAGCCGCAGGCTCCCAACACATCCATACCTGATCACCTGGGCGTAGCAATGGCAAGTCAGATCCGGGCCCGACGTGGGCAACGAGGTTCGTGCCATCGGGTGAGCGTAGGTCGAAACGCACTATCGGGCCTTGAAACACGAGATCTACGACCTCCGCGCTGATACCGACTAGGTCCGCCGGTGGAGCGGTCGTGCGGAGGTGTGCTCGCTCGGGCCGCACCATGAGGGTTGCGTCGCCGTCTATCCCCAATCCCGTAGATGGCGCTTTTACTGCCTGATCACCTATCCGGGCGACCGTGAACACGCCATCGCGACCTTCACATCGGGCCGACATCAGATTGGCCATTCCAATAAACCCGGCGACGAACTCGCTGTTCGGTTCTTGGTAGATCTCCTCGGGACTACCGATCTGTGCAACCTGACCCTCATTCATGACCGCTATCCGGTCACTCATCGTGAGCGCCTCTTCTTGATCATGGGTTACAAATATGAAGGTGATGCCTACCTCGCGCTGAATGCGTTTCAACTCGAGTTGCATCGCCTGGCGCAATTTGAGATCTAGCGCACCGAGAGGTTCATCCAGTAACAGCGCACTCGGATAGTTAACAAGCGCGCGTGCTAGCGCGACCCTCTGTTGCTGACCACCAGACAACTGCCCCGGGCGGCGGGTCGCAAAATCGGCAAGTCGCACGACAGATAACAAATCGGTGACTCGCTTGGCTATCTCGACCTTAGGAACCTTTGTGGCGCGCAAGCCAAACGCAACGTTGTCCCAAACGTTCATATGGGGAAAGAGCGCGTATTGCTGAAACACCGTATTGACATGCCGCTTATAAGGCGGGACGCGCGAAACGTCCTTGCCATCTAGGCGAATCTTGCCGCTTGACGGCTGTTCAAATCCGGCAATCATCCGCAGCGTCGTCGTCTTCCCACATCCAGACGGACCCAGCATCGAAAAGAACTCGCCGCGCGAGATGTCGAAGTTGGCGTCGTCGACGGCGACGAACTCTCCAAACCTCTTGGTCACATGATCGATGGAAATGACGGCATCGGCCGCAGTTCCCGAGTCCATACCCGGTAGCGGGCTTCCCTCGCCATGTTCGGTTTCTCTCACGTAGGCTTCGCTCTCCATCGCCAAGGCAGACCATCATGCCAAGTTGTCCCGCGCAACCATAACGAGGAGAAGCCAAAAGATGCAGACCAAGAACTTCATCGCCGGTGAGTGGGTCAATGCCCAAAGCGGCGACATCGACGAAGTACTTGCACCAGCAACGGGCGAAGTCATAACGACGGTTCCTTCAAGCGACGCTGCAGATATCGACGTAGCGGTTGAGGCAGCAGCCGAGGCATTCCCGAGTTGGAGCAGAACTACGCCGCGTGAACGCAGCGAAATGCTCACCCAGGTCGCCGAAGCAATTACCTCCGACCTCGGCGAAATACAGCGCATCGAAATGGAAAACTGTGGGAAGCCGGCTTCGATGATCGAGTTCGAGATGGATCTGACTGTCGACAACTGGCGGTTCTTCGCAGGCGGAGCCCGGTTCCTGGAGGGACGCGCCGCGGGCGAGTACCTCGAGGATCACACCTCGTACTTGCGACGTGACCCGCTAGGGGTGATCGGTTCAATCGCTCCATGGAACTACCCACTCAACATGGCGACGTGGAAACTTGGCCCGGCGCTCGCCGCGGGTAACACCGTCGTGCTCAAGCCGAGCGAACTAACTCCGCTATCGGCATTGCGTCTTGCAGAGATCACCGCCGACATTCTCCCCAGGGGAGTACTCAACGTTGTTTGTGGGCAGGGAGAAACCGCGGGTGACGCTCTTGTGCGCCATCCCAAAGTCGCGATGGTGTCACTGACTGGAAGTGTCGAGACCGGCAAGACCATCGCGCGCACGGCTGCCGACACACTCAAACGCGTGCATCTAGAACTGGGCGGCAAAGCCCCGGTTCTAATCTTCGATGACGCTGATGTTGAGGCAGCAATCGCGTGCATCGCAGAGATGTCGTATTACAACTCAGGCCAGGACTGCACTCAGCCAGCCCGCGTGCTTGCAGGTCCCAGCGTGTACGACGCGTTCGTTTCTGGGCTAACTGAGGCAGTGGGCGAGATCGCTACTGGAGACCCGTTCGATGCGGAGACGGTTATGGGACCGCTGATCTCGCAAGACCAACGATCGCGTGTTGCGGCGATGGTACGCCGCGCCGTCGAAGCTGGCGCTGAAGTAACAGTCGGTGGTTCAGAAATAGACGGTCCTGGATATTTCTACCAACCGTCGGTAGTAACGGGGCCATCGCAAGAAGCTGAAATCGTGCAGCGCGAGATTTTTGGACCTGTGGTCACCGTCCAGCGCTTTAGTGATGAGGAACAAGCGATCACTTGGGCTAACGACATCGACTACGGATTGTCAGCCAGTGTTTGGACTTCAGACATCGGCAGGGCAATGCGTATGACTGCGGCTCTGCAGTTCGGATGCGTTTGGGTAAACGACCACATTCCGATCGTTTCCGAGATGCCCCATGGTGGTTTCAAGCA
>CAMBEL010000098.1 GCA_945865605.1 Bifidobacterium breve
GCCGATTTGGAGGTGGAGCGCTCTGCCCACAAATTGGCCAACGCGCAGGTAATCGCTCTCGAGAGTGATGCTGCTGAGATGCTGGCGGCTGTGATTAGAGCGGATGAGTTGGCTGCCGTTTCCGCCCCAGACGACCATGAGGATCGCAGATCGGCACTGGCGCAACTAACGGCATTAGCGCAACTCACAGCACTCGCGAGTACTGAGTCTGATTGACGTTCTAGCCCTGCATTGAGTTGAGGATGCCTCGCCCTGGCTTAGTCCGGCTAGCGAAAGACCCAGACCCATGTGTCACGCTTTCGACTTGCGAGTTGGTCGTAGATGCGGAGTGGCGTGACCGAAGGCTATGTACATCCAGACTTTGGCGCTGTCACGGAGTCATTGGCTCGGGCGGTCGCCCACAAAAACGGTGGCGGTGCTGCTGTGTCCGTGTACCACCGCGGCGAGTTGGTAGTAGATGCTTGGGCGGGTAATCGGAATAGCGAAGGCAATCCTTGGGAAAGAGACACCATCGCCCTGAGCTTTTCGACAACTAAAGGTGTCGTCGCGACGGCGGTCCACTGCCTGGTTGACAAAGGACTGCTCGACTACGACGATTCTGTCGCGGATTATTGGCCGGAGTTCGCGGCCGCCGGTAAGCAGCGCGTCACTGTTCGTCATCTCCTTTCACATTCCGCCGGTATGCATCGGTTACGAGGCGTGATCGAAGATGCATCGCAGATGCTCGACTGGGACTTCGTTGTGAAAGCGCTAGCCGAGCAATCACCGAGTTACGAACCGGGAACGCGGTTTGGCTACCACGGGATCACCTTCGGCTTCCTAGTCGGAGAGGTTGTGCGCCGGATAACGGGAAAGTCAGTCCAACAGGTGATCCAAGCGGAAATAGCGGCGCCGCTTGATCTTGATTGCATGCTCATCGGCGCATCCGGTGAAGACCGCCATCGCATTGCGGAACTACTTATCGTCCCCCGCGACTCACTTCGAGCGCAACGGTGGTCGAGACAACTCGAACGGATCCCGTTGCTACGCCCGGGCATCGAAGCATTGTCGATTCCCGGTCTCGATCGGCTCTTGACCTCGGGTGATGTCTACGACTCCGAGTTGCCTGCGCTCAACGGGTGCTTCACTGCGCGGTCATTGGCGAAGATGTACGCGGTCCTAGCTGCTGGTGGCGAATTAGGAGGGCGCAGGCTGTTGTCGGCCGACACGCTTGTGCGGGCCACTGAGGTGCAGACACGTTCGAGGGATCTAGTGGTCGGTTTTCCTATGCGATGGCGATTGGGATACCACTTAGCGGCGACGGGCCGCGGTGTTCTGCCACACGGTTTCGGTCATTTCGGGTACGGGGGTTCCGGCGCATGGGCAGATCCAGATCGAGACCTCGCCGTGGCCATGGTGTGCAATCGCGTCGCTGGGACGCCGTTCGGGGACCGCCGTTTTCTGGGTATAGGCGCGGCGGCCGTCCGTTCGGCTGACCGAATAATACGAGGATCCACCTAAACCTCGGTGGCTTGGGTGACGATGCACACATATGAACAAAACAGCGACCTCATCTACTGCACAGATCCTTCGACACCCGTGGGGTGGTCCCACGGACCTCAGTGACTTGCTCGCGACTTGGGCGCACGTGTTGCCGACCGGCAGTCAGGGATCTGGCGTCTTTTCGTTCGGGTCATTAGGAGAGTCGGTAGTTAGTACCAACTAGCAGTGACGGCCCTGGTGTTTCGCGCAGGGGCGAGTTAGTTGTAGCCATCGCGTATCGCTGTCGCGACGACGCGCAGGGCGAGAATCGATCCACCGAGCAGAGACAACCAACCGGTTAGATGGGCGATCGTCGTTTGGCCCGTGACGATGGGACCTTCGGTAGACATCACGAGCAACGTGCCCGCGATGAGCGCGATACCTGCCACGAATGCCAATACCGCGCGGTTGACAAGTGTTGTAACGACCCGAGCGTCTTCTTCAGTGGAGAACAATGCGACACTCGTTCGCAGTTCACCGCGTTCGGCGAGTGCTGCGATGCGGTCGATCCGTCCAGGCAGCCGTTGGAGAGTCGGTCCCTGGGCGATCAACTCGCGCGTAACGAGTTCTTCGATATCTTCTGGAGGCGGTGGAGTCGTCGGAACTTCATCCCCCGCAACGCGCCGTGCGGCATCGGTGAGGGAGTAGCCGGGCGAAATAATCCGCAGGGTGCCTTCTAGGGTTCCGAGGGCACGGAATAGGAGCGTGAACTCGCCGGGCAACCTCACCTTGAACGCGCGCAACAAAGGCACCAACTCGGCGAATGCCTGAGCACTGATGCCTGATCCT
Source organism: Bifidobacterium breve (assembly GCA_945865605.1). GTDB lineage: Bacteria > Actinomycetota > Acidimicrobiia > IMCC26256 > JAENVU01 > SHUZ01. The sequence continues at coordinate 2,311 of CAMBEL010000098.1, forward strand.
GGCGTGTCGTTCGCAGCAACGAAGCGAGCGAGAGCATGCTGCAGCGCGCGTTCGTCGAGCGTTGCCGGAAGTTTGGCAACCTCTTCGATGCCTTCTGCGAGCATCGGGATGTCATGGCGCACGGTTGCGACCAGTATTTGAAGCATGGCCTGTTGCTCCAACGGATCAAGTCGACCGCACGCGCCGAAATCCAATAGGCCGATGTCGCCGTTTGCGAGCACGACCACATTTCCAGGGTGTGGATCTGCGTGGAACAATCCCTGGCGCAGGGCTTGGTCTAGTACCGAATGAAGAAGTCGATCGGCTAGGTCGGCCCGGCCTACGCCGAGCGACTCTAAGGCTGGTACATCCGCCACGGAAGGTCCGTCGAATCTCTCGATGACCAGTAGGCGCGCTGTCGAATGTTCCGAGTAGATCGTTGGTACGCGAACTCCGTGGTCACCGTGGGTCGCTATGGCAATTTGGCGCGCGTTGCGCGCTTCGATGCGAAAGTCGAGTTCTTCCCGCAAACTAACTACAAATTCGCTGGCAAGGTCTTGGATGCCGAGATCTGATCCCCACGAAGTCCGAGATTGAGCGAACTTGGCGAGTCGGAGAATTACCGAGCAGTCGCGTTCGACTGTTTGTCGAATGCGTGGTCGTTGAACTTTGACCACTACGTCTTCGCCGGTCTGAAGTCGAGCGCGATATACCTGTGCAATCGACGCTGCAGCTATCGGATCCCAGTCGAACTCCGAAAAAATGTCGTCGACGCTCCCTCCAAGTTCCTTTCTGACTACCTCTTGCATGTCGGCCAAGGATGCGGGCGCAACGTCAGCGCGCAACTTGGCTAACTCTTCGATGTACTCAGTTGGAAGGAGATCGGCGCGCGTCGATGCAATTTGTCCAAGCTTTACGAAGGTTCCACCGCATTCTTCGAGGGTCTTGCGGATGCGCATCGGAGTTGGATCGGTCACGACAACCTCGCGATGGCGCAAGCCGAGGTGAGGTCCGAATCCATTCGCGCGCGCGATTTTCGCGACCTGGCGTAGCCGCGTGATGGGTTCCAGGGTCTTGCGGAACCGCCGTATCGGATGGGGGATACTGACGAAATCCGCATCCTCTCCCTTGACTAGCGTCCCGGGCTTGGCCAGTAGGTCTAGGGCAATTGCCGCGGCCATCGTTGTGAAAAGGGCCAACACGAAGAAGTTTCGGAAAACTTGAGGTTCATCGGTATTCCAGCCAGCAATTGCGAGAGCCGTAACGCTCGCTAGGGACCATCCGATGAGTCCTGCAAGCAGAACGTTCGACCATGAGCGACGGACGCCGAGCATTCGAGATGCAAGGAAGGCGACTATTGCGATCAGAGGTAGCGATATGAGCACGAGACCGATTGTGCTTAGAACTTCGCTCATAGAAGGGTGGCTTTCTCCTGAGGAAACGATGCGTGGCGCAGCCTAGAGGGGTCGCGGATTGCCTGTGGAGCCGCGAACGTCGACAATGGGACCATGAACGGATCTGATCACTACACGATTATCTCCGCGGACTGCCACGCCGGTGGAAGTCACGCGATGTACCGCGACTATTTGGAGGAGCGGTACGTCGAAGACTTCGACGCTTGGCGTGAGAAGTACAAGAACCCGTTCCGTGATCTGCAAGATGGCGGACGTATACGTAACTGGGATGATGACAAGCGGAACGGCGACCTTGAAGCCGATGGGATTGTTGGCGAAGTCGTTTTTCCTAATACCGTTCCGCCGTTCTTTCCAAGTTTTGTTCTGTTCGCTCGTCCGCCGAAGCCTGATGAATACGAGCATCGTCTTGCAGGGATCCGAGCACACAACCGTTGGATGGCCGACTTCTGCGCGCGCTTCCCAAACCGTCGCGCAGGTATCGGTCAGGTCTTCCTCGACAACATAGATGACGCGATTGCCGATGCGCGTTGGATAAAGAACAATGGCTTGCGCGGCGGCGTGCTCATTTCTGCAGTTCCACCCGATGTTGATTACCTGGCCCCGCTTTATGACCCGCGATACGACCCATTTTGGCGCGTGTGTGAAGAGCTGGAACTTCCGGTGAACAGTCACGGCGGTACAGGTCTTCC
>CAMBEL010000099.1 GCA_945865605.1 Bifidobacterium breve
GGCGAGGTAACAACAAGTGCTACCGATGCGTCCTCGACGAGCGCCATATCTCGCGCGTCTCCCAGGATGATGCGACCTGCTGCAGAGCAAGGATTGACCTGTTCATCGCTAGAAACTTCAGGCGCCGTAAACCGAGCGTAGAACGCGCTGGCGTCGTGGCTCTCGCGACGACCGGCACCAAAGTTCGAGGTTGAGGTCGGCTTGCGCCCCGGCGGCATCTGCCTACCGTACCCGTCGTCGTCGCCATCGCATGCCGAAGATGGTTCCTACGAGAACAACAATGCACGCACCGAACAACAGGAGCGAGGATGCCGTCGACCCGCTGTTTTTTCTATCTACATAAGGAGTAGCCCTGCGGGTGCCGTCTGCCCCTTGCGCACTACGTAGTTCGCCCGTCCTCGGATCCGCATGCTTCGCTGGAGCGTTGGTGATTGGGAGCGTTGCCACCGATGCCGCGCGAGGATGAGAGGTCGTTGCGTCTTCAGTTGTCTGACGGGTAATCACGCCGGGAGATTTTGGCGGTGCCGTCGCGGGCGTCGTCGCCGCAGTTACTGGCACAGTCGTTGGCGGCTGCAATGCCGGTAACGCCGGCGCCGATCCCAAACCGAACTTCCAGCCTTCTATGTCGCCGTCTCGCACCGTTGTCGCGCCCGCGCCAACTTGGGAATATGTGAACTTAGTCGCTCCCGAAACTGCACGGTAATATGCCCAATACCTCGCGTCGCCGCCGTCACCTCCCAAGCACCCTGGTCCTGCATCTCGTCCGATCCCAAACAATCGGCACACCGCTCCCCCTTGGGTGGCGTAGCTCCACACGACTGGCTGCGCGCCGGCTAATTCAAGCGCCTGAATACCTGTAATCGTTTCGGACTCGAACGTGATTGACCGCGTGAATACACCTTGGCCGGTGTCAACCACAACAATCGCGCGATGAACCGTTGAAGCTTGCGCCGGTATAGCAACCGCGATGAACAAACCGCTCGCCATAACCACGAGCATCCCGGATAGATAGCGGATCGAATTAGGCACGGCGTCGCCGCGTCGCAAAGTGCGCTCCAATGCCGATTGCTAATGCAGCAACGCCGACGCCAGCGAGCGCCGTCGATATTCCACCGGTATTAGGCAGCTTGCGTGTGGTAACCCCCGGATTGGCGCTAACAACTTTTCCTTGTACATCAGTTGGTGTAGAAGCCGGCGTCGCCAGCGATGTTGTTGGCGTCGTCGTGGAGATCGTTGTCGGGGATGTACCGGTCGGACTTGTCGGCGTCGGCGTCGAACACGTTTGCACTGTCGCTTGCGCTACCGGAAGCCACGAACGCAACAGTCCCTGAACGCCTTGTGAGGTAGCGAACGTGTTGAGACCCCAGGAATCGTTCGGACTCGACAGGTTTCCATCGACAGTTTGTGTCCCGATCAGGTAGGCATCGGGCGACGTATATGGGGTGCCTTGCTGGGACAAATCTGCCGTATTTCTCCAACAGGGGGATGCAGGGTCGTAACCGGCGGCAACGATTCCCTGAATAGCTAGAGCGGTTGAGTTCGGGTTTCCGCTGTCGAATGGGCCTGGCCACGACCCATCTGCTTGGTGACTTGCAGCAAGAAATTTCAAAGCGTTACCGATTGAGGGTGTCGCGTATGACGCGCCTTCTGCTACGAGTGCTTGCATTGCCAACCCAGTCGTGTCCGGATCAACATCGGTGCCCGTCGGGTCACCCGCATAGTTCCAAGCACCGTTGGCCTGTTGCGCAGCCTCAATGAGAGCAATCGTCGCTCCAGAAATAGGCGCGCCCGTTAGATGGTTGGAAATCACAGCGAACAGAGTCGCGTTGAAAGCCCCATAGGAACCGTCTGGCTGAATTGCAGAGGTTACGAACGACTCAAGGTCCACCGGGTTGCCATCCGATTGCGGGTCAAACGCTTGAGCGTCCAGGCCTAGCGGTGAAGCATCAAGCACGATCAACTTTGCGGCCTGACCCGCGCTCAGACCCCCTTCCGCAAAATCATCCAACGCGTCCAGCGCATCGGGAACAGCGTCTCCTGCAAATGTAGAAATTCCGTCAGCGTCAATTGCCTCAACGCCAGCTAAGGCCTCGTCCGTTGACCACGAAGCGTCTATCTGGGCTTGTTCCGCGATCGCGAGTACGGCGTCCGGCGTTTCGAAGCCCGGAAATCCGGCAACCTCAAAACTTCCATCGGGCTGTTGCTGGGCCTCTAACCATTCCACGGCGGATCGCGCCGCGACGGCAGACTCAGGTGCCGTGGCACCAGCCTGGGACAACAATGCAGGGAGACCGAATGCGGCCGCGCCGAAACATACGAGAAGGGAGCGAACTAATGACATGGTTTCCTCCTGGGCCCCTCTCCACGAGGACCCCAACTGTGACCCACCTTGCGATGGGGACTTGCGGAGCACCGGTAACCCGGCGGACAGCGGCGATGGTCCTGGCTTACGGTCACCCTTGGCAGTTGCCTAGGGTTAGCCGATCACAGTTGCGGGTCAGCGCCGGGCTTGCACCGGCTTCCTCTACCCCGAACCCGAGCGGTTCTCGGGAACGGGACCGCACGAACCATCCGGGGTTACGCGCGACCGCTGTCGAGAGGACAATCTAGGGGAATGCGAACACCGTCCGCAACCCACCGGCCATGGCACTCTGCGACTTGGCTCATCTGGGCGCTAGCAGCGGCCAGTTCCGTTCAACTCGCTCCGAGTCCTGTTTACGTCGCGCTCGTGATCGGGATTGCGTGGCTGATGGTGGAGACGCACGCCACCGATGGGCCCTACCGACGAGCGTTCCCCGCGCTTGTCCTACTCGGAGTCATCTTCGCTTCGATACGGGTTGTGATCGCTGCGCTCACAACACACAACGGCGTCGATGTAATCGTCACCTTGCCGCAAGCAACTACGCCACAAATACTTGGCGGCTTCACAATCGGTGGCACCTTAGAAGCGGGCGTTGTGTTGTCTTCATTGGCATCAGGATTCACCATCGTCGGGATGCTCGCTGTGTTCGGCGCGTTCAACTCCATCGCTTCGCACTATGAGCTCGTGCAATCGTCACCACGTGCATTCCACGAACTTGGTCTGATCACAACCGTTGCCCTCGCATTTGTACCAGCAACGATCGAATCCGTAACCACCGTGCGCGAAGCCGACATGGCACGCACCGGTGGGAGAAAAATCCGGCGCGGCCGACTAATAAGAATGATCGTTCCGGTTCTCGAACGCGGCATGGAACGAGCAATTGCACTGTCGGAATCGATGGACTCACGCGGCTTTGGGAACGCTCCAAGTGCACGAACGGAGCGAAAATCTGGATGGTGCGGACTCGCGGCATTGCTTGTGTTGGGCGCAGCGTTCGTCGCACTCGTCGGGCGTGCGCCAGCGACGGCAATCGCGCTCGGCCTCTTAGGTGCCTTCCTACTTATTCTTGCCGTCTTATTGAGTTCACGCGGCAGTGCAAGGCAGCGATACCGGCATATCCGTATGGCAACAGCGGACTGGTTGTTGGCTGGCGTATCACTACTTTCGCCCTTGCTTCTCGGGTTCGTCGCGATCGTCGGTAACGATTCACTTGTCTGGTATGCGAGCCCTCTTGTGTTGCCAACATTTGATCCCGTAGTCGCTCTCTGCCTAGTGCCACTCCTCGCACCACTTCTTCGCCTCCCTGCTCCGATGTCAGGTATCGATGTAGGAACGGGTGCCTACGAACATCAACCAGACATGGCCGAAACGACATGACCGCAATCACGTTCGCCGATGTTTCATACGGGTACCCCGATGGACCACTCGCACTTCAACAGATTGATCTTGCGGTCGATGAGGGTGAAATCTTGCTGGTCGTCGGGTCCTCCGGTTCAGGGAAAAGCACTCTGTTGCGCGCGGTAAATGGAATAGTTCCTCACTCCACCGGAGGTCGATTCGCTGGAGACGTGACGGTTGTAGAGCGATCAACACGAGAACATCGTCCGCGCGCTCTCGCGGACGTCGTCGGCTTTGTGCACCAAGATCCTGAAGCTCATTTCGTCGTTGATCGCGTAGAGGCAGACGTTGCGTTCGTCCTCGAAAATATTGGTTTCTCCCAAGTCTCAATGCGCCGCCGTGTCGAAGAAGTCCTCGATGCACTCGGTATCGCTCACCTTCGCGATCGTAATCCGGCAACACTCTCCGGCGGCGAACGTCAGAGATGTGCGATCGCAGGAGCACTTGCTTCCGCGCCGAGTGTCCTCGTTCTTGACG
>CAMBEL010000100.1 GCA_945865605.1 Bifidobacterium breve
GGGGAAGCCTCTTGGCCGCCATATGCTTTCGGCCATGAGAGTCCCGCATAACCGGCATCGAACAGGCGACGCTGCCAATCGGTGTCGTAACTCCTTCTGGCGAGCCAGTCGTCGCGATGTGGGGTGGGCGGAAGTAGAGCGAGTTCCGCGGCTAACCACTCCCGTAACTCACTGCGGAAAAGTTCATCGGCTGCCGAGTAACGAAGGTCCATGCGGACCACGAGCCTATGGGACGCGCTACTAGGCGGCCGATACGACCGTCCGCGACGTCGAGAAAAGAATCTGCGTCACTATTCGATCAACGAATCACGAAGGCTCGAAAGAACGTCTCCGTCAATGCCGAACTGCCGAACGTAGCCCTCGATATTCCCGAATCGCTCGGCGATGGCTACGAGAAGCGAAGACATCAATTCCGCTCCAGCAGTCAATTCTTGCCCTCCTACCTCAATCGCACCATCCTGCAGGGCGGCACGGTTGCGGTGGCGAAGCAGGAGTACCGGCATACGTTCTTCGGTTAGCGCGTAGTCGGCCGCAATCAGATCGTCATCTACACCGAGAAGTCCCAACACAAGTGCAGCTACCAATCCCGTCCGGTCCTTGCCTGCCGCACAATGAAAAACCATAGGGTGGTTAGAGGGATCAGCGATAACGCGGAGGACGCTGGCGAAGCGATCTCCAAAGCGTTCGAGCATCATGAGATAGATCTCGTCGAGCACGAGAGGCCGCGTGTTCGCTCCGTTCGGTGGTTCGATAGGACCACGCGTCTCGTCGACGATCGGCATATGCCGGAAGTTCACGCCATGTTCTACAAGGGGACCATGAGAGAACCGATCTACCTCGTGGCCCGCGCGGAGATCTATGACGGTTTGTATCCCTAGGGTGTTCATGACGCGTCCAACATCTTGGTCTGTCATGAAGGAAAGCGAGTCACTTCGGAAGATACGCTTCGCGCGCACACTCCGTCCATCTGATGTTGGATAACCACCCAAGTCCCTGAAGTTGGCGGGACCATCCAGTCGAATTAGTCGATCTTCCAAGGGCATCAGGTTAGGTCTTTACCAAACACTCGTAGTACCGCAGTCAACATCGTGTTCCATCTTGCGGCACAACGAGATCAACCAGGTAGGCGGCTGCTAACCGTGCAAGACAATCTGGACCACCCAGCAAAGACGTATGCGCTGATCCCCGCACCGCTACAAGCCGTCCGACTCCGAGTTGTTTCGCTAATCCTTCAGACCATTTCAGGGGCGTCGCTGGATCATCGGTCGTCCCGATCACAACTATCGGAACGGAACCGCTAGCCACCACGACACCGGGAACTTTGTTGGTTGGAGGCGCCGACCAAAATGAGCAGGGGAACCCGAGCCCGACATTCTCCGCGCCAAAATCGGGGGCAGCGACCGCTGCGCGCTCCTGCAAAACTCGTGCGGCCTCTAGGTCAAGCACAGGTCCGTCGGCACAACTGATGGATATGAAGGCAGCCCAATCCGGCTTATAGATCCCATCGGGATTGCGTCCAACGTATGCATCGAACACTGCGAGCAACCCATCAGGATCACCACGTTCAGCATCACGCAGACTCCTAGCAAGTTCGGAATATCCCAACTCGCCACCATACAGACCCGCTCCCAAAGCAAGGTCTAATTGGGTGGGACCCAGCGTTCGATCGCCAGACGCGATGGGCTGGAGATCCACCCTGGCGCGCAAAACATCGAGAGCGCGGCGCGGTTCACCGCCGTGACGGAACGCGCAGTCGCGATTCCGCGCGCAGTAGGTGAGAAATAGATCCAACGCACGGCCGAATCCTTGTGCTTGCTCGATAACCATCGTTTCCACCGACAACGACGGGTCCACTGCACCATCGAGCATCATTGCGCGAACGCGTGCAGGGAACTCACGTGCATACAAAGCACCAAGATATGTGCCGTATGAAAATCCGAGGTACGTGAGTTTGTCTTCGCCTAATGCCTCGCGAAGCATGTCCATATCCGAGACGGTTGCGAGCGACGTGATGTTGGGTAAAAGTCTCGAGGACCGTTGAGAACATTCACGAGCAAAACGAGCAGTGGCGGCCTCCAACTCACGTTGTTCCACTGCGTTGTCTGGCGCCGAGTCTGCAGCGAATAGGTAGTCGAAATTTCTCCCACAATCTACCGGCGAGCTCTCCCCCGTCCCACGCGGATCCCAAGAGACGATGTCGAAGTAATCCGTTATGGCATCGGGAAGAAGTTTCGCGGCTGGCACAACGAAGTCGGTACCCGGTGCACCTGGGCCGCCAGGATTTAGCAGCAAGGTGCCGATGCGCTTATCGGGGTCAGCGAGAGAACCGCGAGCCACGACAAGTTCAATTGTCTCGCCAGCCGGATCTGCATGTCGTAGCGGAACCGTCAATCGCGCGCAATCACCGTCGCCGCAAGATTCCCAAACAAGCGGCTTCACGGGTTCTCTGCCGAGAGTGGTTGTCGTGTCGTCTCGCTTCGTCTGCACCGTAGAATCTCGTTCCCGCGACTCATTCCCCGTCCCAGACGAGCAAGATGCGGAAAAAAATATGCAGATAATTGAGATGCTGATTGCAGTTACGGCTCGGCGCATACAGCCACAACCGTGCCACACGAGCGCCGCGTTGTTCCCGCGAGCCAGATACTGGTGAGCTCGCACCGGTAGCGTTGTCCCGACTTACGAACAGGAGAACTGCATGGAATTGTTGATAGGCGGAAGGCATCGCGCGGCTGCCGATGGGAGCACATTCGTGGTTCGCGAGCCATCGACAGGGCAAGAATTGGCAACCATCTCCCAAGCCGGTCTTACCGATGTCAACGCAGCTCTCACCGACGCAACTACTGCATTTGAATCTGGGGTGTGGGCCGACCAGAGCGCGACGGCACGGGGACGAGTTTTGTTACGCGTTGCCGATCTAATCAGGCAGAACGCCGAAGAGTTGGCAATTCTCGAAGCACGCAATGCTGGTCATCCAATTGCAGATGCACGATGGGAAGTCGAAGCTGCCGCCGGTACGTTCGAGTACTACGCAGGTGCAGCCAACAAGTTGTTCGGTGAAGTTGTGCCCGTTCAGGACCCCGGTATCGATGTTGTGTTGCGTGAACCGGTAGGCGTGTGCGGGTTGATAGTTCCATGGAACTTCCCGCTACTCATAGCTTGTTGGAAAGTTGCTCCGGCTTTGGCGTGCGGTAACTCAATCATCCTTAAGCCGGCTTCGCTGACACCGCTGACAGCATTACGGCTAGGTGAACTCCTAATAGAAGCCGGAGTACCCGAAGGTTGCGTTTCGGTTCTTCCCGGTCCTGGAGGAGTTATTGGCGACGCGCTTGTATCGGATAGGCGCGTAAACAAGATCGCATTCACAGGTGAGACATCCACCGGTGCATCGATTCTTCGGGCATCTTCTGAGAACATCACCCGCGTTTCTTTGGAACTCGGCGGCAAGTCAGCTTGTGTTGTATTTGCGGATTCCGATTGGGAGAAAGCTGCTGCGGAAACACCGATGGCCGTGTTCTCCAATGCAGGACAAGACTGTTGTTCTCGGAGTCGAATCGTCGTCGAACGATCGATCTACGACGCGTTCGTTGCGGAGTTCGTGCGAACGACGGAACGGTTACGCATTGGAGAGCCTCTCGATGAGGCAAGTGAGATAAGCACCATGATTTCTCCCGGACAGCGCCAGATATCAATCGATTACATCGGGATCGGAACAGGCGAGGGAGCCGAATTGGTAAGCGGCGGTACGCTGCCGAGGGAAGACGGGTCGTATCTGACGCCCGCGGTACTGGCGGGTGTCGATAACGGGATGCGAGTGGCGCAAGAGGAAATCTTTGGTCCGGTGGCCTGCGTCATCCCGTTCGAAAATGAGTCAAACGCGGTCCACATCGCAAACGACATCCCGTACGGACTGTCGGGATCCATTTGGACGAAGGACCTTGGCAGAGCAATCAGGGTCAGCAAAGCGATTCGTACCGGCGCGCTTTCTGTGAACTCAAACCGTTCTGTGCGGACAGAGACGCCGTTTGGCGGGTACAAACGATCGGGGCTAGGACGAGAACTCGGAATGCACGCAATGCAGCACTACACAGAAGTAAAAAACGTGTTCTTCTCCTCCGAATAACCCCACACCCCAGGGCGATCTCGGCACGTTTCGGGCCCTA
>CAMBEL010000101.1 GCA_945865605.1 Bifidobacterium breve
ACGACCCGCGATGCCTCATCGCGCAATGCGCGCACGGTTGCTGTCTTAGCTAGGCCAAGCAAGCGAGATTCAGAGTTAGGTGCAGCTATCGCCCCACGGGCTACCTCTACAGCCTGTGCTCCAGAGAGCTCGCCTGAGCGCAACGCTGCTTGGGTATCAGGGAGGTGTTGCAGTTGTGAAGCGAGACAGACCACAGATTGGGCCTCATGGTGAGCACAGTCAGTCTTGATGGCGAGCCACTCGGCAACACTTTTAGCTCCGCCAACTCTCCAACTATTGGTGCGCTCTACCTGACCGACAGCAACTGTGCGAAGAGAGTCTCCAACCCGACGAATCTCATCGGCCATGCCGACCAGTTGGGCTGCCGCCTCGCCATCTATGACCTCTACATCTACCCGACCAGCGACTTCGCGGAGATGGGTTACGGCATCGATAAGTGTATCGAACATACGTTCGATTATAAAGTAGGGGTGTGACAATTACAAGGGGTTTCTCGGGTATTTCAAAGATTTATGCCTGTGCCCCTAGGCAGGTGGGTAGTCGTATCTGTTCAAGAGAATTTTGACCTTGGCGCGCGACTTGGCGAGTCGGCGTGGTGCGTTTCTACCGTCGCCTAATTCCCAGTTGAGCGACTGGTACCGCGCACAACCAACGCTAGATCCACGTGCACGATTCGTCGCTTCCTAGCGATTGGTCCGTCCATGTCAGCACGGTGCAAGACGAGAGATCACTTGTTGCGGTTTGTGGCGTAATCGTCTCGCCGCAAAATGGCTCGACGCTCGACGCTCGACGCCGCGGCAAGGTTGTGGCTAGGGCACACGGAACGCTCGGGATCGCGCAAGCGTGTCAGCCATCGAACGACCCGACTCAATTCATCTTCGGCCCCTCGCCCTCAGGAATGGGTGCAATCGCGTGGGGAAGCACCGCCACTAAAGACGAACACCTCGGTACTGCCGCCGATGGAGTTCTCCAAACTTGGATCAATCAAGGCCGACTCGTCGCCGCTACCGACTACTACGTAGGCCTATCCGAAGACGGCGACTACCAGCGCTACATGGTGGCGACCAGTTCTGCAGCGCAAGTTCTCGACAGCGTTCGCGCGGGCATTGAACTCGCGGCGAGAAAGCAGGGTGTGCGAACCCGCAACTGGGACCTCGCCTTGTACGGCCACTCGCAGGGAGGGCACTCGGCTTTGTGGGCGGGGCAAATCGCGAATCTCTACTACTCGGCGACGCGGCCGATACGCAACACCACAAGACCCGCCATCGCCCTAGCCGGGATCGTCGGAGTGGCACCCGCATCGAACTTCGTCGCCCCAGCCGACGCTCCTGAATCCACTTGGGGTACTCACCTTGCCGTGGTCGCAATAAACGCATCCAGCACGATGAAACTTCGAGTACTTATGAACCCAGTTCTCGTATACCCAAAACATAATCAGCCCCCGCTCACCTTGATGTCGTCATACTCCCCACCACTATTCATCGGAATCTTGGTCAGGGTTCAACAACCTGACAATGAGTGACATCCCCACATAATAAATGCTTATGAAGAGCAGCACTTCGACAATTCCTACCATGCGATTTGGGCGACTTTCCTCTGGCTTGCCCGGCCTTTAGGTGGGCTCCAATTTCACGTCCGATTATCGACGCAACCAGCCTTATGCTTGGTACAACTTCAATACCTTGGAATTGACAGCGCGCCTTACTGATGGAGAACCTCAAAAAAGGAAGCCACTGAACTTGAGTGGGCGTCCTAGCCCGGCGGCCATTTAGCCCTAATCGGCTTGCGCTACTCGATGCTCGACAAACAATTTGGAGGTGGCGGTGGGAATTGAACCCACGTCCAGGGTTTTGCAGACCCTTGCCTGAGCCACTCGGCTACGCCACCAGAAGAATTGAGGTTACCTGCCCGCGCTCCTAGTGCCTGCTGCTCAAGCGCGCCTAACGTTCGCGACCGTGACAACTTCAGCTGAAGCACAGACAAATAGCCAACTCGCAGCGCGCCTCGCGGACCCCGCGTTCTGGGCCACCGACCCACACCCCCACCTCGCCCGCCTGCGCTCGCAGGCGCCCCTCGCCCTATGCGAGGAACCCGACGTTCCCCGCTTCTGGGCGGTCTCTAAGCACGCAGACTTGCTGCGCATCTCCCGTGACCCCGCCACCTTTTGCTCGTCCAAGGGCGTGCTGCTCATGGACCTCGTCCGCGACCTCCCGCACATCCCTGGCGCTCTTCTCTACATAGACCCACCAGATCATGTGCGCTACCGACGCCTACTCAACCCGGCCTTCTCGACATCGAAAATGCGCGCGCTCGAAGCCAACACGCGCACCCGCGTCCGCGCCCTCATTGATGCGCTCCCGTCAGGCGAGCCCGTCGACATTGTCGCCAAGCTCACAGTTCCATTCCCATTACTCGTAATCGCAGACCTACTCGGCGTTCCGGGCGAAGACTGGCCGCGCTTCTACAAGTGGTCCGACATCATGATCGGAGCCGCGACCGAAATCACCGACGAATCCATCACCATGCTCGGCGAAATGGCCAACTACTTCCTCGAAATGGTCGCGCAACGCCGCATTGATCCCCGCGACGATCTCGTCACCATGCTCTGCCACGCCGACGTAGACGGACACACGCTCACCGACGAAGAGCTCATGATGTTTTACGGGCAACTCCTCGTTGCGGGTAACGAGACAACGCGCAACCTTCTCTCTGGAGGACTAATCGCGCTCGCCGAACACCCCGATCAATGGCAACTGCTGCGTGATGACCCAGCGCGCATCCCAATCGCAGTCGAAGAGTTGCTGCGCTGGACAACGCCCGTCATCTCCTTCATGCGCACCGCCACCTGCGATGTGACCGTGTCCGACACGCAAATCAGTGAGGGTGACCCGCTGCTCCTTCTATATACATCGGCCAACCGCGACGAAGACGCGTTCGGCCCAACGGCCATCCAACTAGACGTAACCCGCGAGACCAACAACCAAGTTGCCTTCGGGTTCGGCGAACACTTCTGCCTTGGAGCCGCACTTGCACGCATCGAAGCCCGCGTATTCTTCGAAGAAGTCACAACGCGCTTTTCAACGATTGCCCTGGCCGGTGAACCGCAACGCCTCGCTTCGGGCGTGATTGCAGGCATCACCTCTGCCCCCCTACTGTTCACCTCTTGATGCCACCAACCATCTCCGTCAAAGCACTCGCGCGCGCTATAACAGTCGCGATCGGGGTTGCGATGCTCGGCACGCTTAGTGCGCCTGCAGCTACTGCCGCACCTGTCGCTGCAACGGCGCCCGCCTTCGACCCGCTGTGCAACTGGCCGACATGGGGCTACTCGATAGAGCGCACGTTCGCCACGCAATGCCCAACCTCATTGACCGAAGCCAATGTTTCCAAACTGCGGCTGCGCTGGTTCTTCAACACCCGCGATGTTGTCAACACCACACCGGTGTTGGTGAACGGGCGCCTATTTGTAGGTGACTGGTCGGGCCGCTTTTATGCGCTGCGCGCGTCCGACGGACGCAAGCTCTGGACCTACGACGCCAAGATTCACCCAACGGTCTATGCGGGCCAGATCGTCGGCTCCGCGACAGTTGCGCGCGTCGGCGGCGTGCGCACGGTTTTCTTCCCTGCGGGTAAGACCATGTACGCCCTGCGCGCGTCCGACGGCAAGTTACGTTGGCGACACGAGGTCGGACGTAAGGGCGACCCCAAAGACCCCACAGAGATCGAGTCATCGCCGCTCGTTGTAAACGGCATGGTTCTATTCGGCACCGACGTTCACAACTCGGGAAAGGGTGAACCGGCCGGCCTCTACGCGCTCGACGCGCGCACTGGCAAGCAGCGGTGGATGCTCACTACCGCACCATCATCCGGTGTGGGACCAACAGGAGAGGGCGCGACCGGTTCCGGCTGTGGTGACATTTGGAGTTCACCGACGGTCGACCAAACGCGTGGCCTCGTGTTCAGAGGCACAGGCAACTGTCCCGATCCCAAGAAGTGGGGCCGCTTCTCCGACACGCTTTTCGCGGCCGACCTCGCAACCGGCACCCTCAAGTGGACCTTCCAACCGCATGATCAAAACAACGACGACCTGGACTTTGCAGGCGCGCCGAACC
>CAMBEL010000102.1 GCA_945865605.1 Bifidobacterium breve
CGGAACAGCTCGCCACCAAATCGCCGAGCGGGTCAAGCCCCAACCATCTTTCTCCAACATGCACCTGACCATGATCTGCAGTAACCAACAGTGTCACATCCGGACTTAGGACGTCGAGAAGTCGCCCTACTAATTCATCTGCGAATGAGATTTCTGCGAAGAAGTACGGGCTGTGGAGTCCGAACTCGTGCGCCACTGTGTCGACTCCCGGATAGTACGAATAAATAAGTTGCCTACGTTGTGCAACTAACGCTCTGCATTGTTCAACGAGAACAGCGATTGTGCTCCAACCCATGAACGGCGCACCGCGAAGGTGCACATCGGTGAAACCTGTTGTGCGGAACTCTGATCTTGTGACAACCGGTACTTCGCGGCCCAAGAAAGGGGTGTGCCGCTGCACCATGAACGGTTCAGGCGCACGGCGACCCGAATCTGTTCTCCATCGCAAGGTATTGAGAACTTCACCTTCCGCGCGCTGGCGATATCCGACAATGCCGTGTTCGGCAGGACTTAGACCGGTCGTTAAAGAGGTGAGCGCGGTCGCTGTTGTGGATGGCACGACGGTTGTAATGGATCCGCCGTCCATCGCTGCAAGTTCCGGCAACAACGACCGGTTCTCGTCGATGATCGCGCTGCCGAGACCATCGAGTACCAGCATCACAACACATCGCGAGCCTTTCACGGGCTCGGGTAACCAGTCGTTTGCTTCGCCCCGGAGGAGTGCAGGCACGACACCATCAATGCAGCCATTGCCATAGTGCGGAAGGACTGGGCTTTCCGTGGACTCCATCACTGCACCGTAGCCAACGCAGACGAGGCGGCGTCGCGGATCCGATTCATATGCGACGATGTGCATGTGAAGGTCTCCACCCGCGGCGACTACGCCGCTCGCGCGCTCATCTCTCTCGCGCTGCATGATTCCGAACATCCAACATCGGTCAAGGAAATCGCAGAACGCACGAATCTTCCTCAGCCATACCTCGAACAGATCCTGCTAGCCGTCAAAGGGGCTGGGCTGGTTAGATCAAAGCGAGGGGTCGGAGGCGGTTATGTGTTGGCCCGGCCGGCCAATGAAATTACGCTCGCGCAAGTATTGGCTGCCGTCGATGGTCCGTTCACTGCGCTTCCGACTGAACACGACCACTGCGAAGGGCATTGTGTTTTGCAAGAAGTCTGGGTCGGCGTTTCACAAGAAATGCGAGATCAACTCGACATGCACACGCTCGCCGACCTCGTCGCAAGGACGCGCTCTGGGCACCCTACGCGGGACTGAACTACTCAATTTCTCAATCAATGCTTCAGGCCGTCAAGTACGCCTTGTAAATCATCCGGTAGCGCGGACTCGAAACGCTGCGACTCGCCTGTTATCGGATGGCTAAACGCGAGTTCCTCTGCATGTAAAAACAACCGTGAGGCGCGCAGCGGATCGCGAATGCCTCCGTATATTTTGTCGCCGACAACAGGGTGCCCGATCGCAGTCACGTGCACCCTGATCTGATGGGTACGTCCGGTCTCCAACGAACACCTCATCAGTGCGACGCCTTGTTCTGGAAACTCCTCGAGTACTTCGTAGGAAGTGCGCGCGTATTTGCCTCCTTCCCGCACCGCCATGCGTGTTGGCATCCGCACCGAACGCCCGATAGGAGCGTCGATCACGCCAGTAGGCGAATCGGGTATCCCCCAGATGAGCACTTGGTAGCGGCGTTCGACTTGACGCTGCGCAAGCGCCTCAGTGAGCGCTTCATATGCTGCTTGCGAGCGCGCGACGAGCATCAAGCCGCTTGTATCGCGGTCGAGGCGGTGAACAATCCCTGGACGCAAAACGTCTCCGACTGACGAGAGTTCTGGATACCTAGCCAACAATCCATTTACCAGAGTCCCGGTTGGATTGCCCGCGCCAGGGTGGACGACCAACCGTGTTGGCTTGTCGATCACGATGAGATCTGCATCCTCGAACACCACGGTGAGATCCATGGATTCCGCCTCGGGCAAACTCGGCGGTACCGGTTCAGAAATTACAGATATGACTTCGCCTTCTTCGAGACGCCTGCTCTTCTGCACCCTTTTCGAGGTAACGAGTACCGATCCCTGTTCAACCAACAACACCACATCGGCACGCGACCAGCCAGTCAGCAGGGCAAGCGCCCTATCTACCCGTTCACCGACGAGAGTCGCAGGCACTACGAACTCACGCTCCGTCACAAGGATTCCGATCCAACCTGTGGCGGGCTAGATGCTTCCCGCCGGTTTCCGCTGAACGAATTCACAACCAGCAAAATCGCGCCGATGGTGATTGCTGAATCTGCAACATTAAAACTGGGGAAACTGCCTACCGACACGAAATCGACGACGTGCCCCCGCAAGGGACCCGGCGCCCTGAACATACGATCGATCAAGTTCCCAAGTGCGCCCCCAACGACAAGCGACAGAGCTACGACCGACCAAACATCGGCTGCACGAATGACGGCGCGCGTAAGTACGCCAGCAAGAACAATCGCCAGTACAGCTAGCACCGCGGTTGCATTGGTAAACAGACTGAACGCTGCACCGCTATTGCGCACTAATCGCAACTCGACCGTATCGCCGATAATCGCGAGCGCCTTGTCTGAAAGATTTGCTACGACCAGGACTTTGGTCAACTGATCTAACACCACCACTCCGATGACTATGAGTGGCGCTATCCAGCGCGGAGGCCTACCGTCGCCGTTCGACACGTTGCTGACAGTCGACACATGACTCTGCACGCGGGATCGCTTCTAGACGGTCGACTTTGATGCGACGCCCAGCAGGGAGACAGAGCCCGTAGGTTCCGTTTGCCATCCGTTCGAGAGCGCGATCGATCTCTTCTACCTTCTGGCGAGCAGATGCGGACATCATTAGATCGCGTTCTCGCTCTACGTTCATCGTGTCGCCTTCGCCCGATTCCTCATCGAACTGCGTGTCGCCCTGTTCGCGTTCCGCAACTAGAGCGTCGGCTTCGGCCTGGAGTTCGTCTCCTTGACGCACATGTAACGCGCGTTCTTCAAGCAGTTGTTCTTTAAGTCGCGCCAAAGTGCTTGGCGCAATCTTCGCGGACTGTTTGGGAACGAAGATTCCAGACAATGGACAAACTTTGCCCGCTGGCTGCCGCTTAACCGGCACTTTTTTAACGGGCGCAGCCTTCACAACTTTTTTAACTGGAGTCTTTTTCGCGGGCGCCTTCTTCACAACTTTCTTCGCGACCTTCTTCGCGACCTTCTTCGCGACCTTCTTCGCAGGCGCCTTCTTCGCGACCTTCTTCGCAGGCGCCTTCTTCACAACTTTCTTGACGGGCGCCTTTTTCACGGCCTTCTTCGCGGCTGCTTTCTTCACAACTTTCTTCGGTGCCGCTTTCTTGACCGCCTTTTTGATGACTGCCTTCATGGCTTTCTTCACAGGCGCCTTCTTCACAGGCGCCTTCTTCAGGGCTTTCTTGACGGCTTTCTTGACGGCTTTCTTCGGTTTTGCTGCGGACCTTGCGGTACCGGTGGCCTTGGCCATCGGGGTGTTCCCTTCAGTTGGGGGCAGGCGCTCTTCGGCGGGCAGCCAGTGAGAGCGGCGGAGCATAGGCGCATCACCCCGGGGGCGATCAACGGGGGCGCCGGCGAATATCGTACGTCCCGTGCCCTTCGAACCCGTCGATGCTTCAATCGACCTAGTTGCTCTCGAAACGAAGGTACTGGAAGAGTGGCGCGAACGGGACGTTTTCGCTGAGAGTTTGCGGCGCAGAAGGGGCGCTCCGGAGTGGGTGTTTTACGAAGGACCACCCACGGCTAACGGCCGTCCTGGCATCCATCACGCCTGGGCCCGGCTTTTTAAAGATATTTATCCCCGCTTCCACACCATGCGGGGCAAATATGTTGAGCGCAAAGCGGGCTGGGATTGTCACGGGCTGCCCGTCGAGGTCGAGGTGGAAAAGGAACTCGGGTTCTCAGGGAAACCGCAGATCGAGGAGTTCGGGATTGAACCGTTTAACCAACGCTGCCGCGAGTCCGTTGAGCGATACGTAGAAGATTGGTCTGCACTCACATCTCGAATCGGCAT
>CAMBEL010000103.1 GCA_945865605.1 Bifidobacterium breve
GAGTCAGCGATTGTTCCTATTAGCGGGAGGATCACAAGTCCGGGAAGAATGCACAAAGACGCAAGAGCGAAGCCGAACGCCCGTACCTTGGCAGGAATCACCAACGAAAGCGTTGCGAAGATCGCGGGAGCGAGCATCGCAGTTGATCCCGAAACGAGAATGTTCATCAATACCGCGACCCAGAGGTACGGGGTGAGAGCGAAGACCGTGAACGCGGCTGCAACGCCTACGCCCAGCACGGCCACGAATTTCAAGACGAGTCCCGGATCGCGTCTCATTAGGCGCGTTGCGATTGGGATCCCGACCAATAGCCCTACAAAAGCTGCTGGCTCAGCCATTGCGGCAACGAAGCCACGTTGAGCGGCGTCGAGTCCGAAGACTTCGTCGTAGTAGAGGCCAGTCAATGCGGCGAGTCCAATGATTGACATCGCCAGGAATGGGAGAGCCCAGTAGATGCGGCGCAGAGTTCCGACCGCCAGAACAACGCGCCAAGACTCACTCCAACTCGCGGGTAAGTCTTCGGTAGCAAGTTCTTCGTTCTCGAGACCCATCGCCTTGCGTTCCCACATTCCTCGGTTTGGTTCCCTCAAGCGCAGCGCCATGAGAACGAACACGAATGTAGGTATTGCGAACACAAAGAATGGCGCGCGCCAGCCCCATCGTTGAGCGATCAGTCCGGCGGCCAATGGTCCGATGAACAACCCCAACGCGTTTGCTGCACGGTGAACCGAATAGACCTTTGCGCGGTCAGGGATGTCGTAGTAGTCGGCGAGAAGCGAGTTATGCGTGGGATCGACAACTGCCTTGCCGATCCCTGACCCGGCTCGAGCGATACCGAGCATCAAGACTGTTGTCGCCATGCCTGTCATAACCGAACAGATTCCCCAAAGCGTTGCGCCGATCACCGTGATGCGAACGCGGTTCATACGGTCGGAGAAAAATCCGATCGGCACCGCTATCCCGAGCGCCGCAACACCGGCGAGAGCTACAACAAGCAGGATGCCTGAAGTGTCGAGGCCGAAGTGGTCGCGGATGTTTGGCAACAAAATGTCGAACGCGCGGCGGTCGAGTTCGTCAACGCAATTGAGACCGAAGAGAACTATTAGCGGGTAAAGCGACTGGCCGCCACCGAAGTCGGAAAACCATTGCCGCCACCAAGAGCGACGCCAAAAACGAGGAACGCTCATGGCATGTTCTCCCCGATGGCAGCACTCTCGGCGGCATCTGTGGCGACGGCGAGGAGATCGTTAGACAGGGGCGCTGTGTCATCGCGCCGGTCTGCTAGCAAGCTTGGCACGATTAGATCGCGACGCTTCGCTACCCAACGCAGGTACGCGTCACGTGCTTGTGAGAGCGTCGCGCCGATTCCTCCGGGCATGAGCAGCAAGATCGCTAGTAGGCCTGCTCCAGTCGCGAGGAATTGCCACTCGCTTGGCAAAAAGTATTGAGCGCCGCGTACATAGAACGCGCCGATCAGCGCTCCGGGCAGTGAACCCATGCCGCCGATGACGACCATCGAGAAAACCTTGAGGCTCTCTTGGGGGAGGTATACCGCAGACACGAGGCCGTTCTGATGATGGACTAGCAACACCCCTGCGAATGCAGCGATGAATCCTGAGATGGCGAAGGCCGAGAGGGTTGTGCGAACTGCATGGATCCCGTAGGACGCCGCAGCCAGTTCGTTTTCGCGAATCGCTATCAGGGCGCGACCCGTCCTGCTGTTGCGAATCCCCTTGGCGACCGCGTACATCAGCGCAAGTGCGGCGAGGCAGAAGTAGTAGTAGGAGGTTTCGCTCGACACCGAGATGACGCCGAATAAGTCTGGACGTTCAAAACGAGTGCCAGGTAGGAATCTTCCGAAGATGTCAGGATTCAAAAGGTATGACGAGGTCAGCAGTGCGAATGCGAGCGTGATCACGGCGAGAGTGAGGCCGCGACGACGGATGGCTGGATAACCGATCACCATCGCGATGATTGCTCCTGCGATACCTCCTGCAAGAAGCGCAAGTGACATGTCCAAGCCGAGGTCGGCTGTTATCGCTCCACCGATTGCTGCACCGATTGCGGCGAACCCCATTTGTCCAAGGCTCACCTGGCCGGCCCATCCAGTGAGCACGACAAGAGATATGCCCACGATTCCGAAGATTACGATCGCCGCGGCGAGGTTGATTCGGCTCTCGTTCAGCCAAAGTGGAAGAGCGAGGATCGTACCTAAGAGCAGCGTTAGGCCAATCCACTTCGCCCAGCGCACTTCTGGTAACCGCACCATCTCAACAGGAATTGGTCGTATTTCTCGAACGGATTGCCAGGTCGAAACATCACCCGCACGGGTCGATGATGGTCGTCGCGTGAGTAGTAACGCGCCAAGAACAATTAGGAAAAGCACCGCGTCGTTGTAGGCAGGCTTGTTGCCTGCTTGGAAGGTCATTGCTTGGTCGATGACGCCGATTCCAATGGCGGCAACCACGATTGTTGGGAACCGTTCCATCCGACCGATTACTGCTGCAGCGAGCGCCTGAATCAGGAAAAAGGGGCTCAGGACTTCACCAATCGGGAGGCCAACTGAACCGGCGCGCAGCCACATTGCCACGAACGAAAGTAGCGAAGCGATTATCCACACGAGCGTGTGCAGTCGGTGGACGGGAATCCCGAGTGTGAACGCACGGTCGGCGCGCTCCGCGGATGCACGGATGGCCGTGCCTGCTGAGGATCGTTGCAAGAACAGCGCAAGTCCGATAAGGCAAATTGGCACGACCATTGCCGTCATGAGGTCGTTCGCAAAAAAGTTAGTCCCGCCAAGGTTCATCTTAAAACTGAATGGCGGTTCCAGTTTTGGTGCGATGAGGAGTTCGTCGAACCAGCCCGGCATGAAGAGCGTGAGGGCGATCAAGATTTGCGACACGCCGATTGTCGCTACGGTCAGGATGAGTCGCGGCGAACTAAAGAAGCGTCTGATAATCGCCATCTCAACTACGGCGCCGATGAGAATTGCTCCGAGCAATCCAGTTATTGCGCCAAGCCAATATGGGAAACCGAGGCTGATCACGCATAGGAGAGCGAACATCGTTGGGGCTTGCCCGAGGTCACCAGCCGCGAAGTTTATGACCCGGTTGGCCCGGTAGACGAGAGCGATGCCGAGCGCGATGAGCGCGATTCGCCCTCCGACAAGAGCGCCGTTGATGAGGACGCCTAGCGGAGCAGGGAAGGGCCACACTAAGACTGAGCAAGCGAGCAGGCCGAGCGGTATGACCCAAGCAAGGACCTGTCGTGCCGAGGCAGAGGGCACGACACGACGGGTGATCGCCGTTATGCCCCCATCACCGGTCATCGATGCCACGATTTAGGTTCCTCTGACGTTCTGGTCGCTACGCGGCGGACTGTGTGCGCGTTGGGTGGGCTTCGTGTGTCATTTGTTCGCAGCAATGAAGTCGATCACGACCTGGGACAACTCGGGTCCGCAGTCTTCTTGGAGAAAGTGCCTGCCGCCCTTCATGGTCGCGTGTGCTTGGCCTTGCGCTCCGGGAATCCGCTTTCGAAGGTTGTCATCGTTACCAGCGGTCACGGGGTCGTTATCGGAAAATGCCGTAAGGAATGGCTTCGTCCAGTTCCCAAGCACTACCCATGCCGCTCGGTTGGCCTCGGATGCAGGATCGTCGGGTGTTGTCGGTACGAGTGTCGGGAACTGTCGCGCGCCGGCCTTGTAGGTGTCGTCTGGGAAGGGCGCGTCGTATGCAGCGATCTCGTCGTCGCTGAGGTCGGTCGCACAGCCACCGTTCACGATGTTGCCTACCTTAAAATTCTCTACTTCCTGTGAGTACTTCCGCCATGCGAGAAATCCATCGCTCGCAGGGTGATCACCGGTCGGCATGAATGTGTTTGCCGCG
>CAMBEL010000104.1 GCA_945865605.1 Bifidobacterium breve
CCACAAGGCCGGTGAACATCTATCGCCAGACACGACTGCTTTTGATGCCCTAGTAGCAATGGCTGCGACCCAAGGAGTGGGCGGCACAGGTGGAGCCTCTAAGAGCCCGCCAGCAACTGTGGTTGTTCATGTTTCCCATGAAGCATTCAAACGTGGTCACAGCAAACCAGGCGCAGTGCCAGCAGAGTTCTGTGAGATTGCAGGTGTGGGGCCTATCCCTGTAGGGGTGGCGCGCGAGTTAGCCCAAGATGCTTTCCTCAAAGCACTTATTACTGATGGCACTGACATTGTCTCTGTAACTCACATGGGCCGGGTCATCCCACAACGATCCGGTTGCTCATGGTGGGCCAACAACACTTGCGAACCTGCACCGCCTATGTCACCACCATCACAGACAAAAGCACAGAGACAATGCGCGGCTTATAGGTACTGGTTCAGAGATGAGCCTCATGCCAGCACCAAGACCGCCGCCATGATGCGCCGCCGTGACGCGCGGGCCCTGACTCTCCCTCCCGACCCAACCCCGGGGCGCTAGTCGTGTAGAGCACCACCACGGTGCATTCTGCGACAAACGATGATCAGGAGTCGAGACCAATCGTGCACTTCACGCCCGTTCCACCGATGCCGCAATAGCCTCCCGGGTTCTTGGCCAAATATTGCTGGTGATACTCCTCCGCAAAATAGAACGTCGGCGCTGCAATGATTTCGGTGGTGATCTCTGCGTATCCAGCAGCGGTGAGTTCACGCTGATATCCGGCGCACGACTCAGAAGCTTCCAAATCTTGCGCTTCTGAGTAGAAGTAGATGCCGGAGCGATACTGCGTCCCGATGTCGTTTCCTTGCCGCATCCCTTGAGTTGGGTCATGGTGCTCCCAAAACTCGCGCAGCATCGCCTCATATTTGACGACGTTCGAATCGAACACGACCAAGACCACTTCGGCATGTCCTGTACTTCCTGAACAAACGTCTCGGTAGGTAGGGTTCGAAGTAGTTCCAGCCGCATATCCGACTGCAGTTACCCAAACGCCCTCCATTTCCCAAAACGCGCGTTCAGCACCCCAGAAACAGCCGAGTCCAAACATCGCGCGCTCTAGGTGATCTGGGTACGGCGGTTCAAGTGAGTTGCCATTGACAAAGTGGCGACCAATAGAAGACATGCGAACCCCACAGTACGCCACGGCACTCCTTCTACCCCACCCGGTTGCCCACCCACGACCCAAGCGGTCGCCCGGGAACGGACACACGTTTTCGCATCTATGCTCACCCGACTCCGGACCGCGATTTTCCAGATAGGACGTGAAGGCACGTGAGTGAGATCCCGCGCAAAGCGTATGAACGTGAACTTCTTCGTCTTCAGCAGGAACTCGTTCGCATGCAGTATTGGGTTAATTCTGTCGGGGCGAAGGTCCTACTCGTGTTCGAGGGACGCGATGCCGCGGGCAAGGGTGGAGCAATACGGCGTATCACCGAGTATCTGAATCCACGATCGTACCGAGTAGTGGCGCTGTCGAAACCGAGCGAACGAGAGCAGTCGCAGTGGTACTTCCAGCGTTACATTAAGCACCTGCCGGCAGGTGGTGAACTCGTTCTGCTGGACCGCTCTTGGTACAACCGCGCAGGCGTTGAACACGTCATGGGTTTCTGTTCACCAGATCAGTACCGCTCCTTTCTGCATCAATGTCCGATATTTGAACGAATGCTCCTCGAAGACGGAGTAATCCTGATCAAGTATTGGTTCTCCGTATCTGACGACGAACAAGAGCGTCGTTTCCAGTCGCGACTGGCAGATCCGCTTCGCCAGTGGAAACTCAGCGCGATGGATCTCGAATCACGCAAGCGATGGGTCGAATTCTCCCGCGCCAAGGACGAGATGTTTGTGCACACGGACATCCCGGAGGCGCGTTGGAACGTCGTCGAAGCCGACGACAAGCGGCGCGCCAGACTCAACTGCCTGGCACATGTGTTGAGTCAGATTCCGTACGAAGATCGAACCCCTCCCGTGGTCTCTCTGCCGCCGCGCCAGCCCGATCAGGGGTACGTGCGGCCACCCATGGACACCGAAGCATTCGTTCCTGACCACGCGGCGCACCTGGTCGATTCGAAAAGGACTAAGGCGAATCGCAAGCAGTAACCAGCCCACCGCTAGGTTCGAACGTCGTGGATCAGGACACCTCAACGCATTACCCGCCGACGCAACACATCTTGCGGGACCTGCAACTCGAAGTTGAGCATCGGCCGGACGCCACAGTGACGGCGCGAATACCGATCAACGAACACCTAGTTACCCAGAGCAGAACCGTTCACCCTGGTGCTCTCGCGACACTCGTCGATGCTGTGGGCGGAGGCCTCGCGGCCTCAGTAGCGCGCCCCGGATGGATCGCCACATCAGATCTGACGCTTCATCTCTTGCGCGCGACTGATGTGAAAACGGTTGAGGCCCGCGGCCACGTACTCCGCAAGGGGCGAACCACCGTCGTCATCGAGGTCCTTCTATCGGATCAACGGACCCGCAATCTCGGCAGCGCCACAATGAGTTTTGCGGTACTCGAACGCCGAGGCGACAACCCGGTCATCGAACCTACTAATGATGTATTGCGAATGAGCCTTGCGCTCGAAGGATCTGGTTTCGACCAACCGCTCGAGGAGAAGACCGGGTTGAAAACCCTCGACGCGGTGAACGGCGTAATCGAGTTGCCAATGTTGGACTACATACGCAACAGCCTCGGCGCTGTGCAGGGCGGCATGATCGCGATGGCTGTATCGGCTGCCGCCGAACGCGCACTGACCGTCGCCTGCCGGGCACCCGTGGAGGCGATTGACTTACAGATCAACTACCTGGCCCTCGCTAAATCCGGCCCTATTCGAAGCAGCGTTCAAGTGCTCGACACGGGCCCTACATTTGGAACCGCACGCGTCGAACTAACTGACGTAGGTGCAGGTGGCCGTGTCACAACACTCGCTCGTGTAACGGCTGTTCTGCCCGAGCAACCATGTTGAGTCACCCAGAAACCGGTCGCTCGTTGACCCAGTACCTGGGGCTCACCCTGCGCGAGACGAGTGAGCCAGGAGCGGCACACCCGACAATCGAAGGGGACCTCGCTCGCCTCGACCACATGCGCGCCGCCAACGGGAACGTACGAGCAGGCGCGTTATTAACAGCAGCCGATAGCTCAGCTGGCCTCTGCGGAGGCCTGGCTGTTCTTCCCGGGTGGGTCGTAACAACCAACATCATGTTGCACATCACGAGTTTCGAACACGTTGGGCCACTCCGCACATGTGCACGCGTATTGAGAACTGGTAAGAAGGCCGTCGTCACCGCGATGCACATCATCGATTTGGGCCGGGACAATGCGCTCATCGCTGATGGCGTACTGACATCGGCAGTTCTTCACCCAGAGGGAGGCCCTCCCAACTATCCGCGGCCTCTGGTCATAGATGCCTCCACCCACGACTCCTGGACGACAGAAGAACTACCAGACTTCCTCGCCGTTCGCACCGATGGCCCGTCCCGCCTGTCCATCGAGTTGAACGATCGCCTCCGAAATCCGTGGGGCATTTTGCACGGAGGTGCAATCGCTGCACTCGTAGATGTTGCAGCAGAACACACGACCGGCGGTGTCACCACCGACGTCGTGCTCCACTTCTTAGCCCCAGGTCGCGTTGGACCAGTCGCAGCAACGGTCGAGCCAATCGGCACGAGACCAGATGGAACTGTGGTGAGGGTCGAGATTCGCGACTCAGGAGCCGACAATCGTCTTATCGCGATCAGCGTCGTAACCTGCCGCGCCTAACTGGCTTGGGATAAACCTCGCGCCACGCGGAAATGAAACACCGCAGACGCAACGGACATCAAACCAAACAATCGAGCGCGTCGAGGAAGGC
>CAMBEL010000105.1 GCA_945865605.1 Bifidobacterium breve
ACTGGGTCGATCACAGATCCTCCTCGGGCCGTTAGTCGGTCGCGTCACGCTACCGTCACGTCGATGAGTACTCCGTGGTTTGGGTGTTACCTACCGCAGTTGAGAATGCACTTCACGACAATCCTCGACCGAACGCTCGCTGCGGAAGCCACTGGCTTCAATTCTTTATGGCTGATGGATCACATTGCCGCCCCAGGCGCGCCAGACAAAGACACTTTCGAAGGCTGGACGCTTGCAGCGGCACTCGCTGCGCGCACCGCAACGATCCGCATAGGACACCTAGTCAACGCGGACCCGTTTAGACATCCGGTACTTCTAGCGAAGATGGCGGCGACGGTCGATGTGATCTCTGACGGCCGCCTAGAACTCGGACTCGGATGGGGGTCCGTAGAAGCGGAACTCGAGTCGTACGGCTTCGGCCAATTCAGCAAGGTCGAACGAGCAGAACGTATGCGCGAGTCGATCGAGATTCTCGACCTCATGTTCTCGGGAGAAGCCTTTAGTTTCAATGGAAAATATTTCACGCTTGACCGCGCTATTGGCCGCCCGGTCCCCGTGCAACTCCCGCGGCCCCCGCTCCATATTGGCGGTGCTGGTCCTCACCTCACAATGCCGATCGTTCGGGACCATGCGGACTGGTGGAACTGCCCGAGTTACGCGATCAACCGCCTCGACGACCTACGGCCACTCGCAGGCGACGCGCGCATCTCGGTACAACATCCAGTCGCACTCGTATTGGACGAAGCATCGCGTGACGAGACACTCACTACTGCGCAAAGGCGTTTCGGTGGATGGGGTGGTCTAGTGGCAGGTACTGCGAACGAGGTGGCCGATGCTCTAGCGAGCGAAGCCGCGTCTGGCGTCGAAGGATTCATAATTCAATTTACGGACTTTGCCGAACCCGACACGCTTCAACACTTCATGGAAGCAGTGGCACCGGTAATACGAACTGCTTGAACAAACTTTTGTGTAGTTCCCTTAGTCGGCCGTTCCCTTAGGCGGCTGTTCCCTTAGGCATTTGTAGGAAACCCAAGATCAGGTCGCCCCGCGTCGCCCACGGCACCGGGGTCCGTCCACCGCGATGTAACAACTTTGCCGCGCGTGTAGAAGTGCACTCCCTCGGGACCATGCACATGGGTGTCACCGAGCAGGCTCTGCTTCCAACCACCGAACGAGTAATACGCCATGGGGACAGGAATCGGGACGTTGATACCGACCATGCCAGCATCGACTTCGCGTTCGAAGCGCCGCGCCGCGCCGCCGTCCCTCGTGAACAGTGCAACTCCGTTTCCATAAGGGTTATCCGACACAAGCCGAACTGCCTCTTCGTAGTTCGCAACGCGAATCACAGAAAGTACGGGTCCAAATATTTCTTCGCGATAGATGGACATCTCCGGGGTTACGCCATCAAATAGGCACGGCCCAAGAAAGAAGCCAGAGGAATCGACAGCATTCGGGACTTTTCTGCCGTCGACAACTAGCTCTGCTCCCTCAGCTATTCCAGATTCCACGAAACCGACGACCTTGTCCCTATGAACTGCCGTGATGAGAGGACCCATCTCAGAGGCTTCGTCAAAGGTCGGGCCAGTACGTACGGCTCGTGACCGCTGTGCGATCGCATCGACAAGCGCGTCGCCTACCGGATCAACTGCAACCACAACTGAAATAGCCATGCATCGTTCTCCGGACGAGCCATACCCTGCACTGACCGCCGCGTCAGCCGCCATGCCAATGTCGGCATCGGGCAACACGATCATGTGATTCTTCGCTCCGCCCAAAGCCTGAACGCGCTTGCCATTAGCAGCTGCTGTTTCATAGACGTACCGCGCGATCGGAGTAGACCCAACAAAACTCACGGCGCGCACATCGGCATGCGTTAGTAATCCGTCCACTGCTTCCTTGTCGCCTTGCAACACCGTGAAAACGCCTTCGGGTAAACCTGCCTCGGCCCAAAGCTCAGCAATTACCAGCGACGCGGACGGATCGCGTTCACTTGGTTTGAGAATGAACGTGTTACCGCATGCGATCGCAATCGGGAACATCCACATAGGAACCATCGCGGGAAAATTGAACGGCGTGATTCCTGCGACGACACCTAATGGCTGGCGAATCGAGTGAACATCGGTACCAGTAGATACTGATTCCGAGTAGTCGCCCTTCAAGAGGTGCGGGATACCACACGCAAACTCGACAACCTCTTGACCGCGGGCGACTTCGCCGAGCGCATCGGCAAGCACCTTCCCATGTTCCGTGCTGATTGACCTCGCAAGTTCCTCCGCGCGTTGGTCCAACAACTCGCGGAACGCGAACAACACCTTCACACGCCGAGATAGCGACACTTCCTTCCACTCGTCAAACGCGCGTTTCGCTCCCGCAACCGCCGCGTCAATCTCAACGCGACCCGCTAATGCAACCTGCGCGGCGACTTGACCAGTGCAGGGATCAAAAACATCAGTCGTGCGATCCGGAGGTGCATCCCAGATCTTGCCGTCTATCCAATGAGAAATGGTGCGTGTCACCGCGAGACCTTTCGAGCGAGACCTAGACGTTACCGAGGCGACGTTGACGCCTTTGTCCAAGCCAAGTTACAAGCACCATCACCGACACACTCGAAACAAGAATCAGAGTCGCCAACACATTGATCTGCGGTGGAGTAGCGGTGCGCGACTGCCCGAAGATACGAACCGGGAAAGTGGTTACGTCTGGGCCGGATACGAAATATGTGATGATGAAATCATCGATAGACAAGGCAAAACTCAGCAAGAAAGCAGCCATGATCCCGGGAGTGATCAATGGAAGTGTGACCTTCATGAAGGTGCGCGTTGGCCGCGCACCGAGGTCCATCGCTGCGTCTTCCAATGTCCAGTCAAATCCTCGAATACGAGCCTTGACGGTCAGGGCGACGTAACTCACACAGAACATGATGTGCGCGAGCAGGACGGTCGTGAAACCAAGCGTGAAGTCTTGGTTGAGAAGGACGAGGTGAGGTTCAAGGAAGAGGGTAAGGAGCGACGCACCCAGCACGATCTCGGGCGTCGTTAGCGGGAGTACAAGGAAGAAGTTGACGCCAGCGCCGCCGCGGAATCGATAACGCACGAGCGCGATCGCAAGGAATGTGCCGAGCACGGTTGCAACAACACTCGCGATTAGAGCAATCTCCAAACTCAATATCAGTGCGTCCGTCAACGCCGTGTCGGAGAACGGGTGCAGCCAGTTGTCGAAGGTGAACTCCTGCCACACAGCGTTGAACTTGCCTTTGGGCTTATTGAAACTGAACATCACAATCACGAAGATGGGCAAGAACAGATAGAAGAGTGCAAAACCAGCGAGGCCGTTGATGGCCGCCTTGCCGACACGACCCAGCGGAGATGTAACTGTCCCGGAAGCTGAATCACGCTTTTTAGAACCTTTGCCGACAATCGAGGTCATGCGATGTCCTCAGTCCCCAGCAGTTTCGAATACAGCACAACGATGACCATCACAATCGCCATAAATACGAACGACAGTGCTGCTGCTACTGGGTAATCCACCTGCACGAGAAACTGGTTCTGGACCACATTGCCGATCATCGTGGTCTTGGTACTTCCCAAGTAGTACGCGTTGACAAAATCGCCGGCGGCAGGAATAAAAACGAGCAGGCTTCCGGCGAACACACCTGGAAGCGATAGCGGGAACACAATCTTGCGAAACGCGCGCCAAGTATTTGAGTAAAGGTCACGCGCCGCATCAACGAGGCGAGTATCGATCTTCTCTAGAGCGACATAAATCGGCAAAACCATAAAGGGCAAAAAGTTGTAGGTGAG
>CAMBEL010000106.1 GCA_945865605.1 Bifidobacterium breve
TGATGGTCGTTCGCATACATATGAGCATACCGTATGCGTGGCACCGACATTTCCTTACGCCACTTTGCGGATCTCGTCGAAGCCTTCCTGCAGGCACGCCATCAAGAGGTCCGGATCGGGGATCGCCTCGGGATCGCTATTCACGGCCACGTGAATCTCATCCATGTTCGAGATCATCGTGATGTTCAACGCAGCGCCACCTCGTGGAGCAAACCCAAAGTTCGCAAGCGACCGTGCGCCAGCCACATAAACCGGTACCGGTGCGCCACGAACGTTGCTCACGATCACGTCGATTCCGCGCATCACATATTCGACCGCAGGAACCAACAATGGCGAAGGTAACAACGCAAGCGTGCGCGCCATCGGCCCGGTCAGGTTCAGCGCGCTCTCATGCTGTTGTGATTCCGTCAATTCGCGAGCGACTTGCAAACGCTCGATCGGGTCAGCTGCCGTCATCGGCAATCTGAATCGTGTCGGCGAGAAATGATTGCCAAACGACTTATCTGCGGCATCGCGAGTAGTTACCGGCATAGCGCACCGCAAGCCCGCCACTGGAGCGCCGTGGTGGTGGTGATACCGGTCCAACCCTCCAGCGACCGCCGCCAGAAACGCCGTGTTTAATTTGCCACCCACGTGCCTCCCAGCGGCCTTCATTTCGTCCAACGGCACAACAAGCGCATCGAAGCGCGCCCCGAAAGACCGACCGCGCATTATCGGGCTCAACTGACCAGACCCAGGCGCCGCAATCCGCAGCAATGACTTCGCCGTATCCGTGAGCGATGCCGCAGAATCAGAAGGGTGCCGAGCAAAGTTGGCCAACCCAGCCGCGGCAGAAAGCAACGTCCTGCCAAGAGCTTGAGCATCGGCATTAAGCCCCGATGTAGCGCGCGCTAGCGCCGAACTGAAGTCCAGCA
The DNA here is from genome assembly GCA_945865605.1 of Bifidobacterium breve. Taxonomy (GTDB): domain Bacteria; phylum Actinomycetota; class Acidimicrobiia; order IMCC26256; family JAENVU01; genus SHUZ01. Next base: position 915 of record CAMBEL010000106.1, read on the forward strand.
GCGGCTCCGCCACTTCAATCGCATAAGTAACCGGATCACGTTCGAGATCTAGGAACAACATCGCGATGTCGAGCAGGCTCACGCCGTCACCCAATGCATGGTGAATCTTTTGGATCGCTGCCGCTCTGTCATCCGGTAGTCCTTCAATGATGTGCGACTCCCACAGCGGCCGCGCAGGATCAAACACCTGCACACCAATAAGAGCGGCTTCGTCTAAGAGGCACCGCATACCGGATGGCTTGCGCAGCCGCGAAAACCGAAGGTGGTAGTCGACGTCAAAGTCCGCAGCGCCGACCCAAGTCGGAGGCATGCCTGGGATGGGAGTGGGCACAGGAACCTGACGGAACCGCGCAACCTTCGCCGTGCCTTGCAAGACCTTGTCGCGCAACCGTTGCGCATCAGGCGCATGGTCGAGAATGGCAACCTGCACAATCGTTGACCGCAAAAGCGCAGACCGCTCTAGCCGCAACATCAACGCGTCGGTAGCGCCCATCTGTTGACCGACGTCGTTCGCCACAAGTACCTCCCGCTACCGCCCTCCGCAGCACCGCGCCGCTCTCAGGTGGCCGACACTATCGACGACGCGAGCAAAGGGCAATGGGCGCGGCGAGAAATTAAGACTCACTCTCAGTGGTGATCAGTGGATCATCTTGGACTGTCCAGTCCAATACGGCTCGCGCAACTTGAACTTTTGCAACTTCCCTGTCGCAGTACGGGCCAGTTCATCAAGAAAGTCGATCGACGTCGGACACTTGAAGTGCGCCAAGTGCGCGCGGCAGTGATCAATGAGTTCTTGTTCGGTGACCGTCGATCCGTCTGCAATCACCACTAGTGCCTTCACCGTCTCGCCCCACTTGTCATCGGGGACACCAATCACAGCCACCTCGCGCACAGCGGGGTGCCCAAACAACGCGTCCTCCACCTCAATTGAGCTCACGTTCTCGCCGCCAGAGATGATGACGTCCTTCTGGCGATCCGTGATCGTGTAATAGCCCTCATCATCTAGGTAGCCACCGTCGCCGGTGTGGAACCAGCCGTCCTCAAGGGCAGCAGCCGTCGCCTCGGGGTTGTTCCAATAGTTGGTGAGCACATGGTTAGAGCGAGCAAGCAATTCGCCCGTCGCGCTGACACTCATCGTGACTCCCAAACCAGGCGCGCCAGCGCGTCCCAATTTCTGCGCCCGATCACTCGGCGACAAGTCATCCCATTCCGAACGCGAACGGCTCAACGTAAGGAACGGAGCGGTTTCTGTGAGGCCGTACAACTGCATGAACTCCCAACCGAGGTCAGCCTCAATGCGTTCAATCATCGCTGTCGGAGGTGGAGCACCAGCAACAAGCATCCGCACGCGATCGCGTCCCGGTACCTCTCCCTCCCAACTTGGCAGCGCGTCGAGCACAGCAGCGCATACCGATGGAGCACCGTTCATAAAGGTGATGCCATGGTCACGCACGCGACGCAAGATCTCTGCGCCGTCCACTTTGCGAAGGCAGAGTTGCGTGGCGCCTACAGCAGCCATCGTTAACGGCATTCCCCACCCATCGCAATGAAACATCGGCACGATGTGCATGAACACATCACGGTCGGTCACTCCCATGTGCCATCCACTAACCACCGAGTTTGTCCATCGCGCCCGATGTGTCTGCTCGACGCCCTTGGGCTTCGCTGTAGTTCCAGACGTGTAGTCAATTGATGCAGCTGCAAGTTCATCGGGAATCCACGGTGCAGGATCACCGTCGTGGCTGTACCAAATGGCGTCGCTCTCTTCGCCCAGGATCGAAGTGTTCGCGCATGAGATGCCACTCAACGACTCTGCAAGCTCGGGGTCAATCAACAGCGCTTGTGCGCCGGAGTGCTCAACGATGTAACCGATCTCGTCAGCCGTCAGCCGAAAGTTGATTGGTACAAGCACGCGGCCATTGCCACCTACGCCGTAGTGCATCGTGAGATGTCGTGCCGTGTTGTGACTCACGATCGCAACGCGAGCCCCCATCGCCAGATCAAGTTTGTCCATCGCTACACCGATTTCCCTGCGGATCTCAGCCAAACGCCTGTAGGTGATGTTGGGGAGAGGCGGCGCGGGTTGGTCGGGATCATCGATGATCGCAACACGATCCGGATACACGGCCGCGCCGCGATCGAGAAAGTCGTTAATCGTCAGTGGTACAGGCATTGCGCCTCCCGAGTAGCGGCTGCATGTTCAGTCGTCCGTGAACCATGCCAGAAAAAATGAAGGGACTTCCCACCGCAAGTTACAAAAGCGCCGCGCCATGCGTAGGCTCACCGCATGCCCATCGATGACGAACTACTCAACAAAGTGACCTGGAAGATTCCCAACGCGCTGGCCCTGATCGGAACGCGTGCGGGCGATGTTCGCAATGCAATGACCGCAAGTTGGATTAGCCAGTTGTCGATGGCTCCGGTATTGATCGGCGTCGGCATCGACAACGACTCGGTCACACATCAACTCATCGCGACGGGTGGAAGCTTCAGCGTGAATCTCTGGAACGCCGAAGACACGCGTGTGTTCGTCAAGTTTTCCAAGCCCGCTGCCGACGACGGATCAAGTCTCAACGGTCGCCCGGTGCGGACCGCAACCACAGGCGCTCCGATCTTCGAGGAAGCCGCAGCGTGGATGGATTGCGAAGTCCGCCACTCACTCGACCTGGGGTCACACACACTTTTTGTTGGCGAAGTGGTCGACGCCGACATTGCCGATCCGGACGCACGCATCGCCTCAATGAGCGATACACGTATGAAATACGGGGGCGTCAAGCG
>CAMBEL010000107.1 GCA_945865605.1 Bifidobacterium breve
AGTTCGAGCTCTGCGTCCCAGCAACAGGAATGCCACGACAGCGCCCACGAACACCACAATGCTGACCCATCCGTTCACTCGCAATGGACCGATCTCATGGGCTTCGTCTACCCGCATCGTTTCCATCCAGAAACGAAAAGCCGTGTAGCCCGCGCAATAGAGCGCGAAGAGTTGACCTTTCGCAAGAGTAAACCGCTTGTCGATCCAGAGCAGCGCGAAACCGAGGGCTGCGCACCACAATGATTCGTACAGGAATGTCGGTTGGAAAGTTGAATACTCGGCAAATTCGCGTGGCCGATGCGCTGCGTCAATCTGGACTGCCCATGGCAATGTGGATGGACCGCCGAACAGTTCCTGATTGAACCAGTTTCCCCAACGTCCGATCGCTTGCGCGAAGGCGAGCGCTGGCGCAGCGCAGTCGAGTAAGTCAGCCAGATCGAGATGGCGTCTTCGCGTCATGAACACCGCTACCAATACGCCGCCAGCGATCGCACCCCAAATCCCAAGACCGCCTTCCCAAATTCGAAAAATCCGCATTGGGTCATCCTCGAACAACTGGTAGTCGGTGACTACGTGGTAAAGCCGAGCACCGATAACGCCTCCTAGCACCAACCAAATCACGACGTCGCCGTACTCCTTCGCGTCGTGACCTCGCTTCACCCAACGCACTTCTCCAACCTTCACGGCAACGAGAACCGCAATCGCGATCATCAACCCATACACATGCAGCGGAACCGGGCCAAGGTGGAGAACGCTGTTGGATGGACTCGGTATAGAGGAGAGAAGTTCTAAATGCACGGAATACAGCCTAGAGAATGCTCGCCAAATATTTCTCTAAAGGTTTCCTGGCGGCCTGCCGATAAAGGGATCGAGTCGAAGGCTCGGTCGCGGCCGTTCGCAGGAGCGACGTCCGCCGCTGAAGGTTCGGGCTCTAATTGCTGGTCGACGCCCCATTGGGGCGTCGACTGCTTTGACGGGGTTTCACCGTTGGCGGCGGTCATTCATCCGTTTACGGATCATCTCGCGGCGTGCGCGGACATCTGCATAAGTGAGCGAGTCGCCCCATTCTTCGCCGAGACCCATGCCCGCACGTACGGCGTTCATATCGAGTTCCATCTCTGTGCTCGGATCCAAACCAAGGTCGGACGCGATGCGGTCGCCATATTGCCGCTGGAAGTACGAATAGATATGTGTGATCTCTCCGAGAATGTCTAAATCTGGAGCAAGGGTTGCGGTTGCGCCGTCAAGGAACATCATGTTCTTGACAAAGAGCATGAGTTCCTTCGGCGCACGCGCGCCGTACCCGAGCAACTTCTTCGTAATCTCCCTCAACTCGCCGACCAACTCATCCGCTGACATCGCCGTTGGGTCCTTCACGGGTCCATCTAGGCCAAGGTCTTTTATGACGTCATCAAGATTGGTATCGGGAGGGAACGCACCTAGATCTCGTAATGCGCTGAGTTGGCCACGAATATCTCCTGTCGTTCCAAGCACGAGCAATCGAAGGAACGCAAGGCGCTTGTTTTCGTCGAGCCGTCCAGTAATTCCGAAGTCCAGCAACCCAGTGCGGCCATCGGGCATCGCGAACAAGTTTCCACCGTGGAGGTCTCCGTGAAAAACGCCGTGCAGTAGCGCGCCTTCGAGAAAGGAGATGAGTCCACTACGTAAAAGCGCGCTCGTATCTATTCCGGCATCACGCATTCCTTCCACGTCATCGAATGAGTACCCGTGCAACCGTTCCATCACAAGCACACGTCGCGTTACGAAAGTCGGGTGCGGACGCGGCACGAGCGTCGTTCTAATCCCCGTCCGTGTCAACACCGCCGCAATGTCCAGCATGTTTTCCGCTTCGAGCCGGAAGTCGAGTTCTTCCACAATCGTCTCAGCAAAAAGATCCACGAGTGCGGGTGGATTAGCGAGTGCGGCTACCGGTATTCGACCGATCAAAAACGGTGCTAGCCACGCCATCGCACCTAGATCCGACCGCACCCGATCACCTATTGCAGGACGCTGAACCTTTACTACTACTTCCTCGCCCGTGCGCAGAGTGGCGGCATGCACCTGTGCGATCGATGCTGCCGCAATCGGCTGTGTGTCGAAGTGCGCGAAGACGACATCGATCGGTTGCCCTAGTTCTGACTCGACAATCGCTTTGACATCTCGGAATGTTTCGGCAGGAACACGGTCCCGCAACAACTTGAACTCGGTTACAAGTTCAGTTGGGAAAAGCCCGTCTCCCCCAGAAACGATCTGTCCAAGTTTGATAAATGTTGAACCAAGATGTTCGAAGGAAATCCGCAAACGCCGCGAGAGCCCCGAGCGAGATTCGTCAGTACCACGATCGCGGATGTACCAACCAGCAAGTGCAATACCAATGCGGCTAACAACCGCAATCGACCGCGAAATTGATGGCATGCGCGGGCGGGCGGCAAGTACCGGCGCTTGCGCTGCGGTGCGCGCTCGGACACCATCTAACCCACGTCGCCAAATGCATGCAGAAGGATCTACAAGCCATGGAGGTGTATCGCTAAAGGATCCGAATTGAAGATCGGATGGCGCGCTATCCATTAGCACACGCTAGCTATCCGTAGGCCTTGCATCCCCAGCCCGAGAGTCCGTATCTGGCATGCACACGTTCTGCGACAACAATTTGTTGCTCCCTCGTGGCCATGCCAGCGTTCGGCGCGAATTCTCTACCGCCAAAACCGTTCCAAGTTGCGTTGTAGAAGCCAACCCCGCCTGAATACCTAGAACCTTGCATCGACCAGTTTCCAGCGGTCTCACACATTGCGATCCCGTCCCAGTCGACGTTGGTTTTGGGGCGATAGAACTCGGCAACCGCCGCGAGAAAGACCGTTTGCAGCACCCGCTCTTCATTCTCCGCCACCGCACGTTGGAACAGAGCTGTATCAACCGAGACTCGTTCAGCGTTCGCCAAGCGCTTGGCTTGGGAATTCGCTCCTAGTTGTGCCGCTGCGGCAGCGAACTGGCCAGGTCCCGAAACGCGTACTAGGAGCGCGAAGGCGGTAATTGCAAGGACTACTGCGATGGCTGTTTTGATGCGGTGATGAATGATGGAGCTTTCTGGTGGGCAGCGGGGGCAAGTTCGTAGACGTGGGTGCCGCTCGGGCGCGCGCGTCTAGAACTGGGAAGTTTGGGAGGAATCGCCGCAACCGTGAAACGGGGGCTTTTCCAGTTGGAACGCTAACGGGGAGGTGCGACAGCCTACGACCTGAAACCCAGGATTTGCCAGATTTTTAGGCCCTAGAGATGCAACCTGGGGCGGCCTGAGCCCCCGGAACAGTGGCCCCTATTGAGGCATCTCAGAGACAGGCAAGAAGTTTTGTGACCCTGTTCACAAAGCCCGATTTGAACGTTTTAAGCGGAGCCGACTGCCCGTAATCGACGTCTTCCGTCGAGCACTCCGGACGGAGTGACGACCATCCATGTGAGGGTTTGATCGACGTGTTCCATGCGAATAGACAGCATTCGTTGGGCATATCTCAGCACCGTTGCGGCATAGGCGGGGTCTTGGGCGCGGTTGATGAGTTCGTCGGGGTCGTTTTCTAGGTCGTAGAAAAGCGGGG
>CAMBEL010000108.1 GCA_945865605.1 Bifidobacterium breve
GCCGAATTCCCACTTCGTCTGCAATTTCGTTGAGGCTCGTTGTCGCATATCCATTGTCTGCGAAACACTTCCTGCCTACGTTCATGATCAGGGCTCTAGTGCCAACGCCCGAGCCCGCTGATTCAGTCACCGCTGTACCGTACGCGATCTCTCGTCCACTGCGTGACCCCATGTCGTGTTTTTGAGATTCGGTATGAAAACCATCTATCGGCGCGCAGCAGACATCGCTCGCAACACTGTGCGGGTCGTTTCAGGGTCTGCGATGATCATCGGTGCCGGAGTTGTAACGCCGTTGGCGACATATTCAAGGACCCGCTCCGCACAGGCTTCAGGCGTTCCGTGTACAAGTAAGTCATCGACAACTCTGTCGGGGATTGCCTCCACCGCACCGGCTCTGTCTCCTGCCTTCCATGCGGCCCACATCGGCCCCAGTTCTTCACCGCGGCCAAGCCAGTCGTGGAACGCCGCATAAACCTCAACGTTGAGGTATTCGGCAATCATGCGTTTCCCGATAGCTAGAACTGCTGAACGATCCGTACTTGGCATCACGAAGATTCGCGCTGCAACTTCTTTGTCCTCACCGACGTACGGCACGACGGTGCGTACATCTTCGGGCCCGAGCCAATTGATGATCGCGCCGTCGGCAATCGTCCCGGCGAGGCGCAGCATTCCCGGTCGAAGCGCGGCGAGCAGGATTGGCGGTGGTTCAGCAAGCCGGATTCCGAGCCTGAAGCCCTTTACCGAAAAGGTTTCGTAGTCCTCTGTGATCTTTTCTCCGGCAAAAGCTGCGCGAAGGAACAGCACCGTGTCGCGCACTCGCTGATACGGCTTGTCGAACGCAATGTTGTTCCACCGCTCAACGATGACGTTGCTAGATGTTCCAAGGCCGAGAACAACCCTGCCTGGTGCGGCTTCTGCGAGTGACGCTACGGACTGCGCCAACAATGCGGGGCCACGTGTGTATGCAGGGACAATCGCCTGTCCCAGTCTCAGCGATGGCGCCCATGCTGCCGCCAATGCCAGTGGCGTGAAGGCATCGTGAGCGTTCACCTCCGAAGACCAGATATCGGTGAAGCCGAGATCCTCGAGTTCGACGAACCAATCGCGGTGTGCGTGTAGCGGTACACCCGCGAAGGGCACGGTGATTCCCCAGCGTTGGATTGTCATTTTGTCCCTTCGGTTACTTGCGGTTGATCGCGCCACGCTCGCACGATTATGGATTGACTTGCAGTCCCGAGGAGTGTGCCGTCCTGGGCCCATAGGTGCACGAGGCCATGCCCAAAACCGGATTCGATCGCGTGGACCCTGATGTCGGCAAGTACCCACTCTGTTGGAACAACAGTTGCAATTCGTAACGTATTGTCCAAAGAGTTTCCGCCCGCCATGGCGCCAAGCGATTGAGAGATGCCGAACGGCACGTAGTCGCCGACAATCGCGAGAGCCGCTGATGACATCTCAAGGAGACCGGGCATGCGAACCCAAAGCGCGCTACGCCCAGTGCCAGGAATACCGTCGAGTTCCTCAAAAGTGCGCGCGTCTGCCATGCGCGTATCGAGTCGATCCATAATTGTGGATGCATGACGTTCCTGGAGGGGACGAGGAGGACAATCGTCTGGTTCTGGGACGTCTGGCTTGATTGCCCACTGACCTCGGTGCGGGACGCTACGAGCGCCTAGGGCGGAGTTCACTGTGAGAATCTCGTCGTTTCCGACGCGAGCTACAGCGCGTGCCTGAGAGATTTGATGTCCTCTTACGACTTCGTCGACGGTTATCTCGAGCACATGCGGGGGACGTGCGTAGGAGAGGAACTGCGCCGTAGCCCACACGAGGGGCCGTCCAGTTGCACGCTCAATGGCCTCTACGCATGCTCCGAGACCACAGCCGCCGAAGAGTGCCCCAAGCCCGGAGCAGAGACTGGGGACGATAGGAAGGCGCCAAACCATCGGGTCATCGGTTGGCTCTAGGCCATAGAAGGCGCGTGCATCCATTCGCCGGGAGGCTAACCAGGTAAGCCTCCGAAGTGTGAGTTGCGCCAAACTCCTTAGATGGCAAATCTGAACTCGTCAGTGATAGTTGAAGGCCTTCGGTTCCCGGAGGGGCCGCGCTGGCACGATGGACGGCTTTTCTTTTCTGACATGCACGACTGCCAGGTATTGGCGCTCGATCCGGATGGAGTGCTCGGTCCCGTCGTTGAGGTGCAGGGGCAGCCATCGGGACTCGGTTGGGATCCTCAAGGCCGGCTGTTGGTAGTCAGCATGATCGACCGTCGCCTACTCCGCCTGGAAGTCGATTCAAACGGCGCGCAGGAATTGGTCGAAGTTGCCTCCCTAGGCGCATGGGCCACGTGGCATTGCAACGACATGGTTGTAGATGCACTCGGGCGCGCATATGTGGGCAACTTTGGATTCGATCTCGATACGCAGCCGGTAGTTCCTTCATCGACATGCATCGTGCGGGTAGACCCTGACGGGTCCGTGCACTTAGCAGCCAGCGATATGAGGTTTCCGAATGGCAGTGTGATCACACCGGATGGCTCCACGCTCTTCGTGTGCACTGCAGACGCCAGCAATCCATCCGAGACCGGGGTACGTCGCGGTGCTATAGAGGCATGCGAAGTGGCTGTACCTGGGGCGGGCCTTCCGTAGACGACCGCAGAACCCCGGTCAGACTCTTTGCCCCAGAGCGTCGTTTCGAATTACCAAATAAGTGCCTTGTTGCGTGGTGATTCCTCGCCACCTATCAATCGTCGCGTATTGGGTGGCCGATGGCGCCTTTGCGCTGCCGTAATTATGTATGCCGCCGAATCCGTCGAGGACCGCGTAGCCCTTTCCATCGGGCCAAACCGTCAGGTCGCGCGCAATCGCCCAACCCCAATACGGAGTGCCGAAGTCTGTCGCTCCACTCGTTGCCCACACCTTTCCGAATCCGTCGAGGACGTATAGTCCGCCAGAGGGCGAGTACGCAATTGCGCGAGCTATATCCCACTCGTGCCAGTAGGGGGCTCCCCAAACCGGTGGCGTTGTGCCGACGCGGTGGATGCCGCCGAATCCGTCGAGGATCGTGTACCCGGTGCCCTGAGGAGTGATAGCGAGACTGCGTGCGATATCCCATCCGACCCAATATGGCCCTCCGCCCGGCAACGATGTGGCGCTTCCGTACCGGTGCACGCCCCCGTATCCATCAAGCACTACGTAGCCATTGCCATCAGGCATCGCCACCAGGTCACGCGCAATGTTTCCCCCGAAGGTCGGGTGGCCGAGAGCTGGCGCACCCTCGTAGTTGGCGACGACGCCGTCCCCCCGCATCACCCAGAAGCCGCCTTGCTCCCGAGCCGCGATTGCTCGCCCACGGGAGTCGAAGATTTGGTTGATCAGGTCGGCGTCACCATTGTCTGGCGGTGGGTCCCCGTCCATGAACACTTCGACGGCGTACATCAGACTGCCGACCATCGCCGTTCCCACGCCTATG
>CAMBEL010000109.1 GCA_945865605.1 Bifidobacterium breve
AACCCGACGCGTCGAGGTGACGAACTCGCAAAGGACATTCGCGCAGCTGATTGCCAGGCGGTAATTACCAACTCGAAGTCAGCACAGCTACTCGATGGTCTAGACCTGGGAGTAGCAACGGACCAACAACTCATTATCGATGCCGACGACTTCACGCCGCCGACAAGAGGCACGCGCGTCGCGGCCACTCCAACGGCGGAGGATTTGCTGTTCCTGATCTTCACATCTGGTTCCACCGGCGCGCCTAAGGCCGTACGGGTCACGCAAGGAAGGGCAGCGCGCGCGGCTACGGGGCAAATGGGGTTCACCGCAGACGATGTGCTTTACAGCGCGATGCCGCTGTTTCACGGCAACGCATTGATGTCGATTGTCTTCCCCGCGTTAGGGAGTGGCGCTTCCATAGTGTTGCGAAGAACATTTTCCGCATCGGCGTTTATTCCTGAGGTGCGCGCAAACGGATGCACGTTCTTTAGCACCGTCGGGCGCGCGCTTTCTTACATCCTCGCGACGCCCGAATCCCCCGACGATCGTGACAACCAACTCAAGTACGTACTCGCGCCCGAATCTTCCCCCGCCGATGCCTCTGCGTTCCGCAAACGATTCGGGTGCATGGTTATTTCCGGATATGGATCAAGCGAGAACGCGATCGTTATGGTCCCAAGCCCTGGGCTCCCCCGCGATGCACTAGGCGTGCCGCTCGAAGGGCTCGATGTAGCGATCATTGATCCCGACACCAACGTCGAATGTCCGCGAGCGACGTTCGATGCGGACGGGCGGATTCTGAACGCGCCAGATGCCATCGGAGAGATCGTTGGCCGCAACGCGCTCGATCGTTTCGAGGGCTATTACAACAATCCGGAAGCAACAGCGGCGCGGGCGCGAGGCGGATGGTATTGGTCGGACGATCTCGGGTATCGCGACGCAGACGGCATCTTTTATTTCGCAGGCCGTACCGCCGACTGGTTACGCGTAGATGCCGAGAACTTTGCATCGGGGCCAGTAGAGCGGATCCTTCAGCGCTTTCCTGGACTGCGCGGTATAGCCGTGTTCGGCGTGCCAGATGAGCGAACGATTGACGATCAGGTAATGGCAGTGATCGAGATGGACGACGGCGACGTCTTCGATGCTGCAAGATTCGACGCTTTTCTCGCAGAGCAACGCGATATCGGCACTAAGTGGGCGCCGCGGTATGTGCGTCTGGTGTCCGCGCTTCCAGTCGGCGCTACTAACAAGATCGACAAGAAGCCGATGCGTGAAGCAGCGTGGAATGTCACCGATCCGGTTTATTGGAGGCCCGATAGACAGGGAGCATTGCAGTTGATGACCAGCGACGACATTGTCGAGTTGCATCAACGCTTCGAAGAACATGGCCGAGAGGGTGCGGTTGGGCGGTGACCTCTCTGACCGTTGCTTCGTCGCACGTAGATCCCCCTTAGACCGGAGCCGTTCATCGAACTACGAGCGCGATTGATCCAATAGCCACCGCGCGATGAACTTGGCGCCTTCGCCTCTGTAGTGCACGCCGTCGGGCCGCAACACAACGCCGTCTATCTGGTCTCGACAGAAGTCGAACCGAGGGCAAACAAGTCGCGCCAGGTCAACGACTCTGATACCAGACCGACTGTTGCCGTAGTCGCGTAGAAGTGAGTTCGCACACTCGGCGCCCAAGCGCACTTCGGGGCTGTCATACACACTCAATTGGTAAGCGCTCGTAGTGAGTACGACACGCGCTCCGGTCGCTCCTAACGTCGCAACTTGTTCGTCGAGTGCATCGCGATACATCTGTGCGAACTCGGCTGAGCACGGTTGCACCCATGCGTTGTCGTGCCAGAAAGCAAAAGTTCCGACGTCGTTGTACGCCACAATTACAACCTCGGGGTCATACATTGCTACTGCCCCAGCCCAACCGGTACGGCAGTCGGGAAACTGAACGCCATCGGGTTCAGATGGGATACGAACTTTCGAACTGGTTGGGAACACACACATGGGACGCGTGAGATCGAGCATCACAAATGTGGGTGCAACGGTGAGGTTCGCGAAACCTTCGCTAGAAAGAAACGCTGCAACAGAGTTGCCGACAATCATCATTCGGGTCGCACCGGGTTGAACACGCGCCTGGGCGGCGGCGTCGGTGGGCGAGACGGTGCGTAAGGGTGCGGTTGGAACCGAAGGAGTCGTCGGCTGCGTAGGTAATGGCGCGCCTGTTGGGCCTGGCGAGGTCGTAGAAACGGACGCACCGGTCGTCGGCGGCATCGTTGGTGTCGTGGTGGACCCCGCGGGCGATGTCGTGCGCACCGGTTCACCGACTTCTCGCCTCGGAGTGCTTACTTGCGAGACATTGACCGCGCCGACCGTAACTACGAGCAGCACCGCTAACAGCGAGATGACCTTCGCCCAGAGTGGTGCGTCGGTAACAGCAGTTCGAATGCTGCGTAGTTGGCCGTCCATGTGGCTCCCTCGGGGTCAACTCTGTTTCCCGAAAAAAGGACTACCTAAACTTTATGCGCCACCGTTTACCGATTGCACGGTGGCCGTGCGAAATAGGGGAAACGCTGCCGCGGTGGTGAACTGATAGTACGGAATGCAGAAATCCCGCCCGCGTTGCTTTTCTGCAAAGCTGCTCCCGTGGCGGACAGCTGGGGATGGGCCGGAACAGTTGGAGAGTTTCTAGAGCTTCCGTACGAACCATGGTTGCGAGATCTCATGGCGCATCACGCGCGTCTAATGCAAATGAACGCGTCCGGGTCACAGGTTGGGGCGTGGGAAGCCGCGCATTCCGCACTCACTGCAGCGTTGCGCGACTGCATCATCGCGGCTCCAGCGGCAACAAGTTGGTCCATCGTCTTCGAATACGAACTCCCGATGGAAGGCGGGCGACGCCCCGATGTCGTCGTACTGGCCGGCGGAGTGATCATCGTCCTCGAGTTCAAGGATGGCGGGCAACCGCAACAGTCGTTCATCGATCAGGTAAACGGATATGCCAGCGACCTAAGCGAATACCACGAAGCCTCGCACGGCCGAACCGTTGTTCCAATAGTTGTGTTGACCGCCGTTCGCGGAGTGGCGCGTGTGGACGGAGGGGTACCAACTACTTCAGGCGAAGATCTCGCGCACTATCTCATCTCTTCGTATTCACCTGGCGAAATCGACTTGGAGCGATGGCTGAACGCTCCCTACGCCCCGCTCCCCACGCTGGTGGCGGCCGCGAGACGCATCTTCCAACATGAACCGTTGCCACACGTCCGTCGCGCGCTTTCCGTAGGGATCCATGAAACGGTTGAACTCCTTACCGAACTCGTCGACGACGCGGAATTAACAGGCAAGCGGATTCTTGCTTTTGTCACGGGGGTTCCCGGATCGGGCAAGACGCTCGTCGGGCTTCGGCTCGTATACGAACGGT
>CAMBEL010000110.1 GCA_945865605.1 Bifidobacterium breve
TCACTCCAACCCGGCACATAACGATTGCCCACCCCTGTTTCGCCACCTGCGAGCGAAGCATATGCACCATCGAGCTCCGGCGTAAGCCGATCAATAAGGCGTAGGCGCCCCCGCACCTGCTCTCCGCCGTTCTCGATAAGGCGGTCGTCTAAAACTTCGAGGGTGTTTCGGTCTGACTCGCCGCGTACACCGCTTCGCAACAACGCGTTGCGCTGTTTCACAATCCGCTCGACATCTGATCTCACACCGGCGTAGCGCGGTGCGCTGGCTTCGAGCAGGTCGTCCAGGTAATCCCGCCGCCGAGCAGGACTTCCCTTCACCAAGTCAAGATCGTCGGGAGAGAACACCGTCACGCGCAAATTTTCGATCAGGTCGCGCTTGCGCGTCAACGTTTGTTTGTTCACAAGAATCTTGTTGCGGCCGACCGCGCGAATTGCGGCTTCAACCAGTGTCGTGTTGTCTGTCGCGTACGAAATCTGAGCGCGCACAATTGCTTCTTCTGCGCCCGACCGTACGAGCGCCGCGTCCAGCACGCCGCGCAACGAACGCGCCGTGGCTATCCAGCCGACAGCTTCAAGCAGGCTCGTCTTGCCTTGCCCATTTGAGCCCGTAACTACCGTGCATCCACGCGCAAACTCAATGTCTAACTCTTCGTAACATCGAAAGTCGCGAAGCCAAAGCTTGCTCAGCCGCATTGCGGCTTCCACGCGATCAGGAGATCCGTACAGGCATCAACAGATACATGAACTCTGGCTTGTCCGAAGCACGCAAGGTCGCTGGCTTCAGCGGATCCATTGACTCGAGCACCGCTTCGTCGCCGTCTATAGCTAGCAACCCATCGAGCAGGAACTGCGGATTGAACGCAACAGTGAGGTCTGTGCCTTCGAACTTACCTTCGAGTGCCTCTACGGCATCAGCGCGTTCTTGCGCGTTCGCCGATAGTTCGAGCCCGCCAGCCGACATCGCAAGTCGTACCGGAGTCGTGTCGCGTCCTTCGCCCACGATCTGCATTAGGCGCACAGCTTCTTCTAGTGCTGCGCGGTCAATCGTCAAACGGTTTGGATACCCTGTAGGAATTAGTTGCTCGTAGTTCGGAAATTCTCCGTCGATAAGGCGCGTGGTTACCGATCGGGTATCCGATTCGAAACGCACTTCGCGCTCGCCGAGAGTTACCCGTATTTCTCCGCTTGGGAACACGCGCTGCACTTCGTGAAGACCGCGAGCCCCTACAAGCACTTTCTGTCCATCGCTGAGCAAGCCAACGCCTTCGAGATCCCTCACTGCAAGGCGGTACGAGTCCGTTGCAACCAACCTCATCCCATTGTTTTTCGCCGCGATGAGTATTCCTGTGAGGATCGGGCGAGCATCGTCTCGAGATGCTGCAGGGATTACCTGACGCAATGCTTCTGCCAATGGGCCGGCGTCGATCGTGACGGTGGGCCCTTGTGGTGGTGGCGACTGCGGGAACTCATCACCTGGCAACAACCGCACCCCTGCGCGCGCTGGGCCCGATGAAATCTTCGCGTCATCACCAGAAACTTCGAATGTCACTGCTCCTGGACGCAAGCGCGTGGTGAGCCCGTCGAACAACTTCGCTGGTACGACCACTTGACCTGAAGCATCCACTTGTGCCGGAACGCGTACACGGATTGTTAGGTCTAGATCGCTACCCACCAACTCGATGTAGTCATCGGCGGCCGTTACCTGGATTCCGGATAGCACGGGAAGCCCCGCGCGCTGAGCAGCAGCACGCTGGGTTGTGCCAATTGCCTCGCCAAGAGTGTCTCGCTCGCAACGGAACTTCATTGTCCACCTCCAAGATACGAATTTGTTATTTCTATTAGCACTAGTAGTAGGTCCTGTGGATTGTGGATGACCCAGCGTTCGACCAGGTCAGCATACGAATAGTTTTCCCACGGTTGTCCACCGATTCCACAGGCACACGCACCCTAGACACCAAGAGCAAAAACTTCTCCACCGTTGAGCAGAGATGTCCACCGGCTCGCACAGGTTTATCCACCGGGGAGGACAAGAGCGCGGATCTTGCTGAGTTAGCGACAGCGGTGCTCACGTAACCGTTCCGAGCCTTACTCGACTCATTAGCTCGTTGACCTGGTCGAACACGCTGTGAAATTCTGTCATCTGCGACTTAATCTTGTCTACGGCGTGCATCACGGTCGTGTGGTCGCGACCCCCGAACACCTCGGCGATGCGCGGGTAGGAGAAGTCGGTGAGTTCTCTAAATACGTACATGCCGATCTGGCGAGCCATAACCAGCGGCCGCCTTCGACTCTTGCCGCGTAGGTCGTCGATTGTAAAACCGAACATCTTGGCTGTCTCGTCCAGGATGAGTTGCGGCGTTATTTCCCGGCCCGTCGTTTCCGGCAACATGTCAGCGAGAACCCGTTGCGCGACCTCTTCTGAGAGCGGTTCACGGTTGAGACTGGAGTAAGCGGCGACGCGGATTAGGGCACCCTCTAGTTCGCGAACGTTGTCGGAGATGTTGGATGCGATGAAGTTCAGCACCTCGGCAGGGATGCCGTCTAGGTGCTCTGACTCAGCTTTCAATTGAAGGATCGCCAGGCGTGTCTCAAACTGCGGAGGCTGAACGTCGGTGATCAGTCCCCACTCGAGGCGCGTGCGTAGGCGGTCTTCGAGGCGTGGGATTTGGCGAGGTGGCCGATCGGATGACAACACGATCTGGTTTCCTGCCCCGTGCAGCGAGTTGAAAGTGTGGAAGAACTCTTCTTGCAGTTGCACGCTGCGTTCCAAGAACTGAATGTCGTCGACAAGCAGTACGTCGACTTCGCGGTAGCGCCTCCGGAACGCGTTACCCGCGTTGTTTCGGATCGAGTCCACGAACTCGTTCATCATGGTTTCTGTAGAAACGTATCGAACGCGTCTCGACTTGCTGACGTCTCGCACGTAGTTGCCGATCGCGTGCAACAGGTGCGTTTTACCCAAGCCGGCTGGGCCGTAAATGAAGAGCGGGTTATAAGAGCGCGCCGGGTTTTCAGCCACGGCCAACGCAGCGGCATGCGCGAAACGGTTGGACGCGCCAATCACAAACTGGTCAAACGTGTAGCGCGTGTTCAGTGCCGTCCACGGCGTTAGGGGTTCGTCTGCAGCGTTAGGCGATGTTGTGACGGGCGCGAGCGAATCAACTTCGGGCCGCTCAAACTCTGCAACAGGGAGCGATATTGGATCGTCGGAACGCGGCGCGGTGTCGACCACCAGTTGGACCGTGATCTCGTCGCCGCTCATGTCGTGAAGAAGATCACCAAGCAACCCCACGTAACTAGATCTAATTCGCTCGGCAGCAACCGAACTA
>CAMBEL010000111.1 GCA_945865605.1 Bifidobacterium breve
ATAAATCGGAACGGCGCCGAAGAGCCCGCACCGACTGGTGGCCCCTGTTCCCACCCACACGTAATGCCATTCCCGCTTATCGAATGCCTCACCATTGTTGTTCGTTCGATTTCCCCCTCGCCGACGACCTCGCCATCAACGAACAGGCGCGCGGTACCTCCAGAGTCGGGTCTGGCCGTGAACTCGAATGACAACAAATGCTCTCCCGAACTGATACGGCGTTCCGAGTTCACGACGAACGTCTCTTTGCCAACGAAGTTCGACACATACCGCAGACATCCATCTAATACTTGGAATGACCAACCGCCGAGCACCGTACCCATTGCAAGCAAAGTTCCGTCCGCTCCGTCGATCCCGCCGCCGTCAAGGTCTACTTCGGCGACGATTGTGTGCGAACGACCGCGCGTGTTAATCGCGTTTGTCTCGGGAACTATCGTGCCGCCCGGCCAGTAAACCGCGCGCGTTCGCGTATCGAACGGTCGTCGCGGCGCAAGTAAGGCGGCAACAGGTCGATTGTCGAGCGGCAACACTTTGTAGCGGCGCGCCTCGGTCCACCAAAGGTCGATCATTTCGCCAAGGCGCGCAGGATGAGCATCGGCGATATTGACCGACTCAGTCGGGTCATTGATTGTGTCGAATAACTCCCAGGTGTCGTCTTCGAAAGGCGCATCGGGGTCGATCCCATCGTTATACATCTGCCCTAATGGCTTGAAGGTGACGGCCTTCCAACCTTCGTGATAAATCGCGCGTGATCCCAACATCTCGAAGTACTGGGTGATGTGTCGTTCAGGGGCTTGGGCATCGCGGAGCGCGTAGGCGAAACTCGTTCCTTCAATCGGTGACTGCTCGACTCCGCCGATGGACGCTGGCGGGTCGATCCCGATCAACTCCAACAGAGTCGGGACCATATCGATCGCATGGGCGAATTGTGTGCGCAGTTCACCTCGTGCAGCGATTCCCGCGGGCCAGGACACGATGCACGGATCGGCAATGCCGCCTTCGTGCACCTCTCTCTTCCATCGGCGAAAAGGCGTGTTACCGGCCATTGTCCATCCCCACGGATAGTTGTTATGACTGGTAACCGTTCCCAGTTCGTCAATTCGTGCTCGCAACTCGCGACGCCCCGCCGGAACCCCGTTCCAAAGACGGCTGTCGTTGATGGAACCAACCTGTCCGCCCTCCGCCGATGCCCCGTTGTCCGAAACCAAAACCACGACCGTGTTGTCGGTTTCGCCCAAAGTCTCGACGAAATCGAGGACTCTCCCCATCTGCGCATCAGCGTGCGAGAGGAACGCTGCAAAACATTCCATGAAGCGCGAAGCAACCTTTTGGTCCTCCGGCTTGAGGTCATCCCATGCAGGAACCCAAGGTGGGCGCGCGGATAGTTGTGTCCCCTCGGGTAGAAGACCAATCTGTATCTGGCGCGCTATCGCGTTTTCACGCCACACGTCCCATCCCGAATCGAATCGGCCGCGGTACTTCTCGATCCAATCTGACGGAGCCTGGTGAGGGGAGTGGCATGCGCCAGTTGCAAAGTGCATGTAGAACGGCACCTCGGGTTCTACGGAGCGCACCTCGCCCAACATTTGAATCGCGCGATCGGCTAGGTCCTCGCTGAGGTGGTAGCCGTCTTCGGGTGATCTGGGTGGTTCGATTGCCGTGTTGTCTTGAAAAAGGCTGGGCACGAACTGATGGGTCTCGCCGCCGTGGAAGCCGTACCAATGCCGGAACCCGCGACCGCACGGCCACGAGTCGCGCGGCGCGGCTGCGTGCGTCTCGTCCTCTGGTGTCAGGTGCCACTTACCGACAGCGAGTGGAACGTAGCCATTCTTCGACAGGATCTCGGCAAGGAAGCCGTTTTCGCGTGGCGTTACAGCGTTGTAACCCGGATAGCCGACTGCAAGATCGGCCACGCGGCCCATTCCGTTGGAATGATGATTACGTCCAGTTAACAAACATGAGCGCGTGGGGGAACACAGCGCTGTTGTGTGGAAACGCGACAACCGAACCCCGTTTGCCGCGAGGCGGTCGATGTTGGGCGTCGCGATGTCAGACCCGTAGCAACCGAGTTGGGCATAACCGACATCGTCGAGGACGATCACCAATATGTTTGGCGCACCTTCTGGTATTTCCGGATCAGGAGGCCACCATGGCGTCGAGTCACGCCATGTGTCCCCCGTAATACCCCTGAATTCGGTGTCGGTCATGGTGCTCCGCGTCCGTTCAGGCGACTGCCGCCGCGATGCGCGCCATCGTCTCGTCATCCAATTTTTCCAGCACGTCGAGCGCGCCCATGTTGTCGTGTACTTGAGATACGCGACTGGCGCCAGTGATCACGCTGGAAACGTGGGGGTTGCGTGCGCACCATGCAATCGAAAGTTGTGCGAGCGTGCATCCAAGGTCATTAGCTACCTCGCCTAGCCGAGCAACCTTTTGGTTGGACTTATCATCGGTTAGGTAATCGCGCAGCCATTCGTATCCGGGAAGCGTTGCCCTACTTTCGTCTGGGACGCCGTCGCGGTACTTGCCAGTCAATAGACCAGACGCGAGTGGGCTCCATGTGGTCAGGCCCAATCCGATGTCTTCATAGAGCCGTGCATACTCAATGTCGACTCGCCGCCGCGAGAGAAGGTTGTATTGCGGCTGTTCCATTACGGGCTTATGGAGATGGTGTCGCTCTGTAATTTCCCATGCGCAGCGGATCTCGTCAGCGGCCCATTCGGATGTACCCCAATACAGAGCCTTGCCACTGTTAATGATGTCGGACATCGCCCAGACAGTTTCTTCAATAGGGGTCTCAGGGTCTGCGCGATGACAGTAAATGAGGTCTACAAAATCGAGACCAAGGCGCTCGAGAGATCCATCGATCGAATGCATCAGGTATTTGCGATTGAGAGTGTGGGCCATGTTGATGCCACCGCTGATTCCCCAGAACACTTTGGTCGAGATCACATACGTCTGGCGCTCCCATCCCAACCTTGCGATAGCGCTGCCCACAAGCCGTTCGGATTCGCCACCTCCGTATGCCTCAGCGTTATCGAAAAAATTAACGCCGTAGGAGTGCGCTGCCTCCATGCATTCGAGCGCGGTGTCCTCGCCGAGTTGGGTCCCAAAACTCACCCAACTCCCGAATGAAAGGACGCTCACCTTCAATCCCGATCTTCCTAGCCGCCGATACTCCATCGCCATTTTCTCCCCTTATCGAACAGGATCCTTTGTAGCGCAGGATCCTACGCGTGCCCGCCCCCAGACGTTTTGTCGCGGATCGCACATCGCCTGCGGCCAACACAGATACGCGCGGCTAACGTGCCCGACGCCCTACGAA
>CAMBEL010000112.1 GCA_945865605.1 Bifidobacterium breve
GCGATCTTTTCTGCGCGCAGACGTGTCATGAGTTCATGATTCGCTGGCTCGTAGTTGACGTTGCCAGTTCCGTCTTCCTTCTCAATGCCGCCGATCCTGTGCATGAGTCCTGGCGTGCCGGGGATAGCCCACGGCCTTGCAAGCGTGACCTCGTCACGCACATAGGGCCAGAACTCAACGGAACCATCCGGGTTGAGATGATTTGGCTCAGTTGTGAATGGAATCGAGATGTCTTCGAGTGCGTCGACATCGGGGAACAGCCAGGGTTCTGAACCGTTCGCAAGGTATCCATCGGTAAGCACGATCACAGGAGTGCGGTACTTGATGGCGATACGGGCACCCTCAAACGTGGCGTCAAAACATTCGCTCGGCGTTCGCGCTGACACGATCGGCAACGGTGCCTCGCCATGCCTCCCGTACATAGCGAGCATGAGATCGGCCTGTTCAGTTTTTGTCGGCAAACCCGTAGATGGACCTCCACGTTGAACATCGATCAAGAGCAAGGGCAACTCCATACTCACCGCGAGCCCTAGGGCTTCGGCCTTGAGGTCTACTCCGGGGCCACTCGTTGCCGTGACGGCGAGGTGCCCGGCGAATGCTCCGCCGATAGCGATCCCTATCGCAGAAATCTCGTCTTCGGCCTGCACCGTGCGAATGCCAAAGTTCTTGTGCTTCGAAAGTTCATGGAGGATGTCAGACGCTGGAGTGATCGGATACGAGGCGTACAACAATGGCAACTTGGCCTGCTGTCCTGCTGCGATCAATCCATACGCTGTAGCTGCATTTCCCGTTATGTTGCGATAACGACCCGGCGGCAGTTTGGCCGGCTGCACTTCGTATGCATGTTCGAACAATTCCGCTGTTTCGCCGAAGTGATATCCGGCTTTGAACGCGCACAAGTTGGCATCGTGAACGATCTGGGATTTGCCGAACCGCTCAGCGATCCACTTGTAGACCGGTTCAACCGGACGCGTGTACATCCAACTTATGAGCCCCAATGCGAAGAAGTTTTTGGAGCGCTGCGCGTCGCGCGGCTTGGCCCCCGTGTCCTTCGCTGCTTCCAGGGTCAACGATGTCATCGGAACTGGATACACGCGAAACGCGTTGAGCGAGCCGTCCTCAAGTGGGCTTACCTCGTAACCCGCTTTATCGAGGTTGCGCGGTTCGAACGCATCGGTGTTAGCGATAATCGCCGAGCCGGGTGCCAGGTCCGCGATGTTGGCCTTCAATGCCGCAGGGTTCATAGCGACCAACAGGTTCGGAATATCTCCTGGCGTGACAATGTCGTAATCGGCGATGTGCACCTGGAATGAAGACACGCCAGCGATCGTTCCGGCAGGGGCACGAATCTCGGCCGGATAGTTAGGAAGGGTCGCCAAGTCGTTCCCGAATGCCGCACTGACATCGGTAAAGCGGTCGCCTACCAGCTGCATTCCATCGCCCGAGTCCCCTGCGAAGCGAATAACGACACGATCTAGGGACTTGGGGGACCCGTTTGTCTCCGACGTTTCGGTCACTAGACCTCGTCACTCCTTGGGATCGCTGGCGTTGGGAGGATTCTACCGAGGGTCCCCTCGTGTTTAGGGACCGGGGCTCGGCTATCTTGCCGAACCAACATATCGATGACGTTTACCCACTGGGAGCAAAGACATGGCACTCGGTTACGACCGCAAGTTGTTTATCTTGGCCTTCGACCATAGAGGCTCTTTTCAGAAGAAGATGTTCGGGATACCCGGTGACCCGACAGCCGAAGAATCCGCTCGGATTATCGATGCCAAGGCTGTGATCTTCGACGGCTTCACGCGCGCGCAAACAGAAGGTGCTCCAGCCGGCGAGGCAGGGATGCTGGTAGACGAACAGTTCGGAACAGAGGTCGCGCGCAAGGGGCTCGCTGACGGCTGGACGGTCGCGATGCCCGTCGAAAAGTCCGGGCTCGACTATTTTGATTTTGAATATGGCGACGACTTCAGCAACCACATCGAAGATTTCAATCCGACGTTCAACAAGATCTTGGTGCGCTACAACACCGAAGGCAACGCGTCAGACAACGCTAAGTCGCTCGCTGGTCTGAAGCGACTGTCGGATTGGTTGCACGCCAACGACCGCAAATTTCTGTTGGAACTACTTGTCCCCGGAGAGCCTCACCAGATCAAGGCAGCTGGCGGAGAAGAGCAGTACGACTCGGTTGCAAGACCTGGGTGCATGAAGGCCGCGATAGCGGCAATGCAGAACGTCGGTATCGAAGCCGACATTTGGAAGATCGAAGGAATCGATTCGCGTGAAGACTGCGAGATGATCTCCGAACAAACGCGCTCCGGTGGCAGAGATGGTGTCGGTTGCGTGGTGTTGGGTCGCGGGGCAGATGATGCCAAGGTCGACCACTGGTTGCGTATGGGCTCCGGTGTACCCGGGTACCTCGGCTTCGCCATTGGGCGCAGCATCTGGTGGGATCAACTGAAGGGTTACCTAGACGGATCACTCGCGCGAGACGCAGCCACATCGCAAATCTCGGCGAACTACCGGAGATACATAGACGTCTACAACGCAGGCTGAGCACAGCCGCCCCAGGCAGTCACCCACCCAACGAACCAAGAGCTTGTTCAGCGCGACGGATTGCGCAACCAAGTTGCCGCTTCTGCTTAGCCCGACCGACATAGGTCGCTTCAACATCTACCCGGTTACCGCGGCCACCCGCTGCCAATGCGAAAAACCGTCGGCGCACACGGCCGACCACGACGACCTCTTCGCCATTCACCAAGTCCTCGATCCATACCGCTGGCTCCCAGACGGTCACTGGAACCGAAACCGCGGGTTCAGCATCAATGCGAATTCGCAATGAAAACGTCGCTAGGCGTCTTCCCGATTCCAGAACGCGTACCTCGGGCTCACCAGACACGGCGCCGCAAACGATTGCCAAATTCAACCCAGTAATGGCTTTGCTTTCCGATGCACTCACTTCGACCTCCGGCATCAATATCAACCGCGACGGCGTCGCGACTCTGGGGGAAGTGGGAGAAGTGAGGGAAGTGAAGGAGCTCGGGTGTCGCGGTAGACGCTACGCCTCGGGTGAGACAGTCGTTACTGATTTGGCGCCGTCAAGGCGGTCGCTGCGTCGTGCGCGGCGTTGAACCATCACCGACCAAAAAAGGCCTATACCGGCACCAGCAAGAACGGCAAGGGACGGTTCGGATATTGCTCGAAACCGCGGCGTGCCGTATGCGTAAACGCAGACCAATGTAGTCACGACCAGCGGTGT
>CAMBEL010000113.1 GCA_945865605.1 Bifidobacterium breve
GCGGACGCGATCGTGAGACAAACCACAAGTACCACGATCGGGTAACTCATCGCAGACCGAACTTTGCGACGCAACTCAACTTGTTTTTCGAGCGTGTCGGCGAGTCGCAGCAACACCGCGTCCAGGACACCACCGACCTCACCAGACCGGACCATGGCCACATACAAACGGTTGAACACCTTGGGATGCTTCTGCAAGGACGCAGACAAGGAACTCCCACGTTCGACGTCCAAGCGCAGTTCACCAACGACCTGCGCCAGCGCGGGGTTCTCGGTCTGTTCGCTGAGGATTCTTAACGCCCGAATCAATGTCAAACCGGAGTTAATCATTGTTGCGAATTGCCGGGAGAAGACCGCAACGTCCTTGGTCTTAACGCGACCGGAGAGTCCGGGCAACTTAATATCGGCAGTTAGTTTATTGCCGCCGCGCTTTTCGATCTTGATGGGCGTGTAACCCATCTCACGCAACTTGCCAACAACAAGTTCGGCATCGTCCGCTTCAAGTTGTCCCTCGACTACCTGACCTTGCTGGTCACGAACCTTGTATGCGAATGTCGTTGCCATCAGCTATTCCATTCCACGTTCTGAACTAGGCGCCGTAGATCGTCTTCCTTGTCGCATCGCTCTAGCGCCACTTCCAGCGAAATTCGGCCGCTTCGAACGAGGGAGGCGAGATCTTGGTCCATTGTGACCATCCCCCACTTGGCACCTGCTTGCATCAGGGAGTAAATCTGGTAGATCTTTCCCTCACGAATCAGGTTTCGCACTGCAGGCGTAGCCACTAGTACTTCCGACGCAACTACGCGTCCGGTGCCGTCGGGGGTACGCAATAACTGTTGAGTGACTATGCCCTGCAACGAAGATGCGAGTTGCACGCGAATCTGCTGCTGTTGGTGGCTAGGGAATACATCGATAATGCGGTCAATTGACTGTGGCGCATCCTGCGTGTGCAGTGTCGCGAATACGAGATGGCCGGTCTCTGCTGCAGTCAATGCCGTAGAGATCGTTTCCAGATCCCGCATTTCTCCGACGAGTATCACGTCCGGGTCTTGGCGGAGAACATGGCGCAGCGCTTCGGAGAAAGAATGCGTGTCTTCTCCAACTTCGCGCTGGTTCACCACAGCGCGTTTGTGCGCATGGAGAAACTCGATTGGGTCCTCCACGGTCATGATATGAAGGGCTTTTTCGCGGTTGATGATGTCAACAAGAGATGCCAACGTCGTTGACTTCCCAGAGCCCGTAGGACCGGTCACCAGGACGAGTCCGCGCGGTAGTTCGGCGAATTTTTTTACAGCGGGCGGGAGACCGAGTAAGTCGAAGTCCACGATCTGATAAGGGATGGCGCGCAACACTGCACCAACCGAATCTCGCTGCAAGAAAACGTTCACGCGGAAGCGACTTCGTCCGGGGAGC
Source organism: Bifidobacterium breve (assembly GCA_945865605.1). Lineage (GTDB taxonomy): Bacteria > Actinomycetota > Acidimicrobiia > IMCC26256 > JAENVU01 > SHUZ01. Next base: position 1,413 of record CAMBEL010000113.1, read on the forward strand.
GTGTACGAACAGTCAAGTTCTAGATCGTTTTCAAATTTCTCGCGCTGCTTCTGCGTAAGGATCGCATACACCATCTCGCGTATCTGCGACCCGTTGAGTTTGTCCACGCCCGGCACTAGACACAGTTCGCCGTGTACTCGAATTACCGGCGCACTACCCGCGGCGAGGTGCAAGTCGGAACCATTTTGCTCAACAACCATCGCGAGCAGTTGATTGATGTTTATGCCATCCGGATCGGTGGGATCTTTAAAAACCCCGATGGACGTGTCGAGGTTCGGTGCGGCTTCGCCGAAAACCGAATCGATCGCGTTCTGAATCTCGTACCGGTATCCAACCGCAGGAGCTATCTCATACCCACTCGATGCACCGACTGCAGCAACTGCCGCGTCGTTACCGGGGTCGGGGAATGCGACAACGAGTCGCGGCCCATCGAAGTCGACTCCGATGGCCGTGTGCTCACGCGCTACTGCCTCGGGAACCATCACCGCAGCATCGGGGTGCACGGCGTGCTCAGTAAAGTCGACGAACCTCATGCCAACCGTCTCGGCAATCGCAGCTGTCAAATCCTTCTCCGAAACAAGTCCATCGCGCTCCAGCACCGCTGGTAACGGATCTCCAGTCCTTCGCGACTCGGCCGTAGCAAGTGCGAGATCATCACGACTCAAGACGTGACGTTCTACGAGAAACTCACCTAAGACCCGCGCCTGACTTGACAGCATGCTCTCTCCTTGCGGGACCTATCGACCGAAGATACCGCGGACTGAAGGCTTGGTCGGGGTCAACTCGGCAACAAATATTGCCGGAATGGTTAATTCGGTGCGAGAACGGTCCTAAACCCGCCGCAGAATGGTGCCGATCATGAGCTTAGATTTTTGGGTAAGACTGGTACCCAGAGAACGGGTGCGTAACCCGGGAGGCAAGAACGAAATGCTGGGACTTCCCTTATGACTACTCAGAGCGTGGACGACACGTTTCTGCCGCGCCGCAGCGAAGAAATTTCCCCGGTCGAACAAGCCTCGAATAACGAGGCGGTTCTCACTAACGACAATCCAACCATCCCTCGAGTCAAAGTGGATGAACGCGAAGTGGGTGAACCCAGGCCTGAACCCACGCTGGATGCAGCCGACGAGATCAGCCAACTCCATGCGGAGAGCGAACGCCTGTTAGCGGTAATCGATCGACCGCTCGGCTTTCCATCGCATCGCCGCAAACTGCAGGCGGCGCTACCGGCTGAAGGCGACGCTCTGCGCAAAGCTGGTTTCCATAGTTATACCGAATTCCTAATTGGAAGCGCACCGTCCACCGTGGCCGAAAGCTTCTCTCCTGACTCACCAGTGGAAGCGGAGCCGGCAGTTGGGGAACAACCGGAAGAACCATTTGAGGTCGATGCCGATACCGACGCACCGGAACCCGTGCTTGAGAACGAACGCGTGTCCTCTCTAGAAGCTGATCTCATAGATGCCCGAGCGGGTCGCGAAGCAGCAAGCGTAGAGATCGCCATCTCCAAAAGCGAAATCCAAAGACTCGCTTCGGAACTTGAACTGGCGCGCTCCGACCTCGCAGCGGCGCTCGCGCCGCCTCCACTGCCACCGCCTCCATCGGCACAGCCGGCCGCTGCGCCCGCGAACGACCCACGTGTTGGGCTTGAGTCCGATCTTTTCGCTCTAGAACAACGATTGATACGCACACGAGCAAAACGCCAGCGAATTAAGGAGGAAATCGCCGACGAGCGACGTCACCTGGGCCGCGAGCGCCAAGCCGCCGACCAGGAAGTTGCGTTGG
>CAMBEL010000114.1 GCA_945865605.1 Bifidobacterium breve
AAGAAGCGGTCGAAGATTAACGACGCCAGGTAGTCGTAGATGGCGCGTTCTATATGCAACATTTTGATACTCGGTCGATTCGCTGCGTCGAACGTGGCCGCGAATCCGTCGGGCGCATAGCCGTTCGCACTCTGTCCGGAATCGCCGGCATGGACAACGACAGTGATCCCGGCTTCCTGAACTCGTGCCCAGAAGGGGTCGAATTCCGGATCCGCTGGAGTGCGCGGGCCGTTGCGCGTGAACTGAGCAGCGGGGCGCATAACGATGATTCGTGCTCCCGCGTCGATCACCCATTCCAGCTCATCGATCGCCCAGTCAAGATCGGTGAGACTCAAATACGGAGCAGCAAATATCTTGTCGCGGTACGCGAACCCCCAATCTTCTTCGATCCACCGATTGAACGCAGTGAACGTGATAGTTACTGCCTCGGGGTCGTGCTTCAAGAGTTCTTCGTAGAGCATCCCGAGGGTAGGAAACATCCAACACGCGCCTAATCCCTGCGCTTCCATGACTTCAAGTCGCGCATCGCGGTCGCGGTATTCGGCTGGAATCGGTTCACGCTCACGTAAGAACTCATATGGCAGACGTTGGTCTGGGTTACCTCGGAAGTAGTCGTGCAGCGCTCCTGGTTTCGCAATTGGATCGAAGGTCGGATTGTTCACCGCATGACTTACGCGCCCACCAACGACGTGGTACTTGCGTCCGCCTACTTCGCACCATTGAACGGTACGGGGGCCATGGCGCGGATCCAGATGTCTCGTAAACGCGTCGAGGGCTTCGTAGTAATGGTTGTCGGCGTCGAACGCCATGTAGCCGAGGTCGGTCATTGGAGAAGGGTACCGAAGCCTTTGTCAATCATGCTCAGCGAGTTGATTACGAAGATTCTTTTTGAGCACTTTCCCCGCAGCATTGCGCGGCAATTCCGTGACGAAAACGACCTCCCGTGGAACCTTGAAACCTGCAAGATGCTCGCGTGCGACCGCCACAATCTCGCTGCCTAAGTCGACTTCATCTAAATCCGACCCGTCGACGATGACAACTACGGCACATACGATTTCCCCCCATTTGTCATTGGGGAGTCCGACGACAGCGACATCGTGAACGGCAGGGTGCAGCAACAGAATCTCTTCGACCTCGCGGGATGCGACGTTTTCCCCTCCCGTCACGATGACATCCTTCGCGCGGTCGACAATTGTCAACAAGCCATCAGCATCGATACGGCCAATATCCCCGGTATGCAGCCAGCCATCTTGAAGCGCAACCGAACTCGCTTCCTCGTCTTCCCAGTATCCAGGCATCACCTGTGGTGAGCGCACCAAGATTTCAGAGTTGTCAGGGCTTAAGCGCAGTTCGACACCCGGCGCGGGCAATCCTGCTGCATTGAGTAGGCGGACATCTCCTTCGGCCGCCGAACGATGTTCACGTGGTCCGAGGAATACGGCATTGCCTGAGAGTTCTGTCATTCCGTATCCCTGCGAGCAGTCCCAATCCCATCTGGTTACTACTCGTTTCAACACCGGACCCGAAATGGGGGAGGCACCGTAACCAAGCATGCGTACGGAACCGAGATCAGCGTCCTTAACGTCGGGACTATCGAGCAACATTCCGATCATCGTCGGCGCCAAAGAAAGCATGGTTACTTGATGTTTTTTTACCAGCCTCGCTAACTCCACGGGATCAAAGCGCTGCATCAAAATGACTGGCCTACCGCGACGATGCATGACAATCACGTTGTAACCAGCCACATGACAAAGAGGGAAGGGCGTGAGTAACACGTCATTGTCCCCAACGGGACGCGCGACGAGCGCTATTTCGACGGCCGCCAGAAGCGAGCTGTGCGTGAGCATTGCAAGCTTTGAAGATCCCGTTGTTCCAGATGTGCCCAGCAGCCATGCAACGTCGCGGTCTCCTAGCGCCGGCGCACTACCAGCGTTGCGTTGAATGGAGCCGGTCGGTTGTGGGTCACACCAACGGGCTGATGTGCCTTTCTGGGCCGGAAGTGTCACAAGCGTGGAGACGCTGCTTGGTAAGGATTCTCCGTCGTTGAGACGGGCGAGCAACTCCGGTTCCGCAATGAGCATGCGTGCGCCTGAGCGGTGCAGAAGATCAGTCCATTCACTTGCGTGGAGCCGATGGTTCAAGGGCACGAGGATGCGGCGCGCAGCGGGAACCGCGTAATAGACCTCGACATACTCGGCACGATTCTCTGCAAGTATCGCCACGCGGTCGCCAGGTTCTGTCACGCGTTCGACCGCTATACCCAACGTTTCGACGCGGGCCAAGAGTTCGCCAAAGGACACTGCACCCTGATCGGTAACGAGAGCGAGATTGTTGGGCGTGGCTTCAGCGGCTTCGCGTATGACATCGTCGATTCGCACGCTGCATCGTCGCACAATACGGGACCTCGAGAAATGCTGTAGAACGCATTCCATGTGTATGCAATGTTGGGCATCAAAATGAGACAGCCGTGGGGTTCGTATTGACGATTGTTTGGGCGAACTATGTGGGTCCAGTGGGGAACTTGCGTCTTGCGGCTCTCGAAGACGGGGCGCTTTTCCGATTGGAATTCATGCAAGGTGACGTAGCCCCCGACGACAGTTGGACGCGTAACGATGAAGCCCTTGATCCGGTCGCCCGTCAACTAGATGAGTACTTCAGTGGAACGAGGATGTACTTCGACCTTGTTCTTGCTCCGCAGGGAACACCATTTCAACTTGAGGTATGGATGGCGCTTCGCAGCATTCTCTACGGGCAGACCATCTCGTATGGAGAGCAAGCCGCGCGCATCAACCGTCCGAGTGCAGGCCGCGCTGTCGGGGGCGCTAATGGACGCAATCCGCTAGCGATCGTGGTTCCGTGCCATCGAGTTATTGGATCCGATGGGAGTCTTACGGGGTTCGGAGGGGGCATGGATTGGAAGAGGTATCTGCTCGGATTCGAAGAAGCCAATGCAGCGCGCCTGGTCGCGAGGTAAAAATCGCAGGGTTTGACCAGAGCCCCATCCCTCGGGAACTATTCGCTGTCCGTTAAGTGGGGAGTCCAAACCTGTGGCACATGACCCTGTAGTTGCCGAAACCGTCCGATCGGCTGACCATCTAGAGCCTCGCT
>CAMBEL010000115.1 GCA_945865605.1 Bifidobacterium breve
CGTAATGCACCACAAGACTCCCAACGTCTGCTTCGACCCGCTAACCCGAACCCGATACTTCGGTGGGCACTAAGCGAGATGACTAGCTGGACTCTGTGGAGTCGAGTGTTCCTGACCTGCAAGACCCATGCTACGAACAAATGTTCGCCCTGTCAAGTTCTAATCAAGATTTATTTGAGAAAACTTTTGCGACCTCAACGGGCACGAAGGTCGCCGCCATCGCTGATCCCACCGTGCGCTACACGACAAACGCTCGAGGGGTGGGGGGGGGTCAGACTGCGATCAGTACGATGCTCACGAGCGCGACCGCGAGCCCTATCGCTGGGCCGCGACCTATCCGTTCGTGTTGGATCGCCCGCGCTAGCAGCACGGTCACTGCAGGGTAAAGGTTGGCAGCGGGCGCAACGAGCGTGATTATCCCAGCACGCAAAGCGACAAGCAACAGCACCGTCGCCGCTCCATCCGCGATTCCGGCAGCCGCAGCATGCGGAAGTACCGAACGCGGCACGAGCAGTGGTTTACGAAGAATTGGAAGAAGAATTAGTAGCGCAGCGATCGGAGCGAGGCGCGCTGTAACCAACGGCCAAAGTCCGGCCGCATCGCTCGTTTCGGAAATGATCACTAGAAATAGGCCGAAACCGACGGCAGCGCCTAGCCCATAACCCAGTTCATGTGCTCGTCGTCCATGGTGAGTCGCTTCGCCTTCCGTTGCCGCGCCCGCGACGATTCCGATGGCTCCGAGCGCGAGGACGATTCCGACGAGAGCTAACCCGCCGGGGTGCTCGCCATGCAATAGCCCCCAAGTGACCTGGATCAATGCAGAACCGACAGCGCTTACCGGAGCCACAACGCTGGCGCGGCCAATCGATAATCCGCGGAACAACATTGTGAGGCCAGCCACTCCAGCGAGGCCTGCTGCCGCGCCCAGTAAGAGGTCGCGTGCCGTCGGGTCTCCGTCGACAAAGAAGGCGAGTCCAAGTACGACGATCACCCCAACGCTTTCTGTTGTTAAGACGACTGTGAGAGCTGCAGCGCGCCGTGATGCGAGTCCTCCGAGAAAGTCGCCCGTACCCCAAGCCACCGATGCGAACAGGGCGAGAAGTACTGCCACTTCAGACCCCGATGTTGCGTGTCATGCGCTAGTGAAGATCATTATTGAACCTGTGTAGTTGGCAACCCACACGGCGCCTGTAGATCTGTCGTACGTCACGCCGATCGGGTGGTAACCAGTTTTGACACTCTGGACTTCGCCGAGGTCGGACGTACGAAGCTTCGACATAGTCGAGGACTCATAGTTCACGACATAGACGTGCTGGCCATCAGTAGAAATATCCATGCTGCGCGGTGCTTGGCCCGTAGCGACTTTAGCCACGACGGCTCCAGATGCTGTGTCGATTTTCGCGACACGGCCCTCAGAATTGAGTGTTACAAAAAGCGACGCACCGTCTGGCGAAATAACTATGTGGCGCGGACCACTGCCGACGCCTCGAATCCACGAGACTCCAAAGTTAGCGAGGTCGACCTTGGCAATCTCACTGCCACCCATCACGGCGATATAAGCAGTTCGCGAGTCGGGACTGATCGCGATACCTCGTGGGTATGGTCCGATCGGTATTCGTTTTACTTCTTTTTGCGAAGCAGCGTCAATGACACTGAGGTCAAACGTGCACCAGTTTGTCGCTAGGATCCACTTCCCATCGGGTGAGATTGCGACGTACTTAGGTACAGCGCCGACCTCGATAGCGCTGTCTATCGCGAACGTTTTTGTATCTATGCGATAGAGGTAACTGTTGTCGTACCCGCTACTTGGCGTGCAATCGTCGTCGCCTTCAGGGCCAAAGTACGGGCCATACATCGAGTAGTTGGAGACGTACGCTTTGGAACCATCTTTAGTGAATGCGGCTTCAACCGGCGCGCCCTGGACAGGTTCAGGGAGGTCGGCTCTTCCGAAGTCGGACAGGCGCACGGTGTCGGGAATCGTGGCAACCAGGTTTCCGTCGCGGTCATAGACGGTGACCGAATGTTTGTACATCATGTTCTGCGCGAACACGAGGCCGTGACCCGATGCCACTATAGATTTAGGTGAGATTGCGCCCGTAATCGTTTTAACCAAACCGAGCGGGCCGGCTGAAGACGGAATCGGAAGGGTGGTGGTGGTCGGTGTTTCGTCCGGCGGAGCAGAGTTGCTCACCGGCGTATTTCCAGCGCGGGTTGCAGACTTGTCCTCTGGGTCGTCCGTAGAGCATCCGGCGAGAATCGTCAAGCCGAATGCGATCACTGGGACGAAAATGAGCAGCCGTGGGCGATACATCCGGCCCACGCTAGGCCACCAGATTGTCACCCGAGTGGCGGCAACCGCTCCCCGCGCGGCAGCGTAAGAGGATGAGCCTTGTTCTGATCGACAAACCAAGACCACATGTCAGCGTTGTCACCCTCAATCGCCCAGAGCGATTGAATGCGATGTCGATAGAGCTGGTGATTCAACTTGACGACGCGTTGCGCGACGTTGCGAACGACAACGACACATATGTAGTCGTGTTGACCGGTGCCGGTGGCGCATTTTGTTCGGGGCTTGATCTGAAGGACTACGGAGTTATTCCGAACATCGATGGGTTAACGGTAGGGCGTATCGCACAACGCAGCATGCGGTTTTATTCGCGACTCATTCTCTCGCTGCGACGCATGCCTCAGCCGGTGATCTGTGCGGTGAACGGTCCAGCGTATGGCGGCGGTATGTGTCTATCGCTGGGTACAGAGATGCGCATAGCTGCAGAGAGCGCAACGTTCAATGCAACTGGAATCGTCAATGGGTTGACGAGCACGGAACTTGCTGCGAGTTGGCTGCTTCCGCGACTCATTGGTGCCGCCCATTCGAACGACATGCTGTTGACCGGTCGGAAAATTGACGCGGCAGAGGCGTTGAGGATGGGGCTGGTATCGCGAGTCATTCCAGATGCCGACCTGATGTCCGAGGTGCTGGACCTCGCAACGCGCATGTGCGCGTTCAGTCCCTACGGTTTGCAGATGACCAAGGACATTCTTTGGGTGAATCTGGAGAAC